>JAWLBW010000001.1:0-69560 GCA_041687475.1 bacterium
CGCTTCTGGAATGCCGCCGCGCAGTATGCCGTGCACCTCGCGGCTGCGCAGCAGCGAGCCGGCCACGATGTTCGCATCATCACGGCGGCCGGCGAGCCGCCGGCCGAAAAGGCGCGGTCGCTGGGGCTCGATGTCGAGGCCCGCAACCTCGGTCCCCTGCATTCATTGGCGACCCTGGCGCTTCTGCGACGGGAAATCGGTAATGTCGACGTTGTCAACGCCCATCACGCCGACCTGCAGAACCTGGCCCTGCTGGCCGCCGGCCGGTCGCATGCCCTGCTCGTGCGCACCCGTGTCGACGTGCGGCCGGCCAAGGGCGGCGCCCTGACGCGCCGGTTCTACGAACGACGCCTTGCGGGCTTCATCGTGCCGGGCGAAGAGTCGAAGCAACGCTATATTCATTCCCTGGGGGCCGACGCCGACCGCATACACGTCGTGTACGGCGGCGTCGACGGCGAGCGCTTCCGGCGCGACGAGCGGCAACGCCGCGAGGTTCGTGCCCGTCTGGGCATTCCCGAAACCAGTCCGGTCTTTGTCTGGGTAGGCCGTCTGGCCCCCATCAAGGCCCCCGAGGTTTTTTTCGAGGCGGCGGCCGCCGTGCACGCCCGGCACCCCGATGCCGTGTTTCTCGTTGCCGGTAAGGCCGTGCCGGGTTTCGAGGGGCATTACGAGGCCATCGCCCAGGGTAGCGGTTCGCCGGGCTTGCGTTTGCTGGGGCATGTCTACGATATTGAAGCGCTGTACTCGGCCGCCGACGTCGGCGTCGTCACTTCGGTCGGCTCCGAGGCGCATTGCCGCGTCGGGCTCGAGATGATGAGCGCCGGCCTGCCGGTGGTCGGCACCGATATCGGCGTAATTCCCGAAGTTGTAACCGACGGCGAAACGGGCTATATTGTACGGTCGCACCAGGCCGCCGACCTGGCATCGGCCATGGAGCGGCTTGTAACCGACCACGCCCGTCGACGTGAACTCGGCGCAAACGCCCGGCGCCGCATCGAAGCCGGTTTCACGTTTGCGCGTTGGGTTGTCGCCACGGACGAAGCCTACGAGAAGATGCGGTTCCAGAGATCACGCGCATGGACTTGAAGCAGGCAGACAAACGACTGCTGAACTTTGCCGACGGACGCATTCTCGTCGTGGGCGACGTCATTCTCGACGAATTTCTCTACGGCGAAGCCGACCGCATCAGCCCCGAGGCGCCGGTGCCCGTGGTCGACGTGCAACGGCATACCACGCAGCTCGGCGGCGCCGCCAATGTCGTCAACAACCTGGTGGCCCTCGGCGCCAAGGCCGCCCTTTGCGGCGTCATCGGCAACGACGACGGCGGCAATCGCGTTCTCAAACTTCTGCACGAACTCAATGTTCCGACCGACGGGGCCGTCGTTGAAATCGGCCGCCCCACGACGGTGAAGACCCGCGTCATTGCCGCGCACCAGCAGGTCGTGCGTTTCGACCGCGAAGATCGCTCGCCGCTGCAGGGTGCCCGCAAGAAACTCATGCAGTTCATCAGGCGGGCCCAGAAGAATTTCAACGCCATCATCATCAGCGATTACGGTAAGGGCGTCGTTTCCGAAGAGGTGGTCGCCGCCGTACTCGAGGCGGGACGGAAGCAGGGCATTCCGGTTCTGGTCGATCCGAAACCCGGCAATATTCACCTGTACAAGGGCGTGACGGCCATTACGCCCAATGTGAAGGAAGCCGGCGAGTCGCTGGGGCGGGCCCTCGTGAACAAGCACGAGCCGGTCGAACAGGCGGGGCGCGACCTGCTTGCGCGCATTGAAGGCGACATGGTCTTGCTTACCCGCGGCGATCAAGGCATGACGCTGTTCCGAAAGGATAGCGCTTCCCATCACATTCCCACCCGTGCGCGTCAGGTGTTCGACGTCACGGGGGCGGGCGATACGGTCATCGCGACCTTTACGCTGGCGTTGACCGCGGGCGCCAGTCCGGCCGAGGCGGCCGAATTGGCCAATCATGCAGCCGGCGTCGTCGTCGGTAAACTGGGAACGGCCACGGCCACACCCGTCGAGATTCGCGATGCGCTCGCGGTGGCTCGGCAGGTCGGTAGAGACAAGGCTTCGGGCAAGGAGAAGTAGAGCGAATGAACGAGCACGAGGTTCGCGAGCAGATACGTCAGGCGGTCGACCGGGGGTCGACGTTTCTGATTACATCGGCCGTGAAACCCGACGGCGACTCGGTTTCGGCGCAGCTGGCGTTAAAAGCGCTGATCGAAAGCTACAAGGGTACGGCAGACGTACGCGTCGACATCATCAACGAGGTTCATTGTCCGCACCGCTATGCGTTCCTGCCCGGAACGGCCGACATGAAAACGATGGACGACGATGTGCTCGGCGATTACGACGTCGCCTTCGCGGTCGACTGCAGCCCCGAGCGTATCGGCCGTGTGCGGGCCCTTTTCGAACGGGCCGGAACGCGCATTACCATCGATCACCACAAGGTTCGTACCGAAGGCGGCGCCCAGATCAATCTCGTGCGTCCGAAGGCTTCGAGCACGGCCGAGATCATTTACGGTTTCATTGAAGACGAAGCCTGGCGCACCGAGCTCACGCCCGAGCTGGCCGCGATTCTCTACACCGGCATGATCTTCGATACCGGCGGTTTTCTCTACAAGCTCACCACGCCGCAGACCATGCGCGTGGCGGCCAGGCTGCTGGAAACCGGATTCAATTTCCCTGCCGTGGCCGAGCGCGTTCTGCTCGTACGCACGTATTCGGCCCGCGTGCTGCTCGGCAAGGTGCTCTCGACCATGAAGCGCAATCGGCAGGGCACCGTCGGGTACGCGGTCGTGACCATGCGCATGATGCAGGACGCCGACGCCCACATCGACGATCTCGAGGGCATTGTCGAGCAGATGATTTTCACCGAAGGCGTCGAGGTGTCCGTGCTGGCCGTCGAGCTGGGCGAAAACGAGTACAAGCTCTCGCTGCGTTCGCGTGGAAAAATCGACGTTGCCTCGCTCGCGCGCGATCTCGACCCCCAGGGCGGCGGGCATGACCGTGCGGCCGGGTGCAATCTGAAGGGCGACGCCAAGGAAGTCATCTGGCGGGTCGTGGCCGAAGTCGACGCCCGCCTCGAAGCCATTGACCCTGATACCGATGAACACGTCGGGGCTCGGGCCTGAGACCGAACGTGCGGCTTTCGCTGTTTTCCGAGATTGACGTTCTCGAGGCCGCGCGTCGCGTCGTATCGTCGAGCCGTCGACGGCATGAACACCTGATCGGCCTTTCTTCCGATGCCCCCCAGCCCGACGGAGAGAATCCGTACGTCAGGGTATTTCTCGAACTGTACCGCTTCGCCCGCGGCGAGGTCGAACTGCGTGAGCGCGCGTCGGTTCAGCTCGATGTGGCCCGAACGGTGCTGGGCGACCCGCTGTATACGGGGGCCGAAAGCGAAGTCGAAAGTCCCCTGCTTCTTGTCGTGGCCTCGGGGGCGGTCGCCCGCCTGAAACTGCTCGAAGGCCACTCACTGACGCCCGAAGAAACCGAGTTGCTCTCATGAAGCAAGCTTTTTGCCTAGCCTTCGCCGGCATGCGTCTTTCGGCGCCGGCGCTGTTTTTACTGCTCTCGCTGCTGGTGGCGGCTTCACCCGCCGCCGGCGACAGCGACAGGAAAACGCCCCGTACCCTGGAAGGGGGAATTCAGATCTGGACGAACGGAAACTGGTCGCTCATCAGGGCCGACGTGGGGCCCCGCTGGACGTTCGATGAGTGGCTGTCGGTACGACCTCATGGCTCGATCGGTCCCGCCTTCCTGCCCAATATTTCCGGCGCCCCGCTCAGCCTCGGAGCCTACCTCGATGTCGACGCGTCCATCACGGTCGGCGACCGCAAAGCCATTCAAATCGGCCCGGGCGGCGGTGTCTCTACCATTACCGGCCTCTTCGACGTGACCGGTGTCGTCTTCCCCAACGCCTTCGCCCAGGCGGCCTTTCGCTGGGACGAAAACCTCATCGGTCTGATGGCCATCTGGGGTCAGCAGTACGATTACGATTCCGTGCT
Source organism: bacterium (assembly GCA_041687475.1). Taxonomy (GTDB): domain Bacteria; phylum J088; class JAWLBW01; order JAWLBW01; family JAWLBW01; genus JAWLBW01. The sequence goes on from JAWLBW010000001.1 coordinate 4,019, forward strand.
GAACATCGGCGGTCCCGAAAAAATCCGTTTTTCGGGTATCGGCCTGCGTTTCGAGTACGTCGTAGACTGAGACGCCCCGGAGAGCACTGAACGTGGAGCGTATCCAACGTTTACCGGCAACGCACGGACAGAAAGACTCTGCCGACGGTGATTGCACAAAAAAAGCCCGGCCTGAGCCGGGCTTGAATCGTTGATGGCGACAGGAACTCAGTTGCCGAGTTCTTCGTCGATGATGCGTTCGAAAGCCACCGAGGGCTGCGCGCCGACCAGACGGCGGCCGTTGATGAAGAACGTGGGCGTTCCGCTGACACCGACCGAGCGACCGGCATTCAGTCCGTCGCGAACCTTCGAGGCGAAGCGTTCGCTGCCGAGGCAGGCGTCGAACTTCACGCCGTCGAGGTTCAGCTTGCGGGCGTAGCCCTTCAGCTCTTCCTCGGAAAGATTGCGCTGGTTTTCGAAGAGTACGTCGTGGTATTCCCAGTACTTACCCTGCTCGCCCGCGCAGTGCGCAGCTTCGCTGGCCTTCTGGGCCTTCTGGTGGAAGGGAAGGGGGAAGTCCTTGAATACGAAGCGCACCTTGTCGCCGTACTTCTCCTTCAGGCCTTTGTACGTGTCGCGGTAATAGCGACCGCAGAAGGGGCACTCGTAGTCGGAGAATTCGACGATGGTAACCTTGGCATCCTTGGGGCCGAGCTGCGGGTCGTCGGCCTTGACGAGCTTGGACACGTCGACCTGGGGCGGCTCTTCGGGTTCTTCGCCGGCACCGAGGGGTGGGCCATCCTGCAGGGCAACCGCAACGGCACGGTCCAGTACGTTGAGTCGATTTCCGATGTAACCCGTCGAGGCGGCGACGGTCGCAATGATTACGAGCGTAGCGATAACAATCGCGGTAACGACGCCCTTCTGACTACCCGTGTTCGGGCTCTGCTCACTCATGGATGGCTGTCTCCTGGAAAAGTCTTACTATACCCCGCCGCCGGTGCCGCTCGCAATCGCGGTTGCGCTCTTCCTTGCCACCGCCTGCTTTGTTCAGCTTTCGGGAGCGTCGCCCAGCGGGTACTGGTAGCCGGCGACTCCGACGAATCGTTTCTGTTCTTCGGAGTAGTGCCTGTGTTCGATATGCAGCCGGGCGCCGTCGGCTTCAATCACGTTGAGACTGTTCATGCCGTGTTCGGCATGGCGCCCCCTGGTGCTCATGGTCGTGCCCGAATGCACCACCAGGGTACGGTGCCTGAGCCGGGGATAGTGGTCGCGTACCTGCACGACGAACGAGTGGTGCAGATGGCCCGAAAGCAGAACGTCGACACCGGCTTCGTTCAGGGCGTACGCAGCCGCGCGGGCGCGGCTTGCCACCGGATCGTACACCTGACCCGGGGCCGGCAGCAGATGGTGGTGGGCGGTCGCGACACGCAGCGTTCCCCGAGGTGCGTCGGCAAAAAATGCTTTCATTGCCTGCAGCGACGATGCACGAAAAACGCCGTTCTTGAGAGTGAAGCCCTTCGCGGTGTTGAGGCCGTATATCCACACGCCGTCGAGTCGAAGCGTCGGCTCGAGCTCGTCGGATAAATGGGTCCGATAGCGGCCGAAGGGATCGCCGAGCCTTTCGTGCACGGCCCAGAGCGGTACGTCATGGTTGCCCGGTATGACCACCTGCGGTACCCTGAGACTCGCCAACCAATTACGGGCTTCGGTAAACTGCTCGGGTCGCGCGCGCTGGGTCAGATCTCCGCTGACGACGAGGGCATCGGGCTGTTCGTCTTCAACCAGCTTGCGCACGACTGTGTCCATCTCGGCACGGTGCGGAGGACCGAAGTGGATATCGGAAATATGCAACAGACGGACAGACAAGATATTCTCCAACACAAGGCTTTCTTCGTTACCGGTACCGACACCGAAGTCGGTAAGACCTGGGTAGCGGCGGCCATCGCGGCTTCGGCCGAGGCGGCCGGGCTTCCGTGGCACTATTTCAAACCTGCCGAAAGCGGCGAAAACGAGCAGGACTCCGACGGCGCTCGCGTTCGCGAGTGGGCCGGCGAGCGCGTGACCGTAGGTTATCATCTCGATACGCCGCTTGCCCCGCTGTTTGCTGCCGAGGCCGCCGGCCTTTCCATCGACGTCGCCCGACTCGACGCGCAAATGGCCGAACTGCGCAACGCGCACCGACCCCTCATCGTCGAAGGCGCGGGCGGGTTGCTCACACCCTACAATGAGAATACCACGGCCCTCGACCTCATATGCCGGTGGAAGCTGCCCGCATTGGTCGTGGCCGGTAACAGACTCGGCTGCCTCAATCACACCCTGTTGACGCTTCAGGCCCTTGCGGCGGCAAATGTGCCCGTGCTGGGTGTTGTTTTCAACGATGTGGGAAGCGGGCAGAGCATGGCCCGGAACCCCCTCGACTTCCGTCGCTTCAGCGATGTTCCGGTCATTGCCTGGCTGCAAAGGCTGGCGCCTGACGCACGCCCCGACGCGACCTGGTGGCACGCGGGCGTTGCCCGGGCCCGGGCCTTGAAGGCGACGCGCTGAAGCCGGTGTTACCGAACACCCGGCCTCCGAAGGCAGCGAATTAAAACAGAAGCAGCGGAAACAAAAAAGAAGCCCCGGTACCTGTCGTACCAGGGCTTCTCGGTATGATTGGCCTTTCAGCCGTCAGGCGGCAGGCAGTTGCATGGACTGCATGCGCTTGTGCGGCTGGAAGTCGACCCGTACCTCGTCGATGCTCAGCCCGCGGAACGACTCGTCTTCATAGGCATCGAGCTGTTCCGCGCGCGCCAGCTGCAGGTAAGGAATGTCGTCCGGCTCGAACCCCATCGCCTGCGCGGCGGCGAAGTCGGCGCTGAGCGCGTCATCGGAACCCAGCACCAGGTCGGTCGACTTCGGGGTACCCCGAACGGGACCGTTGCCTTCCTGACCGTTGCCGTCAATGATGGCAAGGTCGGGCTCGATGAGGTTGTACAGACTCAGCAGGTTGCTGCTGTAGGCCCGCGCGCTCTGCGAAAGCTCGCCGTCGTTCATCTCATTGGGCTTGCGGCCGGCAAACCCGTGCAGCCGCAGCTTGTTGTCGGTGCCGACCACGCAACCGGCGAGGTTCTGAACGGCACCGGCCATGGCCACGTGGTCGTGGGTTTTCAGCAGGCTCAGGCTGATGACGAAGTCGGCATCGATGACCGTTGCCGAAACAGGCAGCGTCATGCGCTCGCCGCGCGCATCGGTGAACTCGATGTCGTAGCCCTTGTCGCGATTGCAGTCGAGAAGCTCGACCTTCGCGTCCTTCATGTTCTGTGCGAAGTCGCCGTAACCCAGCGAGCGAAAGGTTTCCCAGGTATCGCCGTGGTCATTGCTTTCGGCAATGATGATGCGGCGGGGGTTACCCCGTTCACGCACCCAATCGATAACGGCGCGAACAAAGGAAATCTGCGTGAAGGCACCGTTGCCGGCGTCGGGGCCCGGCAGGTCGGGCTTGATGACGACAGTGCCGACGATGACCGGGTTCAAATCGGTCAACGCATCTTTCACCGCCTGGTAACGGTCTTCATTCTTTCCAACGTAAATCATAGCTCGCACCCGTCTCCTTGATGTGTCCATTATAACGGCGCATTTTTACAGCCTTCAATAGGCTTTGTGCATAGAAACCAAAAAAATTTGGCCCACTTGCGTGGTAACCGATACGATGTATGGACCGCCGTCACGACGCCGGCCGTCGCTTCATCTGCGGGCCGCTTCCCATTCATGTTTTTCGTCTCGGCTTTTCTCTTCTTCGCCTCGTCCTACCTGCTGCTTCCGACGCTGCCGGTCATTCTTCAGCAACGGGGCGCGACCCCCTCTGAAGTCGGCCTGGTCATGGGAGCCTTTACGGCAGCGGCCGTGCTTCTTCGCGGCCCGGTCGGCAGCCTCGTCGACGCGGTTACCCCCCGTCGCATGCTGCGCGTCGGCCTTGCGCTCACGGCCCTGGGGTTCCTGCCGTACTTTCTTCCCGGCGTGTTCGCCATGGTGCCGGGGCGAATTCTGCAGGGCCTGGGTCTCGCCGCGTTCAGCACCGCCTCGTACCTTTATCTCGACAGCCTGGGGGGCCCCGCCCGCCGGGCCGAACTCATCAGCCTGTACGGCCTCAGCGCGAACGTAGCCATGTCGATTGCGCCGGCGTTCGGCTCGTTGCTCGTCGAGCATGGAAACGAGGCGGCGCTGTACGTCACGGGCGTCGTACTGGCCCTGGGCAGCCTGTCGGTCGTACCGGTACTGCGCAAGCACGCGTCCGTCGAGCCGGTGAGCCGCGAAAGTGTCAGTGCGTCTGAAGCCGGACGCCGCGACTGGCGCGTCTGGCGCCCCGCGCTGGCCATGCTGGGGCTTGCCGTTGCCTACGGCAGCATCATGGTTTTCGTGCCCATTGCCATCGAGCGGCAAGGCGCCGAAGATGGATGGGTTTTCTTTTCGACCTACGGCGCCGCCATCATGACAACCCGCATCTCGCTTCGCCGGCGCATCAACGCCGGCAGCCGGTATCCGTGGATCTGGGGCGGCTGCGCAGCCATTGTATTGGCGCTGGTGTGGCTCATCTTCGCCCGGTCGCTCTTCATGTTCGCCGTCGCCGCAGTGTTCTTCGGTGCGGGGGTGGGCCTTGCCCACCCCACGCTCATGGCCCTGTGCATGGAATGGGTATCGCAGCGGGCCCGCGCACATGCCACCGCCATCGCGACCGCCGCCTTCGACGGAGGCATTGCCGGCGGCGCCGCGTTCAGCGGCTGGATAGCCGGTCTTGGCGGCGTGCGCGCGGCTTTCGTCGCCGTGGCGATACTCTTCGTTCTCGGCCTTCTGCCGCTGTTGCAGCGCGCGAAAAGACTTTACGAAGGCTCGCCCTTGCCCGGCGATGCGCCGCCGAAATAGCTCTCCATGAGCGTGACCAGGTCTTCGGCGTGTTCCTCTTCGTCGGCCAGCACCTGCTCCATGAGACGGCGCGTTGTCGGGTCGTTGTCGCCGATGTAGCGAATGACTTCGCCATAGGACTCGATGGCCACGCGCTCGGCAACGAGGTTTTCACGCAGCATGTCGACGATGGTGTCGCCCTCGACATACTCGGCGTGGCTGCGCTTGCTCAGTACGTCGGGGTTGAAGTCGGGTTCGCCGCCGATCTGTACGATGCGGGCCGCAATGGCGTCGGCGTGGGCCTGTTCCTGTTCTGCGTGCTCGAGAAACTCGGCCTGTACGGCCTGGGCGTGAATGCCTTTGGCCATGTAGTAATGCCGCTTGTATCGCAAGGTACAGACCAATTCGGTGGCCAGGGCTTCATTCAGCAGGCGAATGATCGTTTCACGGTCGCCCTGATAGTTCTCGGTTACGGCGCCCTGCTCGATGTGACGGCGAGCGCGTTCGCGCAGCTCCTGCACGCTCGAAAGAAATTCTCCAGCCATTTGTTCCTCCCTCCGGAATTTCTACCCGCGGCTTCACGCAAACCGTAGGAATGTTCTTTTCCCATTATGGGGCAACCCCCTGTCTTGGGGAACCGTATTTCTTTCCGGAAAAAATTCTCGGGAATGCGCGCTTGTCATCGCCGCCGAAAAGAAAAAGGCTCCGCAGATTTCTCTGCGGAGCCTTGAGGTGTTGTAGCCGAAGGCCGTGCTCAGCCACCGAGGGGGAAACCCTGGCCCTGGGCCGCGGCGGGCTGCTGCGGCGTGATGAAGGTTTCGACCTTGGCGCGGTTGCGGGCCGTCTGAATCCACGAGGTGAAGACGGCCTCGCGCTTCGACGAGAGAAGCTCGTTCGTCAGACCCTCGCGTTCCTGGTCGAATTGCTTCATGTCGGGCGCCGAGCGGTCTTTCAGCGCGACCACGTAGTAGGTGCCGTCGACCTTGAAGAGGCGGTCGGGAAGCGGGTTTGCAGGCGTCAGGCGGAAGGCCGCCGTCAGCAGGTCGGCATCCTGGCCGATTTCGGGAACTTCACCGCCCAGGCGGTTGAATGCTCCGGTTTCCTGCACCGTCAGCCGGGTGGCGGCCTTGAGTGAACCCTTCTCGCGGGCTGCGTCGAGAATGTCGGCGGCGCGGCTGGCCGCTACCACATCGGCACGCTCGTCGCGCAGCGCCTTTTCAACGTCGGCGCGAACTTCGTTCAAGGCACGGTCGCGGGCGGGTTCGACGGCGTCGACCCGCACGGCCACCTTGGTGGCGCCGGCGTCGATGAGCTTCGAGCTCTTGCCGCTTTCGAGTCCGAAGCCGGCCTCGAGCACCTTCTGGCCTTCGAGCACGCCGGGGAAGCGGCCGTTGCGGTTGAGCTGTCCGGTCTTCTGCACCTGAATGCCGTACGCTTCGGCGACAGCGGTCAGGTCTTCACCCTTCGCGAGGCGATCGGCAATGTCCGACTGCGCTTCTTCGAAAGCCTTGGCGCCCTTCTGCTGCTTGAGCTCCGATTCGAGAACGGCACGCACCTGTTCGAGCGGCTTGACGCCCGCTTCACGGCGGTCGGTAACCTTGATGACGTGCCAACCGAACTGCGAGCGAACAGGCGCCGAAACGTCGTTCTTCGGCAGTGAGAAAGCCGCATCTTCAAAAGGTTTCACCATGCGGCCCCGGCCGAAGAAGCCCAGGTCGCCGCCCGACGAGGCGCTTCCGTCCTGCGAGTTCTTACGGGCCAGTTCGGCGAAGTCGGCACCCGAGCGGGCCTGTTCGGCAATGCCCTCGGCCTTTTTGCGTGCGTCTTCCCAGGCGGCTTCGTCGTCGCCTTCGACCTTGAAGAGAATGTGGCTCGCGCGAACCTCTTCGTCCTGCTGGAATTCATCACGGCGGGCTTCGTAAGCGGCCTGCAGTTCTGCGTCGCTCACGGTCTGCGTCTGGGCGAACTTTGCCGGCGAGAAAACGGCGTACGAGAAGGTACGACGCTCGGGCAGGGCGTACTCCGACTTGTGCGTTTCGTAGTACTCGCCGAGGTCGGCGTCGGTAAGCTTGACATCCTTACGCACGTCATCGGCCGATACGCCGACGAAGGCAAGGTTTGCCTTGTCGTTGCGGGCGATGAAGAGTTCGCGCAGCTGTTCGTCGGTAACCAGCACCGAGCTCTCGATCATCTGACGCAGGCGATCGATGGTCAGCGATTCGCGCACTTCCTGCTCGAAAATGGTCGGGGTCAGACCCGTGCCCGCACCCATGAGCGCGCGCTTGTAAATGTCGGGGTCGAACTGCCCGTTCGCATTGCGAAAGGCTTCGATGGAAAGAATGTAGTCGCGCACTTCCTGATCGGAAACGCGAATGCCCGCTTTGGCGGCCTCGGCCAGGAGAACCTCGCGTTGAACGAGATTTTCGAGGGCAAGTTGTTCAATCGGCAGTCGATCGAGCATTGCCTGATCGATCTGGCCGCCGAACTGCTGTTTATAGCCCTCGATCATGTTGTTCATGGCGACGGCAAGATCGCGGCGATAGATCGGCTCGCCTTCGACGCGGGCGACAATCGAAGCGGTGGCAGAAGAATCGTCCTGCACGCTCGAGAGCACGCCAAAGCCGATAAAGAAGCTGGCCGCGATGGCAATCAGCACCACCTTCGCGCCGACGCTGTTCCGGTAACGACGGATTTCGTTCAGCATACTGGCTCAGTTACCCCAAAGTGACAAGCAGAAAAAAGCATCCGGCCTTCCGGATGCATGAAAAGAACATAAGTATACTCAACCGCACAGGGGTTTTCCACAGGCGCAGAGCGGCGGCAGGCCGCGGGCTCGGGAGGGCGGCTCCGGGCGACCGAAGAAAAAGGCCTGACCGGCACGCAATCATTTGAAATCGCCCGAGGCCTCTGCTACCTTGGCTTCATGAGTTCTGAGCGAACCGCCCATGTTGAATTAAGCGGCGACAGTGCCTTCTCAACCGTCTCTACCGTCGGCCCCCACAAGGTGCTGAACGATGTGCCGGAAAACGTAGGCGGTCGCGATCTGGGTATCACCCCCGAAGAAATGGTCATTTCGGCCTACGGCAGCTGCACCTCGATGACGGTGTTGATGTACGCCAGGCGCAAGGAATGGCCGGTCGAAAGGGTCGACGTCGACGTCAGCATGGAGCGGCGTCCGGGTCAGACGGCCAAGCTGACACGCCGCATTCGCCTGGTGGGACCTCTCGACGAGGAACAGCGTGCGCGCCTGCTGCAGATTGCCGACAAGTGCCCCGTGCATCGCATTCTCTCGCATAACGAATTGAATACGGTTCTGGAGGAAGTCGAACATGGCTGAAGCCACTGAAAACAACCGCGGACTGACGATCAAGCCCGTACACTTTCCCATGGTGGTCAAGGTAACCGCCGCCACCGTGTGGGGCCTTGGCGTCGTCGGCTCCGTTCTGGAAATTCTTTTCCAGGCGCACTGACGAAAAGCTGATGCTGAAGAGTGAAAAAAGGGCGCGCAGGCGCCCTTTTTTCGTTCCGGGTTTTCTTGCTTCCGTGACGCAGAGCTGTCTGCACGTCGAAGATCGTCTGCTTCAGGGTCGTGTGTTTCAGGCCGACGCCGAAACCAGCGCGCGCAGCTCGGGCGGCAGATCGGCGGGGTCGCCCTGGGCAACCGGAGCCGAGTTGAAGGTGTTCCAGAAGAGCAGGGCGCCGCTGCGCTCGCGTGCCCACGCGAGAAAGGCGGCCATGGCTTTGGCCGTATAGGTCTGCTCGAGGGGAAAGTGCGGCGAGGCCCACTCTGCGGCGGCCAGGCCCTCGGGGGTCGGCTTGCCATAGCCCCCGCCGTAGAACCGATTCTCGACCACCAGGTCGTCGCTTTCGAGCGGAACGTCGGGCACGCTCGGGTCAAGGCTGCGCAACGCGCCCAGGGTGCGGTTTGCAAGGCGAAGAATGTTCCACCGGTTGGCAACGATGGGTTCGGTAATGCGCACGGCGACGATGCGCGACGGCAGGCCGGCAAGACGCAGGCCCACGAGCAGGCCGGCTGCCGTACCGCAGCTGCCCGACGCGACAAACACATAATCAGGCTGCTCGATGACGCCGGCCCGTACCTGTTCGGCGAGCTCGAGGCCGGCGTTGATGTGGCCGATATTGCCGAGCGACGTCGTGGCCCCCGCCGGAATGTAGTACGGTTTTTGCTCGTTCTGCAGCGAAATGTACGAGCGCAGCCCGCGAGCCACCGACGAAACGTAACCCCCGCCGTAGGTAATGTTTGCGCCTGCCGCCACATCGGCCAGCAGGTTACGGCGCACATGCGCGGTAACGGGCTGTTCGAAGAGGCAGACATCGACCCGCATGCCCAGTCGCCCCCCGTGAATGGCCGAGGCAAGGCACTGGTTCGAACCGAGGCCGCCCACGGTAAACAGGGCGTCGTAGCCCCCGAGCCGTGCTTCGGCCAGAAGGTGTTCGAGCTTGCGAACCTTGTTTCCCCCGTAAACCGGCGAAGTCATGTCGTCGCGCTTGACGTACAGGCGCGCGTCGCGCGAAGCCCCGGTGGGCAGCGGCAGGTCGTGGGCGGGGGTGGGGTAGGTGCCCAGCGGCATCCACGCCAGTCGGCCGCGCAGGCGCGGAAAACGGTCAAGTAGTTCGCTACTTCGGCCTTCATACAGGGCCTCGACCCGTTCAGCCGGAAACCGCAGCAGCTTGTCGACTTCGTGGTTGTACCATGCGACACCGCCCACGCCCGCGCAGGCGGCGGCGCCGAGCCCCGTGCCGATGAACGCCCGCCGCGAGATGCTGCGCCCGTGGACCTGGTTCTCTCCATCGCTCATAATCGATCTCTCCCGGCCAAAGTATAGCAGGTACGAGGGATCGGTGTCGGCAATCGGAGTCGGGTTACGGCTGGCCGGCGAACTTGGGCGAATGGCTGTCGGCTTCAGCGAATGGCTGTCGAAGGTTCGGCGGCCGCCTGCATGGTTCCCAGGGTCTGCACCATGCCGTCGGACTCTCTTTCCCAGACGAGCACGGTGCCCGCCTGCCGTCGCAGGCGCAGAAGGTCGCCGGCCGGCAATACGGCCACCCGGCGCGACAGCGGCGACCCCATGATTTCGTCGGCCAGCCAACTCATGGGTTCGTTGGGATCTGCGGGCGACTGCCAGAAGGCGCCGTAGTGTATGGGCACCATGACCCGCGCACCCAGCATGCGAAAGGCGGCCAGAGCCTGGGGCGGGTTGATGTGGTGTCTCTCCCAACGGGGGCTGGGCTCCCTTCCCCTGACAGGTCCGATGGGAAGCAATGCCAGATCTATATGAGGAAACCGCTTGCCGATTTCCACGAACATGTCCGGGTTGTATCCGGTATCGCCGGCGAAATAGACGGTGAAGCCTTCGGCTTCGACAATCCAACCGCCGAAGGTGCCGCTCCACAGACCGTCGAATCCAAGGTAGCCGCCCCAATGCTGCGCGGGCACGGCGGTAATGCGCGCCGCACGACCCTCGCGGTTGATGACCAGGCGCGATTGCCACCAGTCGAAGCCGAAGGTCGGTCGGGGCGAAAGCCAGGCCTGAAATCGTTTGCTGTCGGGGGGAAAGAAGACGGGCACCCCGGGGGCGAGTTTACTCAAGCTCCACGGATCGAAGTGATCCATGTGCGAATGCGAAATGAGCGCTACGTCGATGGGGGGAAGCGCTTCCGGGTCGAGCCCCAGGGCCTCCTTCCGCAAAAAGACGCCGCCCAGCTTGTGCGTGAAGAGTGGGTCGGTAAGAAAGCGGAACCCCTTGATGTCGACCCATACCGTGGCGTGCCCGGCTCGCACGACCCGCACGCCCTCGACGGGACTCTGGGGTATCTGCGGACGAATGATCGGATGGCTGAGGCATGCCGCGAACATCACGGCAAAGACTAGCGGAATCAGTCGCACCCCCGGCATACGGCTCCTCCCTTTCGCCCCAGTATGGCATGAAAAAAGGCCGCCGGGTACCCGGTGGCCTTGCTTGAAAACCGATTGTCCTGCGCTTCAGGGCCGCACGGGCGGCAAGAGGCCGGCCCCGCTTTCGCGTAGATTGCGAATCACAAGAAACAGCAGCGGCACACCGACGAAGACCCCCATGCCCAGCATGGTAAGCACCCAGGTCGTATCGTGCCAGACCCATGGCTTATCGCCCAGCGCGCGTGTCGCCGCTTCGGGATAATCGGCATGGCGTACCAGCACGAGAAAGCGCTGCAGCGCCGCTGCCGTGACGCCCACGAGCAAGACTGCCCCGACGGCCGGTACGGCCAGGGCCGACCGCGGCGTGTCGCCACGCACCAACGCCGCCGTGAGGCCGAACCCGAACAGAACGGCGAGGGGATACGACAACATGGTCAGCGCCGCCGCCCAGCCGGGCACCTGCGATGCATCCACATAGTACAGCCATGACCAGTCGGGCCACTGGGTGTAGAAGAACACCCCGGTGGGCAGAAAGATCAGAAAGGCGAAGAGCGCCGTCTCACGAAACCAGCGGTTCAGCCAGAGCGATCCGGCGCCGGCAAGCTGCCGGTGCGCGCTCAGGGCAAGAACGGCCCCACAGATGAGGCAAAGTGGTAAATCCTGGAAGACTGTGGGAATCACCCCCCGGCGTGACGGAGCGAACCGTCGTCAAACGTTGCGGAAATGAGGGGAAGGGCTGAGTCGGGCCTCTTCCCCGTTGAAAAATCAGGCCGAGACTTCGGCCACGCCGTCCTTGACGACCTCTTCGCCCTGGTCGTTGAGCACGACGAAGTCGTACACCGTGTTGCCGTTTTCGGTGCCGGTTTTCCAGCCCTTGACGGTAACGGTCTGCTCGGGAAGCACGGGCTTCGAGAAGCGAACCTTGAAGCGCTTGAGTTTTGTCGGATCGCCGCCGGCGGCCTTGTCGATGAAGCCCTTGCTGGCGATGGCCATGGTGCACAGGCCGTGAACGATAATGCCGGGCAGGCCGGCCATCTGGGCCATGTTGGGGTCGGTGTGAATCGGGTTGTGATCGCCCGAGGCTTCGGCGTAGCGATGGGTCTGGTCGGGGTCGATCTTCTGCGAGTATACGAGGTCGGGCTCGCCGCGCTGCGGAGCTTCGGCTTCGGGCTTCTTTTCGCCGCCGGGGCCTTTGCTCTTGCCGCGAATGAACATGGTGCCCGAACCGTCGAGTACCGTTTCGCCGTTCTGATTCACGCTCTTGAGGCCGATTTTGAGAATGTCGCCGCTTTCCTTTTCCTCAATGGTGGCCACGCTGGCGGTGGTGCTGATAGTATCGCCCGGACGCACCGGCACACCGTAGCGCATGTCCTGCTCGCCGTGCAGCAGGCGCATCAGGTTGCGGCCCTGCGCCTCTTCGCTGCCGTGTACGTCGACGTCGAACATCGGCTGACCGAGGGCCATCCACGCGTACACGACCCCGAACTGCGGCGGCGCGATGGCGTTCTCGCCGAAGAAGGCCGGGTTGTCTTCATTGTATGAGCGGGCGTACTTTTCGGTTGCCTCGGCCGTGACATTGTATTCCTGCGACGGATAACTTTTGCCGACCACTGCCGTATTCAGCGCCATGAGGTACCTCTCTGGAGTAAAGTATCCTTATAGCGGAAGAAGCGCCATCTTCGCAAGCGCCTGCCTACCGTAAGGTCGGTAATCAGGGGTCTGCTTGCCGGGCCCCCCGATACCCTAAGCGGAAACCAAAAAGTGCCCTTGTATCCGTTATTTATCCTGCCTGCCGCATTTGACACGGACGCCCGCCCTTCGGTATTCTGAGTGCGTTTTCGCTCTCACGAAGGAACCCGGCACATGGCGAAGAAAAAGAAGCGGGCAGCAGGTGCGCGCCAGGACAAGGTAACGCTTTCCGAACCACATCGGCCGCTCGGCACCGGCATTCTATGGTCGACGGCGGCAGCCGGGCTGCTCGTGTTCCTGCTCTTTCTCGCCATGCCCTGGGTAAACGTGCAGGGCGCGTCGAAGTCGGCGCTCACGCTTGTCGGCGAGGCCTTCGCGAACCGCAGCTGGTTCGTTGCCGGTTCGCTCTTGTTCCTGCTTGTGCCCGCTCTGCTTGCCATCGGCCTGGCTTTTCTGCCGCCGCGATTGTGGATGCGCGACCTCTTCGCCACCGCGACCGCCCTGTCGGGTGGGTTTGCCCTGCTCGTCGCGAACATTCTGACCCGCAGCACGCGCAATCTGCTGGTCTTCGGCAGCGGCCGCCAGAGCGCCGAGGCCGGCGTGGCCGCCATTTACTTCGGTCTGCTGGCCGTTACCGTGGGGGCGCTTGCATGGCTGGTGCGCTTCGACACGCAGGTTCAGCGTCGCAGCGAACAGTTCGAATGGTTCGGCGCCTTTGTGTTCATCCTGCTTCTGGTGCTCTTCTTCAACTACCAGGTCATTCCCCACTCGATCGTTCCCCCGCCTGAAGTCATCAGGCAGCGGCTGGGATGGTAATCGCGCAGCGTTCGCCAATGCGGTGGTTGCCGGCATTACTGCTCGTCCTTGCGCTTCTTCCCGCCGGAAAGGTGTTTGCCTGGGAACCGCCCATGAAGGTCGAGCAGAGTATTCTCGGCAATGTCATCGTTTACCGTGACGGCGAACAGCAGCCCTATTGGGCAATGACCGGCTATAAGCTCGACCGTGCTTTCGAGGGTTCGCCTCGCGCGGTGGCGCTGGCAAAGCAATACCAGTTCTGGTCTACCGTGGGGTTGGCGTCTACGGCCGTAGGAAACGCCCTGTTTCTCGGTGGAGTCTACTACCGGTTGGCACATGAATACCGGCGCAACGATCACCCCGCGTCGTGGGCGTTCGTGATCAGCGGCGGCTTGCTGAGCATGGGTGGTTCGTTCATCAACATGAATTCGAAGCGTCTGATCTTTCAGGCGGTCAACGCTTTCAATGAAGACTACGACCCCCAACAGATACCGAAGCTTCGTATCGAAGCCGGTTGGGAAGCCGCGCCCGAAGGCCGGCTGGTTCTGGATTTTCCGCTGGGAGGAATACGGTGAGGAGGCGCGTACCGACATATCTGGCCGCGCAGCGGCAACGACGCAAGCAGCGTGCCCGCAGGCGGCTGGCATTGATTGTGACCTCGATTGTCGGCGTACTGCTTCTGGTCGTCGGAGTCGCCCGCCTGCTCGAATCGGATTCCGATGATGCGTTTTCGGCGCGTGTCGCCGACGAAACGCCTGCCGAGCATGAAGATGCGGCTTCCGAAGAGTCGGTCGACGCCGAAACGCCTGCCGCCGAACCAGCGCCTGTTGCCGCCGATTCACCTGCCGAAGTGCCCGAAGAAGACTTTGAAGAGAGCGAGATTTCGCGAGGGGCCACCCAGGAGCCCGTTGTCGAAGCCGAACTCTGGGGGCCGCCCGACCCGTTTGTGCGTTATGTCGGTAGCATCAAGCCGGGCGATGCATTCGGCACGGCGCTCGACACCGTGGGCGTGCCGCCCGATATTTCTCAACAGATCATACGCACGCTGCGCGGAACGCTCGACTTCCGGCGCATACGTCCGCACGATGCGTTTTCTGCCCTGGTATCGCGAGAAGGCGAGTTGCTCGAGTTTACCTACGAGCGGGGTTCGGCCGAAGTCTATTCCATCGAAGTCGTCGACGGCAAGTGGATTCCTCTGAAAAAGCAGAAGGAATACGAGCGGCGCCTTGCGCTGGTACAGGGCGAGGTGTCGTCGACGCTTTTCGAGGCTGTCGTTGCCGCCGGCGAGTCGCCCGAGCTCATCATGAACTTCGTCGATATCTTCGCCTGGGAAATCGACTTCTCCATCATGACGCGAAAGGGCGACCGATTTCTCGTCCTTGTCGAAAAGCTTTTCGACCGTGGGTCGTTCTTCGGTTACGGCCGCATCTACCACGCCCGCTATGTGAACCAGGGCCAGGAGCACGCCGCCACGTACTTCGAGGCGCCCGACGGGTTTTCGGGCTACTTCGACCGTGAAGGGCGTAACCTGCGCAAAGCCTTCCTGCGCGCGCCCCTCAACTTCCGTTACATCTCTTCGGGCTTTACTTCGAGCCGGTTTCACCCGGTGCTCGGCAAGAAGCGTTCGCACCGGGCCATCGATTACGCCGCGCCCACCGGCACGCCGATCTGGTCGGTGGCCGACGGCGTGATTACCGATATCGGGTGGATGGGCGGCGCCGGTCGAGCCATTCGCATTCGCCACGCCAACGGCTATACCACGAGCTACAGCCACCTTTCCCGCTTCGCCAAGGGAATGCGCAAGGGCACGAAGGTGCGCCAGCAGCAGATCATCGGCTACGTGGGCGCCACGGGGCTGGCCACCGGCCCCCACCTGCATTACGTGCTCAAGGTAAACGGTACGCCCGTGAACCCGGCCAGGGTAAAGCTGCCTGCCGGCGATCCGGTTCCGCGTAAGTACCTGACACGCTTCCAGGAAGAGCGTGGACAGTGGGAAAACGAAGTGGTACGCCGGCTTGAGGGCACGCAGCCGCAGGTTCTTCCGGCGGCGGCCACGGCCGACTGATCCCGTTTTTCGTTGGACGGGCGTGCTTCGGCTGCTATGATGGAGCTTTTCGGCCCCATCATCGCCTACGGAAGCAACAGCATGAAAGAGCCCATTCTACTGCTTGGAGCCACCGGGTTTACCGGAAGGATGACGGCGGCGGCCATGTGCCGGCGCGGTCTTCCGTTCGCCATCGCCGGCCGCAATGCGGGCAGGCTCGAAGAGCTTGCGCGCGCGCTGCCCTGGCGTCCCTCCATCGTAACGGTCGATGTCGAGAACGACGACAGCCTGCGCCACGCCTTCGAAGGCCGAAAGGCCATCGTCAACTGCGTCGGGCCGTTCATGCGCTACGGCATCAGGGTGGTGCGGGCTGCCGTCGCGTGCGGCGCCCATTATGTCGACTCGACCGGCGAGGTACCCTACATGCGTGACGTGGCCGTGCGCTTCGATCGTGCGGCCAGGGAGGCCGGGGTGTCCATCACGCCCGCCACCGCCTACGAGGTCGCGTTGGCCGACTGCGCGGCCGGAAGGCTTGCTTCAGAATTGGGCGGCGCCGACGAGGTCGAAGTGCTTTACAGTCTCGACAAGGTGCGGATATCGGCCGGAACGGCGCTCTCGGCGCTCGAGGTGCTCAGGCACGGCGGTCTGGCCTATGAGAACAGCCGGTGGATCACCGAACGGGCCTTCCGTGAAATGCGCCGCATTCCCCTGCCCGGGGGCAAGGTAACCGGCCTGGGCTTTCCGTCGGGCGAGATTGCTTCCATTCCCCTGCACGTGCAGACCCCCAGCGTGAAAACCTTCATGGCGCTTCCGCTGCCGCTTGCCTTGGGCGGGTTTGCAAGCGGGCCCGCCATCGACCTGCTGTCGAAACGCATTGCCCGCGCGCTCGAAAAGACCGCCGGCCGGCTCGCGCCCGACGAACGGCAGACCCGTCGCACCGAGTTCGTGATATCGGTACGCTTCCGGCGACAGCGGCGGTACGTGCAGTCGGTGGTGCAGGGGCGCGACATGTACGGCGTTACGGCGTGGATTCTCGCTTACGCGGCCGACCGGTTGCTGAACGGCGACCGTCTCCCGGCGGGCGTGCTTGCGCCGTCGCAGCTGCTCGACCCGGTACGCTTCTTCCAGGACATTCGCTCGCAATGGATTACCGAGTTCGAGCGCAGTCTGTAGCCGTCTGCATCGTGGGCGACGTGGCGCCCGAAGCCGACCCCGAGGCGCTTGCAGCCTTCGCCCTTCGTGTCGGCGCCGACGGTATCGACCTGCGAACCGGGTTGGGGCTGCCGCAGGCCCTTGTTCCCGGCAACGTGTCACGCTGGCGCCGGATATTGCAAACGACCGGACTTACGGCGCCGATTCTCGCGTCGCAATTCGAGTTGACCGAAGCAGCACCCGACCCGAAGGCCGTAGAGGCGCTGGTTGGCTTGGCCGATGGCGTGGGTATCACAGCGGTCAGGCTCATTCCCCTGACGCGCGATACGGCCGCCTTGGCGGTGCACGTGAGGCACTTGCGCGAGCGTTTTCCCCATGTGGGGTGGATGATTGAAACCACCGGCGCCTGGGCGGGCGAGACCGGTGGTCTCGAAGGTGCCTGGCCCTCGGGTGCCTCGGAATGGCTGTGGGATATGGCGCATACCCTGGCGGCAGGCGAGACGGCGGTCGAGACGCTCGATCGCCTGGGACTTCCCCGTCACGTTCACGTCGGACATTTTGACGCGGCGCCGCTGGGGCGTCGGATGCTTCCCCCCGAGATGGTGCAGGAAGCCGTGCAGGAGCTTCTGCGGCGAGGTTACGACGGGGCGTTTTCGGGCGAGTGGCTGGGTTGGCCCGAGAGTCGTCGCGAGACCGAAGTCGGACGCAGCATCGCCGCTCTGCGGGCGTTCGTCGGCTCGTAGGGTCGGGCAACCTTCGGCGAAGGGGCGCCGCCCGCCTTCCCCCGTATTCAGAGCGACAGATTCTGTTTCGCCGGCATGCCGAGGGCGCGGGCAATGTCGGTGAACACCTGGTCGTAGGCCAGCTCGGGTTCGCTGAACATTTCGCGCAGATCGTCGAATACGATCAGCGAACGGTGAGCGTGCGCGCGTTCTCCCAGCAATGTCAGGTCGGGAATGAAGGGAATGTCGTTTTCGCGCAGGATGTCTTTGATCTCGGCCGGGTCTTCGGTAATGACGCGCAGGGTCTTGTGCTCGTCAATGAAGACTTCGCGAAAGAAGCCGGTGTCGTCGTTACGGCCGGCCAGCCCGGCCCCCAGCATGCCGTCGTTCTGAATCTGGAAGGCATGTTTCTGGAAAAGGGCCATGATGTCGTGGCGTTTCATGTAACGCCCGAGCGAGGCGTAACGCCCCTGCGGCCATGCCGGCAGATCCTCGCCTTCTTCGGGCGGTCGTTCCATAACCGGATAGACCATGTCCGACAGGTGCTCGGTCAGGCTGCGAAAGACGTTAAACAGCTCGGGAACCGGCAGCGAGAGTTCGAAGAAGTAAGGCGAACGGCTGTGACGGTAAATCGTGAGTCGAAAACCACGCTCGGGCTGAAACGGTGGTTCGTCGTCGCCGGCGATGGGAATGACACCGAGAGGGGTACGGAAGCTTTGCATACCCACCCATGCTAGCCGTCGATGCGACTCAGCCGCAAGATACGATAGGCTCTGCTTACCGGAGCGCTTGTAAACGATACGACTCCCGCGCGACTTCCGGGCGACAGGGCCCGTGTGCTACCAGGTCGAAAGCGGGCGGAATGAACCGCGACCGTCGTATTCGAAGAGCATGTCGTCACGATGGTCGAACGAGAGAATGGCGTCGTAATTTCCGTCGAGCGTGTTCTGGTCGCCGGTGGGGTGGCGCAGACGATGCGAAATGAGCAGCCGGTCGCCGGCTTCCCACTCGCGATAGGCCTGCGCGCGAAGATCGTCGCTCGTGCCGCAGATACCGTCGGCGCCCGGTTTCACGGCCGTACGGTCGGTCGAGGGCGGCGAGACGAGCACGAGGGTCGTGGGCTGACGATCGTAGTGCGCGCCGTTGCGGAAGAGGTCAAGTTGTATCGTCACACCGGTAACCGCTGCGGCGAGGGCATGCGGCTCGCCGTTTTCCAGGCGAACGATAGAAAGATTCGAATCGTTCACCGACGCGGCGTCGAGCAACTCGTCGCGACCGATGGCGCCGGTGGTGCCGTCGGGTGTCGCGAACACCAGGCCCAGTTCCTCGTATCGGCTGACCGGCTTACCGGCTTCGCAGCGGGTGACGGAGCGGGCGTATATGCCGTGCGAGAGATGGGTGAAGGTGCCGTACGGCATGAAGGAAACCGTCTGCCCCGGCGTCGGCGGCTCGGGCGTGAGCTGGTACCACCGGCCGTCGTTCAGCTGCAGCGTGGGCGGAATGGGCATGGTCGAAATATCGCCGCCGGGCACGAGCCCGCTCCAGCGATCGTCGGCCTCACCGGTCTGCTCGTTTCCGTCTTCACGACCGTCGACTAGGGGAAAGCCGTGCTCGTCTACGATCAGCTCTTCGCCGATGTTGAGGCGCACGGAATACACCTGCCCGTCGGGACGCCGATCGGTCGTGATGTAGACATGTTCGGGTACGATCTCGAAGGGCGCGTTTTCAAGGCCCATCTTCACGAGATCGACGTGAACGGAATAGTCGCAGGTCTTCGCTTTCCAGTAAGCGGCACAGTTGATGACGCCTGTTTCGATGTTGACCTGCTGGCCGCGGTTGCTGCCGACGGTAAGCACTTCATCCCAGACGCCGCTTGTGGTTATCTTGAGCCCCACGAGTTCATTCGGGCGGAAAGCGCCGTTGTGAAAAACGAGAGCCTTGAATTTGTCAGGCTGCGCATCTTCGGCGCCGCCCGCGGCCGGATCGGTGAAGTAGATTTCGGAAACCGTTACCGTGCCCGCCGTTCCGTTGTTGTCGACGATGGGCAGGCTGTAGCGATAGCCGTTCGAAGACAGGGCCACCAGCCAGGCCCCGGTAAGGCTGCCGTCGGGAATGCCCTTGAGAGCGTCGGCCGTAAGTATCGTTGCCGTGGCCGAGCCGGCCGTACCCACCAGGGGGGCGGGAATGCGCAGTCGATTGTCGAGAAACAACCGGCCGTTGAAGCTGCGTTCGTTTTCGTCGAACACGTCGAAAGCATTGACCAGCCTCGAGGGGGCAACCGGAATGGAACCCCAGCGTTGACCGAAGCCATGGGTGGGTGCGGTGTTGGGGGCCGCCACGCGCATACGCAGAACGCCCTTGGCCGGAAGCGGCAACGTTACCCGATAATCGCCGTCGGTAACAGCATAGCTGTAGACGTCGCTGCCGGTACCGGGCAGGTATCGGGGCGGGTTTTCGTTATTCGGCATGACGCCGATGAGTTCGAGCACCCGCGGACGTGCGTTGTTGAGGGGCGTGCGCCAGATAGCCGGCGAGAAACGGTCGTCGCAGGCGAAAACGGGCAAGGACAGAAAGGGCACGGGCTTGGCTATGAAGTCGTTGTCGACGCGCGCGTACTGATGCTCGTCCCGGGAAATATCGACGATGCCGTCGCCGTCGATGTCGGCCCCCACCAGGCCGTCGAGACCGCGCCCAAGTTCATCCGTTACCGTTTCAGGAAGTTGCAGTACGTACTGGGTATGATCGGGCAGGGCAACGCTGAAACTCACGAGGCGGTTACCGTCTTCCCAGCGAAAAGAGCCGGGTTGCGGTTCGACCGGGCTTTCGCGATTCAGGGGAACGTCATAGCCGACCGCGTCGCCCATGACTTCGTAGAAGGCGAGTCCGGCTTCGACATTGCCGCGGTTCATCGGGCGCGTGAAGCGCAGCGTAAAGCTCAAATCCGTATTCCTGTCGCACGACGAGCGGCGAAGATCGGACACGGCAGGAAGCAGACCCTCGCCCCCGGTCGTGATGGAAACCGGTTGCGGCTCGTACGACTGAGCCGAGGGTAATTCGCACGCAGCCAGCCCCAGTGCCGCCGAAAACGCGATGTGCGCTCTACGTTGCAGCCCCTTGCGTGTCATGCGCATTCTTTTCTCCTAGAATACAAGAAGCGCCGAAACCCCGAAGGCCGGGTCGGAAAGGTCTATGAACCCTTCGCCGGCAGGTTCGGCCGAGAGTATGAAGTCGATTTTTGCGCTGCGGGTAAACCAGTAGCCCGCGCCGGCCCGAAGCGTGGCGGTAACGCCGATTTCACGGACCTCGTCGACTCCGCCCGCCGGCAGAAGCGCGTTGCCGTAGCGCGTGGGCGACGATTCGCCGCTACCGGAGAAGGAGCGTCCCGAGGGCACCACCACACCCGATAGCTCTTCGGTCTGCCGATACCAGAGGTTGCGGTAACGCAGTTCGCTGCCGAGCCGCCATTCGAGACCGGCGTTACCTTCGCTCAGCATCGTGAATGCAAGCGGAAGCCTGATGTCGAGGTCGCGCATGGCGGTTTCACGCAGGAATCGGGTCTGACCCCGGGCCTGCGAACGAACGTCGCCGTCGCTGAAGGTACCGTCGCCGTCGGCGTCGAAAAATTCGGTCACTTCATAACTCGAGGCCAGCGTTCGGGTGTCGGTGGCCTGGCGCCAGGTTACGTTGAGGCCCCATCCGAGTTGCAGCAGCGTATCGATCTGCGAGATGTGACGAAAGCCGGCCGTCGCTCGCAGCCGCTCGCCTACCGTGCCTGTCTGTACGTCGACACGCCTTTCTTCACGCTGGTAGGAGCGGTCGATACCGCCGGTGGTAACGGTTACATTGCGTGTGCCCGTGGTATCGCCGCCGAGCTCCGACAACCCGATGCCCGGCGAATACTCGCCGCCCAGGTCGAAGTAGGTGAGGCCGCTGCCCAATCGCATGAGCGTCAGGGCGATGCCGCCGAAAGGACTGGTACCCGACCATTCGCTGCGTCCCTGGAACGTGGTCTCGGCGGTGCCGCCGGCCACGCTGGTCGACTCGACGGTTGAGACCTTGCTCAGTTTCTAGAGACGCTCGACGCCGCCGAGAACGTCGACCCCCCAACCCCACCCCGGCTCGCGGGGTGCCTTGAGGTAGCCGGTAACAAGGCCGGCCCGCAGCGATTCGCTGTCGGTACGTGGGTCGCTTGTCAGGCTGACGGTCTGGCTGCCGCCGTCACGCTCGATGAGGCTCGATAATTCTGTGCTTTCGGCCGCGCCGCCCGCCGGCGACGTAAAGGTGAACAGCCCCGGACCCACCGAAGCATCGCCCACTGAAACATCGGACCAGAGCGCCTGCAGACCGATGCCGAACTGCCCCCCGCCAAGCTCGGAACCCAGTCCGACGGCAAGCCGGGCTTCACCTTCGCTGCGGGGGGTCGCGCCGGGTAGCCGTGTGCTCTGCTGGGTCTGAAGCAGTCCGTTGTCGGTTTCGAGAAGGCGCAGGCTGTCGACCCGCTCGCCGGAGTTCTCATATCGGTAGCCGCCCGAGCCCAGCACGGTCAACGACCAGGCGTCCGTCGAAGCATTGCCGTAGCCCAGTGCGGCGTTTCCTTCCGGCGCCAGGTTGGCCAGTTGGGTGATCATGCGGTCGGCATCCCACCGTGTGCTCCTGCGCGGTTGAATGAAACCTTCATAATCGTCGGCGAACAGACCGAAGCTGGTCTGGTAGCGCAGGCTTCGTTCGGGCAGCAGCACGGCTTCGTACTGTGCGGCCGAGGCAGGTGCGGCCAGAGGCAACAGGCCCGCCAACAGAATAGGTATGGCTGTCAAACGTCTCATAACGGCCCGAACATTGTTGCAAGTACCCTGCGACCTGTCAACGATGGACCGCCAACCCACCGAAGCACTCGTTGCAGAGAAAACCTATCGCAGATCAATGGCGGCTGAGTATGGCCAGGGTTTCGACATGATGCGTCTGCGGAAACATATCAAAACAGCCGACCTGCGCGAGACGGTAGCCGGCTTGGGCAAGCGTACGCAGATCGCGCGCCAGCGTCGAGGGCTCGCAGCTTACGTACACGATACGATCGGGCAAAAGACCGTCGGCAAGCATACCCTCGATAAATCGGCGTGCGCCTGCGCGTGGCGGGTCGAGAAGGAGAACGGCATTCGGTGAAAAGCCTTTCTCACGCCACACCCGCATCATGGCGACCTCGTCGGCAACTTCCCACGCGGCTTCGATGCCGAGACGAGCGGCGTTGCTGCGGGCGTCGGCGATGGCGGCGGCGTTTCCTTCCATACCCAGCACACGGCAACCCCGGTGCATGGCAAGGGGAAGCGAAAAGTTGCCCATTCCACAGAAGGCGTCGACGACTTCGGCGTTTTCAGGAACCGCCGAAAGCACGCTTCGGACAAGCAGATCGTTGATCGCCAGGTTTATCTGCACGAAGGACCAGGGGCCTGCCTCGAGCGGAACATCGGCGGCTTCGAAGGGCAGGGTGCAATCGCCCACGGTCTCACGGTTGGCCGCCACGCCCCGCGCCCAGTCAAGCCGGGGCAGGGGGCCCTTGCCCTTTCCCCGCAGAATGGCGATGGGTTTCTCGTCGGAGTCTGTGGCACGCAGTTCGACTTCGGTGTACCCCGCGGTGGTGAGGCCAGGCAGGTCGGCGCGCAGCGAACCGATGGCTCGGCTTATTGCGCCGGCGGCGACAAGACATTCGGTAATGGGCACGAAGTCATGGGTGCCTGCCGCGAAGTATCCGACATTCCGCTTCTTGAGCTTCAGGCTGACCCGGCAACGGTATGCCGCGTTCTCGGGCGAGGGCACCGGATCTTGCCACCAGCCTTCCTTCGCGTCGGGAAATCCGCGCTCGAGCTCGCGCTTTACGAGCGCTGACTTGGCGTGCAAGGCTTCGTCGGGGCGCCAGCGCATCCAGTCACAACCGCCGCAGGCTTCGGCATGGATGCAGGGCGCTTTGCCGTGCAGAGACGCGAGACGCTCGACAACCCGGGCTTCGTCGAAGCTCTTGTGCCTGCGTGTGATTTCGACGAGCACACGTTCGCCCGGCAATGCGCCGCCGATGAAGGTGGCTTTTCCGTTGATACGGGCAAAGCCCCGGCCACCCTGGGCAACGGACTCGACCGTCAATTCGAGTTGGTCGGGCGCGGCCATGGGCGTTACCGATGGGTCGTTACGCCGCGGCGGGGGCACAGGTCGGCCACCGGGCAGCGTGAGCAGAGCGGAGAGATGGGTTTGCAGATGGTCTGCCCCAGCGCCACCAGGTGCGAGTTGAAGAGCTTCCAGTACTCCTGGGGCAGCTTGGCCCGCAGCTGCATTTCGGTTTCTTCGGGCGTCTCGGTACGTAGGTAATCCCAGCGATTGGAGATACGATGCACGTGCGTATCGACACAGATGGCCGGCTTACCGAACCCCTCGCCGACGACAAGGTTGGCCGTCTTGCGTCCCACTCCGGGCAGACTGAGCAGCGTATCGAGATCGTCGGGCACCTGCCCACCGAAGCGCTCGACCAGCTCACGACAGACCGCGCGAATGGTCTTCGCCTTGTTGCGATAGAAGCCGGCCGGATAAATGAGCTTGGCGATTTCTTCTTCAGGCAACGCAAGCATGGCATCGGGTGTCTCGGCACGTGCGAACAGGCGCTGCGAGGCAGGCCCGGTCGTTTCGTCTTTCGTGCGCAGGCTGATCAGGGTCGCGATCAGCAGGTGAAACGGCGTCTGGCCTGCCTGGGCCATGAAGGTGATGACCGGCGCATTCCAATTGGGAAAGTCGGCGGCGAGGCGACGCACGATTTCATGAATGCGTTCATCGCCTTTGGGGGCTTGGGTTTCCTTCACGGGGGCCGGCATCAGACGAATCGGGGAAAAAAGGGTTCAGGATGCAAGCTCGTACGCGACGATGCCTGCGGTAATGCCTACGTTCAGCGACTCGGCCGGCCCCGGCATGGGAATGTGAAAGGCATCGTCGACGAGTTGGCCGAGTTCGCCGCGCACCCCGTGCGCTTCGTTGCCGAGCACAACGGCCACCCGCTCGCGTTCGGTAAGATTGTATACAGGTGTGCCCTGGCCGGCTTCGGCGCGCAGAATCGTGAACCCTTCGTCTCGGAGCAGGCCGACGGCCTCGGCTACGCCGCCATAGACAAGCGGCACGCGGAAGAGGCTGCCCATCGCCCCACGAATCACTTTCTGATTATAGGCGTCGACCGTATCGTCGGTGGCGATGACGCCGCCCAGGTCGAAGGCGTCGGCAATGCGTAGAATGGTGCCCAGGTTGCCGGGGTCGCGCACGCCGTCGAGAATAAAGACCGGGTGACCGGGCGAGATGATGTCTTCCAGCGTCCACCCGAGTTTCGGCACTACGGCGATCACGCCCTGGTCCTGCTCGGTTGCCGTTACCTTTCCGAGCGCCGACTCGGAAACGTGCACCTTTTCGGCCCCCCGGCGCACCAGGCTGTCGAGCAGGGTAAGACCCCGCGGTGTAGCCTCGAGGCGGTCGGAGTAGAAGACCGATTCGACGCGAACGCCGGCACGTACGGCTTCTTCCAGGGCGCGTACGCCTTCAACGGCGAAGACCGGCCACTCGCGCGGCTCGCGAATTACCTTCCGCAGATTCTGTATCCGGGTGTTCGAGGGGCTCGTAATCATTTCTATACTGTAGCAGACCATGGCCGCCACGCGCCGCAGGGCGAGTCAGTGAGAAAGCCCCTCGGTTACCTCGAGGAGGCCGGCCCTTCGCCCACAGGGGCTTTCGGTGACAGGCTGTACGGAAAATCTTTCTGCGAAAAAAGAAAAGCGGGTCGGAACCCGCTTTTCTGCATCTGCATTCTTCTTGTCAGTGCGCCGCTGTCGGCGCCCGGTGCCCGAAGATGTTGATGTCGAGGTAGTTTTCACGGGGTCGGGTTTTACCGCCACCCGAGGTTTTGGCTACCTTGGTCGACTTCGGCGCCGCCTTCTTGTCGAGGGCGATGTTGAGCACCTCGTCCATGCGGTTGACGAAGTGGAAGGTCACACCCTTGATGACTTCCTTGGGAATTTCGTCGACGTGCGCCTTGTTTCGCTCGGGCAGGATGATGGTCTTCACTCCGGCCCGCTTGGCCGCAATGACTTTCTCCTTGATGCCGCCGACGGGCAGAACCGCGCCACGCAGGGTAATTTCACCCGTCATGGCCAGTTTCTCGCGCACCGGAATACCCGACAGCAGGCTCGTCAGGGCCGTGAGCAGGGTCACGCCGGCACTCGGGCCGTCCTTGGGAATGGCGCCGGCAGGCACGTGAATGTGCAGGTCGATGTCGTCGAAAATGTCTTCGTTGACATGAAACTCACGTGCCTTGCTCTTGATGTAGCTCATGGCGGCCTGGGCGCTTTCCTTCATGACGTCGCCGAGCTGGCCCGTGAGCTGCAGGTTGCCCTTGCCCTTCATCTTGGTGGCCTCGATGAAGAGAATGTCGCCGCCCACCGGTGTCCACGCAAGGCCCACGGCCACGCCGGGCACCTGCACCCGGTCGACAATGTCGGGGTGATACTTGCGGGGGCCCAGGTAATTCGGCACGTCATCGGCCGATACCTTGGTGCGGCCACGCTTGCCTTCGGCCACCCGCTTGGCGACGCCGCGGCAAATGGCGGCGATTTCGCGCTTCAGCCCGCGTACGCCGCTTTCCTTGCTGTAGCCGTCGATGATGGCGGCAAGCGCGTCGTCGGTGAGGTCGAGGTTCTTGGGCACCAGACCATGCTCGTCGAGCTGTTCGGGCAGCAGGAATTCGCGTGCGATACGCATCTTCTCTTCCTGCGTGTAGCCGGGCACTTCGATGATTTCCATACGGTCGCGCAGGGGCGACGGAATGGTGTCGAGCTGGTTGGCCGTGGCGATGAAGAGAACCTTGGAAAGGTCGTACGGCACCTCGAGGTAATGGTCCTGGAAGGTGTTGTTCTGTTCCGGATCGAGCACTTCGAGCATGGCCGAGCTGGGGTCGCCGCGGAAGTCGCTGCCCAGCTTGTCGATTTCGTCGAGCATGAACACGGGGTTGCCGCTGC
Organism: bacterium; assembly: GCA_041687475.1. Classification (GTDB taxonomy): domain Bacteria; phylum J088; class JAWLBW01; order JAWLBW01; family JAWLBW01; genus JAWLBW01. The sequence goes on from JAWLBW010000001.1 coordinate 30,230, forward strand.
CGGCGCGCTTCATGCCCTGCACGATGCGACCGGGCAAGGCGCCTACGTATGTGCGGCGATGTCCGCGCACTTCGGCTTCGTCACGTACGCCGCCGAGACTCATGCGAACAAACTTGCGCCCCAGGGCGCGGGCCACGCTTTTTCCAAGCGAGGTCTTGCCCACTCCGGGTGGACCCACCAGACACAGAATCGGACCCTTGAGGTCGTTCTTGAGTTTGAGTACGGCAAGGTACTCGAGAATGCGTTTCTTGACTTTTTCCAGACCGTAGTGGTCTTCATTGAGAATCGCCTCGGCGGCCGCAATGTCGAGCTGATCCTCGGTATACGATTCCCAGGGAAGCTCGACAATCCAATCGAGGTACGTGCGGGTGATCGCATGTTCCGGCGAGTGAGGCGAGATGCGTTCGAGGCGGTTGAGCTCCTTGAAGGCGACCTTCTTTGCCGTTTCCGGCATCGGTTTGTCGTCAATGGCCCGCCGCAGCTCTTCCATCTCATCGGCTTCGTCTTCGCTGTCGCCGAGTTCCTTTTTGATGACCTTCAGCTGTTCGCGCAGGTAATACTCACGGTGGCTCTTGTCGATTTCGCCCTTGACCTGACTCTGAATCTTGTTCGAGAGTTCGAGAACGTGAATTTCCTTGAGCAGGTGATCGGTGACCCGCTTCAGCCGTTCATTGGTCGACAGAGTTTCGAGAATATCCTGCTTTTCGGCGACCCCCAGCTTCAGATTACTGGCGATGAGATCGGCCAGAATGCTGGGGTTGTCGAGATTCTGCACGACGAAGGCGGCCTCTTCGGGCACGGCCGGCGACAGGTCTATGGCCCGCTTCGCCATGTTTTTCAGATTGACCATCAGGGCTTCGGCCTCGATGGTGTTCTCCGTCGTTTCGTCGAGAGGGTCGACAGCGACCTTGACGTACGGCTCCTTGTGCAGGAGCTCGCGAATGCGGAAGCGGGTGAAACCCTGCACCACGATATTCTGCGAGCCGTCGGGCAGCTTGATGAGCTTCAGAATCTTGGCAATGACACCGATATCATATAAATCTTCGTGATCGGGGTCTTCGGTTTCCGGATCCCGCTGGGTCACAATGCCGACGACCTTGTTGTTGAGCAGGGCCTCTTCCAGGGCGGCCAGGCTCTTCTCGCGGCCAACGGTGAGCGGAATCGTCAGAACCGGGAAGACGACCGTGTTGCGCAGCGGTATGATCGGAATCTCACGGGGGAAATCGCCCGCGAATTCGCCGCGCAGGTCACGTTCAATCATTTCCTTGTTGACTTTCTCATCCATTAAGACAGTACTCCTTCTTATCCGATCTTCAATCTAATACCTGCCCATCGGCTTTGCAAGGATGATAGGCTCACTTTTCCCCTCGTGACGGTCTTTTCGCCGATTTGGCCGAAAAACTCATCAAAAGCCCGTCCTTTCGCCGGTTTCGACGAGAACCCGCGCCACAACGGCGATTTGCCCGGATTCACCCGCGCGTGATAGTTTGAGTGCATGGCCGATGCGCCCACCATAAGCCCCGGCGAAAAGGGAGTCCGGCCCCGCCGTGAGCTGAAGGGCGACCTGGGTGACGTTCCTCTTGCGGTAATCCTGCAGGCGGTCAAGGAACGCCACCTCACGGGTAGTCTGTTTTTCCGTAGAGGTGCCGACGAAGTTACCGTCGAGGTCGCCAACGGCGAAGTTGTTTTCGCCCACTCGACCGATCCAGCCACTCGCCTCGGCGAGTGGCTGCTCATGCGGGGGGCCATATCCGTTTCCCAGTATGAAGAAAGCGTGCGACGACTACGCGAATCGGGCAAGCGGCAGGGAACCATTCTGCTCGAGATGGGGTGTATTCCTCCGCTCGAGCTTGAACGGGCCGTCCGACAGCAGGTGGCCGACATCATCATGGACCTGTTTTCGTGGAGCACCGGCGAATACCGTTTCAGCCCCAAGGAAACCAGCGACGAGGCCATCACGCTCGATCTGAGCATTTCCGAGGTCATCATTAAAGGAATCGGTCGCGTGCGCAACTGGCCCCTGATTCAGCGCGGCCTGCAGCCCTTTACCGAAGTGCTGCAGATTAACCGGGCGTTCGATCTCACCGAAGCCCGACGGGTGAGACTCAGTCGCGAAGAAGATTCCGTTCTCCAGCTTGTCGACGGCAAGCGAAGCATCGAACAGATTGCCGCGGCCTCGCCTTTCCGGGCATACGCAACCTATCGTACGCTATACGCCTTCAAGGCCGCCCACGTACTCGTTCGCGCGCAACCTCCCGGAAGATAGCCATAGCCCATTCGATTGCGCGTAATTCCGGCCCCGACTCTTTGCGGGGCGTAGCCGGGTGGCCCCACGCAAGACGGCAGAGCCTGCGCAAACGGTCATTTCTCGGCTCGGCAAACAAAAAAGGGCCGCCCTGATGGCGGCCCCGAATCGACGGCGCGCGTTTTCACGCCGCAGGCTCCTCGTCGTCGGAACCATAATAGTACTGGTACTGGTAGGCATATGCCCCGTCGGTGACGTCGAGGCCGTTCAGAACGACGCCCAGCACATTGGTGTCGACCTCGACCAGACGCCGCCGGGCTTCGGCCACCAGGTCGCGGCTGACCTTGCCGGACTTGACCACGTATAGTACGCCGTCTACCTTTCGGCCGAGTACGATGGCATCGGTCACCGGAATCACCGGGGGACTGTCGAAGACCACCCGATCGAATTCCTGTTCGAGCATCTTGAGCACTTCGTCCATGCGGGCGCTCGTCAACAGTTCGCTGGGATTCGGCGGCAATGGACCGCTGGGAATGACCCACAGATTGGGTATGTCGGTGGGCAGCATGACCGATGCGACGTCGTTCGAACCCAGAAGAAGCGTCGAGAAGCCTGCGTCGTTACGAAGGCCGAAGGTCTTGTGCAGCCTGCTTCGGCGCAGATCGGCGTCGACCAGGACCACGCGCTGTCCGGCCTGGGCCAGGGTGATACCCAGGTTGCAGGTGGTCGTCGATTTGCCCTCGAGCGGGGTCGCACTCGTGACGATGAAGGAGTGCAGCGGTTTTTCAGCCCCCAGGAACATGAGGTTCGTACGGATCGAACGGCAGCTTTCGGCGATCGTGCTCTTTGGGTGAGTGTGCACGAACAGGTCACGGTCGGTCGATTCTTCGTTAGCGTCGGCCATGTCCGGAATGACGCCGAGTAGCGGCAGCTGAACGTGACGTTCGATATCTTCGGTAGTCTTGATCGTGTTGTCGACGTACTCGAAGAAGAAGGCAAGGCCGATACCTCCGACGAGTCCCACGAGAACGGCCAGGGCCATGTTGACCTGCACCCGCGGCTTCACGGGCCGGCTGGGTTCGAGCGCGCTGTCGATGATGCGCAGGTTGTTGGCGCGCAGCGAGCTTGTGAGATCGGCCTCCTTCAGCCGACCGAGCAGAATGTCGTACAGCTGCTGGTTTTTTTCGGCATCTTGTTGAATGGCCATGTGGCTGATGAATTTCTTGTGCAACTCGAGGGCTTCCTGTTTGGCGGTTTCGAGCTCGGCGCCCAGCGAGTTTTCTTCGGCACGCTTGAGCACGTACTCGGTACGGGCCGCTTCCAGAATCTTGGTTATCTCGCCCTCGATGCGCTGATTCACGAAGGAAATCTGGTCGTGCAGTCGGCGCATTTTCGGATGCTCGGGCAGGTAACGGGCCGAAAGCTGGCTGTGTTCGCGTTGCATGTCGATGAGTTGCTGCTTGAGATTCTGCACGAGCTGGCTCGAAAGAACCTCGACCAGTGCCTCTCGGTCGGTACCCGCCCGCACGAGGCGGTCAAGGCGCTTCCAGCGTGCTTCTACCTCGATGCGTTCGGCCCGGGCGCGTGAATAGGCGGTGTTCAGATCGACCAGCTTCTGCAGCATCAGGTTCTGCTTGTCGTCGAGCCCCACAAGCCTGTTCTTGTTCTTGAACTCGAACATCTTCTGCTCGCTTTCGACGACCTGGTTTTTCAATTCGGCCAATCGCTCGCTCAGCCAGTCAACCGCCTGCTTGGTAAGACTCAGGCGCTGTTCGAGGTTATCTTCGATATATACTTCGGCAATTGCGTTGGCCACCCGGGTGGCTTCGGCAGGATCCGGATGATTGTAGGAAATCTTGACCAGCTGGCTTTCCTTGATTGGTGTGACCTCCAGGTGCGCAAGGAAGTAGCCCGGAGTCATGGTGACCTCCTTACCCTCCTTGCCTTCCTGCTTGAGCCCGAGCCGATCGATAACCCGGCGTGCGATGTGGTTGCTCTGGATAATGCGGTTCTGGGTGTTGTAGTAGTCCTGGTACATGTAGTAGTTGCCCGAACCGAAATCGTCGATGGACTGAAAGTTCAGTACCTTCGGCGTATCGGGCAGAATGGCGATGGTCGTCGTCGCACGATAGATCGGCGTCTGGCTCAGGGTACCGATGAGTACGACCGTAACCAGAACGACGAAGAAGGTGGCAACGACCCAGCGTCGCTTGCGAATGACCTCCCAGAGGTCCTTGAGATGAAATGCGTTCTGCTGTGTTCCTTCCTGGCCCACCGTTACCCCCTGTCAGAAGAAGCTTTGCGGAACTACGACGATATCTTCGGGCTGCAGGCGCAGGTCGCTTTCCTTGTTGTCGACGACCTTGCCCAGATTGATACGCATCTTGCGCTCTTTGCCGTTCTGCGAGCGTATTACCTGAACCTTGCCGTCGTTGGCCTTGTTGGTGAGACCTTCTGCCAGACTGACCGCCTGAAGAACGGTCAGGCCCTCGCGGTAGGGAACGACCCCCGGTTTTTTCACCTCGCCGTACACGTAGACGCCGTCGGAGCGCGGAACGAACAGAATGTCGCCGTCGCCCACGACGAGATTCAGGGTCGCTTCTCCGAAGCGCAGAAGTCGGTGGGCGTCAATGAGCACAGGTTCGGTTTCACTGGTGATGGCCGGGGGACCCGAGGTGCGATTTCCGCCCCGCACGAGAACAAGGCTCCGGGCCGCGTTCTCGAGAACGCCACCGGCCTGCGAAACCAGATCGAGCACCGTGGTTCTACCGCTTAGCGAGTAGGGCCCGGGTTCCTTCACCATGCCGAGTACCACGGCCTTCCGGCTGCGGTATTCCTTGACCTGAACGAACACCTGCGGGTCGACGAGATAGCGCTCGGCCAACCGCGTGCGAATCAACTGCTCGATTTCGGCCGACGTATGTCCCGTGACCGCTACGGCCCCGATTAGAGGAAACCCGATGGTGCCGTTTTCGTGAACGACCGCTTCCTTGCTCAGGTCTTCTTCATCGAATACGCGAATTTCGAGCACGTCTCGTGCTCCGACCCGGTATTCGTCTGCCGCCTCGGAAATCGACGGCAACAGCATCAAGGCAATCAGGCTGCAGGTAAGCGCTATCAGTCGCATCAGAGCATTGCCTCCACTTCAAGAAAGACCTGATTGGTTTCGTAGCTGAACCAGTCGAAATCACTCTCGCGCTGCTCGCGGTTGTACCCGAGGTTTACCTTGAGCCAGTCTTCGCTTAGGGGCCGGAACTCTCCCTTTACCGAAGCGAGAAACCCCCAGTCGGTACGCGCATACGGCTCGGAATAGCGGTTGCTGAAGACATTGCCGCCTACCGCCGCAGCCACGATGGGGGTGAAGGCGTGCCAGAATTCGGCGTAGCCCCGGTTGGAAACATAGTAGCTTGTGCTGTATGAATCGTAGAGTTCACGGGCGCCGCCGACGGTGAGGCGCGTGCGTTCACTGAATTTTTCGTTGAACTCCAGCTTGCCCAGCCAGGTGCTGGCGCGGGCGGCTGAGTTCTCGTAATCGAGGCGGCCCCACCCCAGGGCGAGAATGGCCGTCATGCGGCTCGTTACCGCACCCTGAGCGCCCAGCCAGGCTTTCCACCCGTCGGCGTCATTCTTCTGAATGGTCGAGGCGGCTTCCGAATCGAGATAACGAACGAAGTAGCCTTCACCCTCGACAAAAGCAGCCGTTTTGGGAAAGAAGCGATACGAAATGCGCCCGCGAGGGGCATGAATGTTCTTGTCGAGATACGTATAGGTCTGGGCCGAAAAACGCTCGCTGCTGAGTATGTAGCCGGCGTCGAACTGCAGGTTGCTGTCTTCCAGGTTATAGACGAGGGTCGGTTTGAATTCGTTGTGAACCAACCCGATGGGTCGGAGGTCGGCCTGCTCGTCGAAGGTGAGCTCGGTGGCCGTTACGAAGAGGTTTTTTCGCACCAGATCGTCGCGCAGGCCAATACCGAAACCGTTGTTGAGCCGGAGGCTGAACTCGCCGAATACTTCGTGGTTGTTGAAGGTATCCCAGATGGTGGTATCGATGTTGCCATCGAAACCACCGGTGTATTTGACGCCCTGCCATGCATAGCCGGCTGACGCATGACTGTTCGTACCGAAAGGCAGGCGCAGGTTGAGCTGTGGGTTCAGCGTGAAGTAGATGTCTTCTACGGGGTCGACGCTGAAGCTGCCCGAGTCGTTTACCTTGAATACGTTGTCGTCGTAGATGGCCGAAAACGTGACCGATGGCCTTACCTCGACAGGTCCGGCCTGAAGCCGTGCCGGGCCGTCGGCCGCCTGGCTCGCGCCCGGAATAAGCGCTGCTAACAGCGCGCCTGCCGCGGCTGCAGTGATGATCCTGCTCACGATGTTCCCCCCAAACAAGTAAGTGACCCGCCGAAGCGAGCCGGTGCGCTTAGCGCACCGGCGTCGCCGGCTTTTTCGGCACGATATGATCGGCCGGTTTGTCCTTCGGCTCTACCGTTTCACCCGGTTCGATGTCGCCGTCGAGATTCTTTTCCGAGACCAGTTGTCCCGAATTGATGCGCACACAGGCGCGGGCCTGGGTAGCGAGATCGCGTACGCGTTCGGTCGCCGCCGACAGGGTTTTGGCCTCGATGTTCAGCGACTCGATATCGCCCGTGGGAATCGAAGACAGCCGCTTGGCGGCCTGACTGGCCGCATTGCGAAGATTCTGCGCCGGAACGAGCTTCTGCTCGACGCACGAAGCGGCAAGGGAATCATTGCGTCGGCGGGCGTCGGTACGCAGCCGCGTCATGGACTCGATATGGCCGGCGATATTGTCGAGGTACTGTGTTTCTACCTCCTGGATCCGACCCGCCAGGATCTGGCTCATCAGGGTTTCGACCCCACCAATGGCCGCCTGGGCCTGGTTCGGGTGCGCGTGCGTGAACCCGAGTTCGTGCGCGTGCGCGACACCGGGCGCAAGGCTTGCGGCCAGTATAAACATAAGCATCCGTGTCATAAGTCACCCCAAAGACAAAAGCGTCTATCTCCAGCCTAGGAACCCGGAAGCAAACGGTCAACGGCCCGTCTCTGCAGACCTGGAACCCTCTTGCACAACCACCGCGCCTGTGTCACTGCGCCGTCGACCGGGTGTCGCGTTCTGCCAGCTTTACGGCGTCTTTCACAATCTCGTCGAGCAGGGGCGAGCGCAGGCGTTCTACGCCGGGTGTCGGTGGCCCTTTCTGACTTCGCTCCAGGATGAACATGACCTCGGGCTTGTGAATCTCACCCTCGACGGCCAACTGATCCATACGTATGGTCTCTGCGGCCGCCGTAATGCCGAGGAGCGACAAAAATGCCACTGCCAGTCCCAGGAAAATGGATAGACGCATGATTACTTCACCGATGGTAGATAACGTTCGAGTTCACTGGGTTGTTCCCGTCGAGAAGAGCCGTTGCGCTCGTCGTCTGCAGGCGCGGAAGCCGGAGGTGATTCGGGCGCGGGTCGAATATGGTCGGAGTCTGCCTGTTCGCCGGCTCCGTCGTTGTTGCCAGCAGCCGAGTCGCCACTTTCCGTTTCAACGTCGGTCACGGGAATCGAGCCGCCTGTCTCGATGGGTGCCGGCAGTGATTTCAGCTTTTCGATGGCCCGTTGCACCTCACCGCGTTTTCCATGCGTCAATAAATCGAGCGCTTTCTCGAGATAGGCCAATGCTCTGGCCCTTCCCGTAGAGGTCGAGGCATCCAGGGCGTAGTACCTTCCGGCTGCGAGGGCATACGCGGGCTCCTCGACGCCGGAAGCGGCTGCCTCCTTGAGTGACGGCAATGCCTGCGACGCGAGATCGCGGTCAATGAGTAAGTTCGCCAGGTTGAGATGGGCTTCGCCGAGGCGAGGGGCGCTGGCAGCGGCCGAACGGAAATCTGTTTCGGCTTCGTCCCAGCGTTGCAGCACGGCAAATACGTAACCTCTATCGTTGAGGGCAGGTGCGAACGTCGAACGCATTTCGAGCGATTCATTCAGGTGTTCAAGGGCAAGCGCCCATTCCTCTTTCTCCAAAGCCAGTCGAGCCAGTTGCCAGAAGACAACCCCCTTATCTACGGTGGGCGAATCGGTAAGGGTGGTCAGCAACTCTTCGGCGAGGGTGGTGTTGCCCTGTTGTGCGTGCACGCGGGCAACGACCAGGCGGGCCTCATCCTGGCGTTGATCGAGCAGCAGCGCGCGGCTCGCCGACTCGAGCGCCTTGTCGAAGTCGTCGGCGCGACGGGATACCTCGGCGAGAAACACCCACCGGCTGGCGTCGGATGGTCGGTCGTCGACGAGTTGGACGGCGAGTTTAGCCGCTTCGTCTGCACGACCCGACCGAATCAGGGCATCGGCCAGGACGGCCACGGCCGCAGGGTGGCCCGGTCGTAGAAACAGGGCATCGCGCACGGGGGCGATGGCAAGCGCCGGGTAGCCGTGATTCAGCAGCAGGCGCCCCAACTCGACCCGCAGTTCGACATCATCGGGCACCCGGCCCAGGCGTTCGATCAGGTGCCTTGCCTTCTCGTGCACGTCGGTATCGTCGAGGCCGCGTAGGGCTTCGGCGTAAAGGTTTGTCCTCTCGCTTTCAGGACCGGTCGCCCGCGTCACCGCGTCGGCATGGTTCTCCATGGCAACGGGTGCTTCCGGCGCCGGCTTTGTGACTTCGGCAACATCGAGCTTTCGCGAGGGCGATGAGGTGGCGCAGCCGGCTGCCGCCAGACAGAGGACTATGAGTTTTTTCACTGGAGCGCCTCCCTGCCTTCTGCCGTGCGAAATACCAGATCGTCGTCATGAAAGAAGGTATGCTGCTCGCGAAGGACCTTTCCGAGAAGGCCGCGCAGGCGTTTGGTGCCGACCATGTTTCCGTCGAGGCCGTCGGCGGCAACCTCTTCCGAGCTTGTGCGTACTGCCGCAATCATGGGCACCGGCTCGTGACCCTTGTCTTTTGCAGCCAACAGATGTGGCGACAGTCCGTCGGTAAGCAGGCGTACGCGGCTGGGTTGGGTACTGAGGGCCGCTCTGATGCGGCCTGTCCACTCGTTTTCCATCTTGAGGTCGCCGGCCCGTTCAAGGGCGAGGTTCCAGGCTTCGAAAGCTTTGTCCTCGACGGGCAGCGCCTTTTCTTCAAGTTCGAATTTGTAGATTTCGGCTTCCTCGGAACTCAGGCCGTCTGGCGTGGGGGCCGAAAAGAGCGACTCGGCAAAGTGGGCGTACGCCTCGCCTATACGGAAAAGCGCCGCGACGGCCCAGTGTGGGTGACCGGCCTCTACGACACGCGTATACGACGCCTGTAGATTCTTGAGACGTGTGGCCTTGTTCTCGAGAATGCTCGCCAGACGGTCCATATTGCGTGGGAGCACGATGGCGCGGTATCGCTCACGCTCGAGTTCGGCAAGAGCGAAGCGGGCAGCCCCCGCCGTCCAGAGGTCGGGTTCGCCCTGATCACGCAGCCGGTTTTCAAGAGCGACCGCCTGCTGTAGAAGCCGCTTTTGTTCGCCCCCCTTTACCAGCATGGCCGCGCTGTAGGCTGCAAAGGGGGCCTTTTTGTCGTCTGAGCGACTGGCAGCGAACGATTTATAGCGCTCGACCGCCTGAGCGGTTTCTCCGGCCGCTTCCCACTGCACGGCGGCACGAAGCAGGGTGTCGCTGGCCTCGGTCGCCGACCTTCCGTAGTTGTTCCAATGCTGTTCGAAAAACCTGGCCGCTTGCCTGTGTTCTCCGATCAGACCGCTCAGCGAGGCCACGTTGAAGAGGGCGTCTGCCGCCTCTTCGGAACGCGGATACTTTTCTACGACGAGAGCGTAGGCCGCGATGGCGCGCCGGTGATCGAGTGCGTTCTGCAGAATATGCCCGCGGCGAAAGGCGGCGCGGGAAGCGAATTTTTCCTTGCCGTGTCGTTCCAGTATTGACGCGTACAAATCGAGTGCCTTGATCGTGTGACCGGCCTTTTCGTAGTTATAGGCTGCGTTGAACAGAGCCGCCACGCCGGCGGGTGTCGCAGGATACCGTCGGTAAACGGCAAGGTACCTGGTTGCTGCTTCCTCGGCGTCGCCCAGTCTGTCCTTGGCATGCGCTTCCCTGAACATGGCGCCACCCACCATGTCAAGCACGTATCGCCGGGCGACCTTGTCGGCGGGTAGACCCCTTTCGAGAAGCCGGTCGGCCCAATCGGCGAGATCTCCGTAGCGTTCTTCCTTCGCATAAGAGTCAATGACCGTTCGGATGGCATCGAGCACGAGGGGCGAATAAGGGTACGATTCGATCATGGCCGACAGGCTGCCGCGACAGGCGTCCTCCAGACCTTGCCTGCAAAGCTCGTGCCCTGCGTGATAGAGCACCCGTGGCGTATTCTCATCCGTCGGCAGCAAGTCGGCATACTGTCGACTGACTTCGACCAGTCGGTCGATGTTGGTCGGGTTCTGCTCGTAGAGCCGCCGGGCTGCAAGGACCGAGTTGTAGGCGGCGGTGTGCGCGATACCGGTCGTCGGGTCGGGGGCCGTTCGTGCGACCAGTGTATAGTGGCTCAGGGCATCGGCGTAGGCTTTGCGATCATACAGAAGTTCGGCCAGATAGAAATTGATCTGACCTGCCCGGGCGTGCTCGGGAAAGTGTGCCAGATACAGCCGGTAACCCTCTTCGGCGGGCTTGCGGCTGGCATCGTTTCCATCACCCCATTGCTCGTGATGAAAGGTCGAGTACTCGAACAGATAGCGCTCGACCAGTGCATCGGCTTTTTCACGCAGGGTCGCCCGGGTGGCATTGGCAGCGTACCAGGCCGAGCCCGGAAGGAACTGCGTGGCAAGCCGTCGGCGTTCATTGACGGCCGTTACCTTTTCCCGCATCTGATGAAGCGATTGAACCTTGCGGCCTGCAGCACGTAGGTTTTCGGGGGCTTCGGGCCACCGTGCTTGTGCAACGGTGTAGGCGCTTACCGCCGACATGAAGTCGGTGCTCTCGTAGAAAATGTCGGCTATGCGTCGCAGCAGCCTGTCGTCGTAGGACCGCTGCCCCCGATTTTCCATATCTTCAAGAGCCTGGGATAACCCCATGCCTTCAACGTAGCTGATGGCAAGGTACTGCATGGCCTCGTTCAACAGATCGGGGCGTTCACGGCCCATGTCGGCCAGCCGGGTAAAGGTCGAAATTGCCTCTGCATAAGCGTTCTGGCGATAGAGAGACCAGGCCAGCTTGTAGATGGCGCGATCCATCCAGGGGCCCTCTTCGGCAAGGGCGGCTTCATAGAAACGCGCGGCAGAGGCAATCCGGTGTCGGTCGAAGTGATAGTCGCCGATTCGAACGAGAATTTCTGCTCGCAGCCTGCTTTCTGCCGACTCGGCCAGGAGCTCTTCGAAAGCGAGTACGGCTCTTCGTTCCTCGCCCATTTCCTGTAGTGCGTAGCCCTTCAGGTACCATGCAATCGCGCGGTTGTCTGCACCGCCCTTTCCGGCTAGCAAGCGCTCAAGGGTGGCGAGGGCAGTGCCGTAGTTCTTGCGGGGCTGCCTCTTCTCCGTTTCATCGGGAAGGGCCAGGTAACGATTCATCTGCTCGGCGTAATGTTGATCGGCAGACTCCATTTGAAGCACCGCGAGGCGCAACAAGGCTTCAGAAACCTGGGGTGAGTCTGCGTGATTGGAGACGAAGCTTTCGAGGCGTGCCTCGGCCACCCGGCGCTGCTTCGCGGTTTCCGTTTCCAGCGGTACCCTTAGTGCCTCATAGCGCTTTTCTATCGCGTTGCGGCTTTGCGTGTGTTGCTTCGTCAGAACTGCGCCAATCTGCTTCTCGGCCGCATCAAGGTTACGCTCGGTAAGCAGCAATCTGAGCTCGGTTTCATCGTACGAAATCCGTGCCGAAGGTTCGTAGGCGGCGAGCCGTAGTGGCGGAGATGCCAGGAAAATCGCTACGCTCAAGAAGACACGGCGCACGATCATTGCTTTCCTCCCTCGACTGCGATACCGAATGCCGGCGCCCCCTGGTCATCGGTTTTCAGGTCCAGCCGATAGCGGCGACCACGTACGAATTCGTAATACAACGACCCGGCCACCCGCACTTCTTCGGCTCCGTCGTCGAAGACGAGTAGAATGTTGACCGTGTGTGGACCAGGTTGGAGGAACGTCGCCTCTGCGACCCCTCGCTCTACTGTGAGGGGGCGGTGGTCTACCGTTATCCGCGCTCCCGTGAGATTGCCCCAGGGTGCATCTGCAGGCGCGTAAAAACGGAGGGCGGTTGCGTCGTGCCTGGCCATGTCGCGGTCCATCTCCAGTGCATTCCGGAGATGTCGGTTCAGGCGGGCCTGAAAAATGCGCTGTTCCGACAGGGCCTGCGCCTGTGCCGATGCGCGTCGATCGGCGGCCTCGATGCGGGGTTGCAGTCGAGACGGCGCTTCCGTTTCGCCCGAAACGGAAGCAGGACTCCGTATGGCGGCCTGAAGCTCACGGTGTGTCTCGCCAATCGCCTCCAGGTCATTCTGCTCGAGTGCCGAGAGGGCCCTTACCCGCTCGACCGACTGTTCGCGTGCCTTCCAGGCTACGTCTACGCTGCCGAGTTTGGCGTCGGCCACAAGACTACCGACCGCATCGTTGATGGCGAGCGCGGCGGCCAGAGTCATTTCGCCTCGAAGTTCCTGCGCATCGACGGAGAGCGTGGCGGCCTGCCCACGCATTTCCTGCAGTTCGGCATACATTCTGACGACATGCGGGCGCATCTGCTCGGCCGATGCACGACGCCGGGTCTCGAGAGTGGCCCGGACCGCTCCCAACTCATAGTGCGCACTCTGCAGCTGGTTGTGCAGTTTACGCAGACCGGCTATTTGGGCCCGGCTGTACGCCTGTTCGAGAACATCGAGCAGGGTGCCGATTACCTGCATCGAACTACCCGCCAGCGCGCGCCGAGCATCGTTGATTCGCACTTCGTTGCTGTCCATCTGTGAGAATATGGCATTGACGGCATCGGCGGCAGGCATGCCGTCTCGACCGGAACGGCCGGTTTCCATGGTCAGGGCCTGCATGTATCGACTTCCTTCGGCGTATTGCAGAAGATGGATCAGGTCGCGCCGCTTCTCGGTCGTTTTCTCGCCCAGATGCGCCAGCTCGGCTCGCTGGATGTCGAGGTCGGACAACAAGGTCAATGCCTCCTGGAATCGCAGTGCATCGCGACCGCCCAGCCTTGCTCCGAGCCGTTTGGCGGTGCGCACCAATTCGCTCTCCATGCCGGACACCGAGCGGGAAAGCTCTTGCTGACGCGCCAGTAGACGTTGCGCGCTCTTCGGCTCACCCCAGGTGTTTTCGGCAAGGAGCTGCACGGCGTGCAATGTCGTCATAACGTCGAAGAGCTGCCGGTTCAGGTTGTCCATGCCGCGAACGAGTCTGTCGGCTTCCTGAACCTGCGGCTGCTCACGCAGCCAGGCCAGCAGTTCGATGTCCTGCCGTGCCTCTTCCGAAAAGTCTCCCGTGAGGTTGTCGAGCAGCATGTCGTAGATTTCGGCCGGCCGTTCGTGGGCCTGCAGATCGACAATGCGGTCGTTCACGGCTCCGTAGTGGGCGATGTAGGACGCGAATCTCTGTTGTGCCTGGGTGAAGGCTTCACCCTCGAGCAGAAGGTACCCATACAGAAGGCGTGCCTTCGGCAGAAGTCGGCTGAGCGGTCTGTCGAGCGCGAGCCGCAGTAGTTGTGTCTGGGCTCTTTCCGTCTCGCCGCGTGCCAGTTCGACCCATGCTCCTTCGTAAAGCGCACGATCGTAGTAGGGAGATTTTTCTTCAAGAGTCGAGTACCACGCATGGGCCTGAGCGTAATCGCCCGCTTTGAAATACAGCCTGCCCAGAGCCAATACCGAAAGGTCGAAGAGGTCTGAATTGGGTGCGGTTTTTTGGGTAACCGTCGTGAAACGGTCTGCGGCGGCTTGCGCCGATCCGTCGAGCAGGGCTAAAACGCCCAGGAAGTATTCGGCTTCGGCATCGGCATCGGCGCTGGCCAGCTCGGCGAATACGGTCTGGGCATGTTCCGTCGCACCGTGGGAAAAAGCGGTACGGGCTGCCTCCAGAAGAAGGGAGCGCTCCGTTTCGTCGGTGGCCTGCCTGCGATACGCAGCCAACGCTTCGAATGCCGGTTCGATTCTTCCGGTGCGCAGTTCGAGCCTCGTCAGTGCCGCCAGGGCCTGGAGCCTGAGGGGGCCACTTGCGAGCGACAGGTCTTCGAGCAGTCTTCGGGCGCTGCCGTAAAGGCCGCTTTCGAGGTAGGCCTGCGCAAGCGTCCAGCGGGCAGTTTCTCCGGTGGCCGTTCCGGCGTAGGTAGATTCCCGCAACACGTTCAGCAGCGGCGCGATGGCCTGCACGGGTTCTCCGCCGGCGAGGTAGCTTCGCGCAAGACGAATCTGGTCATCGCCGTAATATGGTGGCGGAGCAGCCTTCGTGTGCCCCGGGAACACGAGTACTCCAGCCAGTGAGATGGCGACGGCAGCCAGAAAGTATGTCACTCTTTGCCTTCGCGACATGCTGCATCTCCACATGGGTCACTGCACCGCAAACCTGAGAACGGGGCGTTCCCGCAGGTTCTTGCTTCCGCCCTGATCGACGGCTTCGACGCTCAGTTCGACCGCTTTTCCGCGGGGCGTCGAAAAGTGATACTGGCTTCGCATGTCGAAAGAGTACTGTTCCATATAGGTGAAGACGCCGTAACCGGTGGCCCTGAGGGTGTAGATGGCGTCAATGGTATGGTTACCGGGTAGCACGCTCGCATCGAAAACGACGAACTGTGGGTTGGCGCCGATACGCTTGGGGTCGTTGTTCGTGTATACGGTAAAGCCGTCAAGCTTGTATTCGATGCTTTCGATTTCGAAGGCGCCGCCGAGTTGGTTGTCGTGCACGATCAGAAGTTTGGTGCCCGTGACGAAACCCTGAGAGATGTCTTCTCCCAGGGTCAGAATTCGGCTCTTCAAATCCTGAATCTGGCCCTGCAGGGCATGCATGCGCTCTTCGACGTTTTCGAGTCTGGGATGCGAGTCTCGTTTCTTCACGCTCTCGCCCAGCTCGGAACTGACCCTGACATTCTCCAGCCCGGCCGTTTCAGGATCGCTCGTCGACGTGACGCCCGCAGAGTGCGGCTCGGCGCGGGCGCTGTCGGGAATACGGGCTCCAAGGCTCAGGAGAACGGCAAGAACGGCCAGAATGAAAATGCTACGGCTGAAAGTCATGAATCCCCCCCAGAGACTAACCCGGCGGCCACCCATAAGGCAGCCACACACTCTCCAGCTTACGCCCGGCTTGCCGTTTCGTCAATAACTTGACCGATGACGGGGCGTCGTTTTAAGCTGGCTGAAGATAAGACTTTGGAGGAAGCATGCATCTGGTAACAGGCGGGGCGGGATTCATAGGCTCGCATCTGGTAGAGGCGCTCCTGAAGGAAGGAAAGCGGGTCAGGGTGGTCGACAACTTCTCCAGCGGTCGTGTCGAGAACCTGCGGCCTTTCCTCAAGGACATTGAATTGCTGACAGGCGACGTTTCCGATGAAAGCGCGGCACGTGCGGCGGCTAAGGGAGTCGAGGTGGTGTTTCACCAGGCGGCTCTGCCCTCGGTACCTCGGTCCATTCAGCAACCCGTGGCTTCGCACCAGGCCAATGCCACCGGCACGCTGCAGATGCTGCAGGCCGCAACGCAGGCCGGGGTACGGCGTTTCGTCTATGCAGCCAGCTCGTCGGCCTACGGCGACACGCCCACGCTTCCGAAAATCGAAACCATGCCGCCCCGGCCCCGCTCGCCCTATGTGGCCGCCAAGCTTACGGGCGAACTCTACTGCCAGTCCTATTATCATGTGCACGGTCTGGAAACAGTCTGCCTGCGCTACTTCAACATCTTCGGGCCGAGACAAGATCCGGAATCGCCTTATGCCGCCGTAATTCCGCGTTTTCTCGAAGCTCTGCTGTCGGGGCACTCACCCGTCATCTTCGGCGACGGAAACCAGACGCGTGATTTCACCTTTATCGAAAATGCCGTCCAGGCCAACCTGCGGGCGGCCGAAGCCGAAGGGGTTGGCGGAGAGGTATTCAACGTCGCATGCGGAAAGCGGGTGTCATTGAACCACTTGCTCGAAATGCTTCAGGTTGAAACCGGCGTTCGCATCTCGGCCACCTTCGGCGAGCCGCGCCCGGGCGACGTTCGAGACTCCCTGGCTTCGATCGACAAGGCCCGCGAAAGGTTGGGCTACCGGCCTTCCATTGATGTCAAAGAAGGCATTGCCCGCACGGTTGCGTGGTTCACGCAGACCACGGGGCTGCGCAGGGCTGCTTGAGGCCTTGCCTTTCGACTCGGAGTCAATCCGGCCGCCGGGATAGCCCGGGGCCGGATTTTCAGGCTTGAACGGCGGCCTTCATCGGGTAATGACGCTCGATGAGGGTACGCACGATGGCGCGGGGGCTCACAATAGGCATGATGTTGTAGCCGCTTTCCCTGCCCGCGACCTGGGAGACGAGCCTGTTTTCCGGGTCGGCCGTGAGTACGAGCAGGTTGCCTTCGTGAATCGCCAGCGGAAGAATGAGCAGTTTACGCGCCGTGCCCGGAAGAATCAGCTTCAGAATGTCCGGTGAAACCGCGATCGGGTGATACGGATCAACAGTCGCGCACTGTGCATGACGGCTGAGGTAACGCGACACCGTTCTCGCGTCGATAAGGTTGTCTTCCATCAGCGCTTCGCCTACATGCATGCGAGGGTGCTTCGCCCGGGCGTTTTCGATCTCGGCCTGGGTGACCAGGCCATCTTCGATCAGCATGTCGCCGAGACGTTCGGCACTCGAGCCCTTGCGCCGACGCACGTACGCGAGGGTGATGCCTCCGGCGGTGAAGAGAATCAGGTCGCGGCCGACCTCATCCTTGAACCCTTCAAGAAAAGGCCGTTCCTCGACCTTGGAGGGGTCGACATGGTTCGAGAAGAAGTCGGTCGGAACCTGCAGAAGATCGCGGCGATACTGGTGATACAGCGACTCGGGAAGAATGCGCACAATGACTTCCTTGCGCATCAGGTCGGCAACGTCGCTGACGGTTGAGGCCTGAGGAAGGTCCATCGCGCCGATCAGAAGCCGCTTGGGAGACGCCGCTATGGGCACGATGTTCTTCTGCAGGGCAAACTGACGGGGAAACATGGCGACTACGTTGAGTCGGGCGTTGATTTCCTCACCCATGCGCAGCAGGGGCAAGCCATGAGCGCGATTCAGAAGGTTTGCCAGCGTATAGCGGCTGATCACACCCATGTCGAACAGGTGGGTTCCAAGGCGTCCGCCGATTTCGCGCTGACGGGCAAGGGCCTGTTGAAGAACATCATCGGTAATGAGGTTCTGTGAGAGAAGCCGTTCTCCGGTTTTCAACGCGTATCCCATTCCTAACCTCCCCTGTTCTTACCTTGCCGTCTGGCCGCCGTCGATGAGCAGGACTTCACCGGTCATGTAGTCGCTTGCCTGCGAGGCGAGGTAAACTGCAAGAGGGCCGAGTTCCGCGTCGCGCCCGAACCTTCTGGCCGGAATCTTTCGCAGCATCGCCGTTGAAACGGCTTCGCTTTCCCGACCCTCTGCCGTCATCTCGGTTTCAAAGTAGCCTGGTGCGATGGCGTTTACCTGAATGTTATACCTGGCCCATTCAATTGCCAAGGTACGGGTGAGTTGAATCAGGCCGCCTTTGGTGGCACAGTAGGCGGCGAGTCCGGGCTCGCCCACGGTTCCGAACATCGAGGCGACCTGAATGATCTTGCCCCTGCCTGCCTGGCGCATCGGCTTGAATGCCGCCTGGCTGAAAAGGAACGGAGCCGTCAGATTGACTCCGAGGGTGCGTTCCCATTCTGTAAGAGGCATTTCATGCGAGGGTGCGGTTACCGCAATTCCCGCATTATTGACGAGAACGTCCAGGGCCCCGAAGGCTTGAAGACAGGCTGAAACCGCCTTCTCAGGAAAAGACGTATCGGCGACGTCTCCGGTCACAAATTCGGCGGTGCTACCCCGTGCGCGTATTTCCCGGGCCGTTTCCTCGAGCCCCTCGCTGCTCCGGGCGACAAGAAAAAGGCGGGCGCCCGCTTCGGCAAGGGAAAGGGCCATGCTTTTTCCGAGACCGCGGCTGGCCCCGGTAACAAGCGCCGTCTTACCCGATAAATCGATTGTAAAAGCCATCGACGAGAGTATAGCCGAAAGCAGGAGCGGGTGAAACCCGAGCGGGTCAGTTCGAAGCCGGCTCGGCCTCGGCAAGGTGGCGCCGAATCGTAGCAAGGAACTGATCGATGTCGATGGGCTTGGTTACGTAGTCGTTGGCGCCGCAGGCGAGTCCCGCCTCAATTTCTTCCGGACTGTTGCGTACGGATACGAAAACGACGGGTATGCGACGATATTCGGGGTGCGCCTTGATGGCCTTGCAGAGTTCGTAGCCGTCGACCCAGGGCAGCATGATGTCGAGCAGAATCAGGTCGGGACGGTCGACGCGTATGCGCGAGATGAGCTTGATGCCGTTGGCGGCCGTAAGCACGTCGTATTGCTCACTCTCGAGGGTGGCCCGCAGAAATTCGCGCACGTCCGGGTCGTCTTCGACCAGCAATATTTTTTTGGGGTTCGACATTATCCTGCAATCTGCCCTGACGAAAGATAGAACAACATAGTCTCTGCCTTTCCCTTTGTCAACCGGAATCGCCGAAACCTCGACGGCGATGCCGATGAAGGCTGTTGTATTCCGCCCCGCAAGCGGGTAGAATTCACCTGCAGAGACGATACCTCGGGCAATCGGGCCCGGCTGCCCGGCGGGCAGGTGCAAGGGGGCCGGGCGGCCATGAGCGCAATGGGGTCATCGTCACTCGTCAGTACCCTATAATGCACTTAGGTGGGGAAACCCGCAGGAGACGACCGATGGAATGGGTCATGCTCGCAATCATCGCTTTCGGTGTCATCGCCGTGGTTGTCATGTACAACCGCCTGGTGGCAGCTCGGAATCAGGTGCGGAATCTCTGGCGTCAGATTGATGTGCAGCTCAAGCGACGCTACGACCTGATTCCCAATCTGGTCAACGCCGTTCGCGACGTCATGTCATTCGAGCAGGACACGCTTACGCAGGTCATCGAAGCGCGCGGCAAGGCGGTGCAGGCCCGGAACCCGGGCGAAAAGGCGCAAGCCGATTCGTTGGTGACCCAGGCCCTCGGAAGTCTGCTTGCGGTGGTAGAACGGTATCCCGAACTCAAGAGCCATCAGAACGTGCAGCAACTGACGGCCGAACTCTCGACCACGGAAAACCTCATTGCAGGCGTACGGGTGCAATACAACAACGCGGTGCGCGATTACACGAACATGCGTGAGGTTGTTCCCTCGAACTTCGTGGCCGCCCTCTTCAAGTTCGAGCCCGAAGCCTACTTCGAGGCAAGTGAACAGGATAAAGCGACGCCGAGAGTGGCTCTGCGCTGAGTTTCGCGCCGTTCGCACCCCGCCCTGGCCTTACAGGACTACGGGTAGCGACATCGAATGATTGAATCGGGGCTGGGTGAACTCTATGAGTTCTGGGGTATTGTCGTCTCGACACTTTTGCTGGGCATCGGACGCCTGCACGGTCAGAAATCGAGCGGCAACGGCGAAGCCGATGAAGATGCCCTGCTGGTCGAGCGGGCGCGAGAGGGCGATCAGTATGCGTTCGACCGCCTGATACATAAGTACCAGAGCCGTATCTATCAGTTCTGCTATCGCATGCTGAGCGATCCTGATGAAGCCGAAGAGCTGACGCAGGACGTCTTCGTCAAGCTGTATCGCAACCTCAAGCGATTCCGGTACGAGTCCAAGTTCAGCACCTGGCTCTTTCAGATTGCCAAGAACCTCACTCTCAATAAGCTTAAATACCTGAAGCGCAGGCACTTTTTCGCCAACCAGAGTCTCGATGAACCTCGCCGAACCGGCGACGGCGAAATCAGGTTCGAGGTGGCCGACGAAACCTGCGATCTCGAGGCGGCTTATGAAAACCTCGAGTTGCAGCAGCTGGTACAGACAAAAATCGCACAGTTGCGGCCCGAGCACAGGGTCGCACTGGTCCTTCGCGACATGGAGGGCCTGCGCTATGATGAGATAGCGCGAATCCTCAACCTTGCCGAGGGTACGGTCAAGAGCCGGATTCACCGGGCGCGCCTCGAGCTACGCGACAGCCTCGAAGGGCACATTTAGGGAGGAGTCGGAGTGGATTGCCGAACCGTTCGGGAAATCTTTTTCGAGCAGCTGGACGACCCTGCCGCCTCTCGCCCCGCGCTTGCCGCTCATCTGCAGCGCTGTGCGGGCTGTCGCCGTGAGTGGGAAGCTTACCGGCAAACCGTGAAGCTTCTCGGCCGGATACCTGCTCCTGCCTTGTCGCGCGATCTCAGCGATGGGATACACCAGAGACTTAGCGCGACGACGCCCCTGCGAGAGCTGCTTCGTCCCCTGCATGCGGGAATTCTCGCCGCCGCGGGGCTGGCTGTTATTCTGCTCCTGGTTGCGCTGCCTCTTCCGGGCGAGGGGCTCGTGTCTGTCTGGCCCAGGGCCTTCGTCGACCGCGATGCCGACGTGACGGTTCTCGCCGACCCGTCTTCCGACGTTTTCTCTCTCGTTACGTGGAAGCCGGTGGCTTCACGGAAAGAGCTCCTGGCCGAATTGGGCGCTGACCGCCTGGAATCGTGGCCGAAGCAGGCGGGCGAACTCGATGCATGGCCCGCCCTGCTTCTCGTTCCGGTAGAGGGCGCCGGTGGGTTGCCTGATGCTGCAGAAACCGCGTTTCTCATGGCAATGGCCCGGAGTCTGTTTCAGGCAGACGGCAACAGGGTGATGGTCGGCGATGCCGAAACGGGAGCCGAAGACGGTGTGCGGCTTTACGGGCTTGCTTATTGACTGAGGGCCGAGCGACGGGCGGTATCGGCAAGATCGCGCAGCATGCGCCGGACCACGACCTGCCCGTTGCCTTCATAGGCCGTAAACCGAACGGTACTGGCGTCGTCTGCGCTTCCAACCCACTCGCCGCGAATCTGAACGACGCCGTACTCGTTCGGCAGCATCAGTTTCAGATGCACGGGGGTGCCGGGTTCGGGCTTGCGTGCCGGAACGAAGCGCAGGCGTGCGCCCAGGGCGTGCAGGCTGGCAAGACGGGTTTGAAACTCACCCTGGCCGCCGATTCGAATCGTCGCCGGCAGAGCCAGGCTCAGCGTCAACGGGTTCTCGGCGATATCTTCGATGAGTGTCTGCAGCGTCTGGGTTGATACCGGGCGCTCGAGTACTTTGTTGGCGCCTGCCCTGAGAAACTTCTCGGAAAGGTGGGCATCGTCGGCCGAAAGCAGGGCGATGGCCTGGGTTGCCTTGAGCCGCCCCACTTTCTTGAGCTGTTCGAGCAGGCCGAGGTCGCGCGGGTTACCGTCGAGCATGACGATTTCCGGCAGTTCGAGACGGCAGGTTTCGAGCAGATTGGCCGCGCTTACCGAGCGAACGGCAAAAACCCCGTTGTCGAGCAGACGTGCAAGCGCGCCGGCTTCTTCTTCGTCCAGCGCCGTAACGACGAGCAGGCGTGCGGGCAGCATGTTCGTGGTGCGAATGACGATGCGAAAACGTGTGTCGCCCGCCTGAAAACTGTCGCCGTCTTTCATGTTGGCCACGGTGACCCAGCGACCGCGGAAAATCGTGCCGTTGGCGCTTGCCAGATCGTGCAGCACGACACCGCCGCGCACCACTTCGACCTGGAAGTGCTTCCGGCTCATCGTCGGATCTTCGACGACCACGTCGGCGTCGCCGCGACCGAAAATGGTGCGCCGACGCTGGAGCGTCACGATTTCCTGGCGCCCGGCATGCTGCACGACCACCTGCACGTCGATTTCCTGCGGCAGGGTATCGAGGTCGGGGCGTGCTGCTTTCAGGGCAGTGGTATAGTCACCGGCCATAAGTTCGTATTCTACCAATCAGCCGTGACGGGCCACAAGCGGCGAAGCGCTCTGCCCGGCGGCAACTCACGCGACGAAGGAGCGTACCCTCTGCGCCGCCGCCGCCACGCGTTGCGCTTCGCGGCCTTCGATGGTGATGCGCACCTGGCTGCGGTCATCGTCACCGGTTCCCGGATAGGAGCCGATTGCGACCTGCGGAAACTCATCCTGCACACGGCGAAGAAAGCCGGCGATTTCTCCCTCGTCGCGATTGCAGACGACTTCTTCGAGATACACAGGGTCGCCTCGGAATAGCTTGGCCAGGTGTTCCAGCGCGATCTGAAACAGGGCCGGAATCCCGGGAAGCACGTAGACGTTCTCGACCGAGGCGATGGGAATGGGCAGGTCGGGGTCCAGGTGGACATGGGTGTTTTCAGGAAAGCGGGCCATTCGCAGGTGGTCGTCGGTCAGGCGTTCGCCGAAATAGCGCTCGAGAAGCGATGCCACGTGGGTATCTTCGGTCAGGGCGGTCCCGAAGGCCTGCGACACTCCCTCGTAGGTCACATCGTCATGGGTCGGGCCCACGCCCCCCGAGGTGATGACGACGTCGAAATTCCGCGCGCAGGCGCGTACCTCATCGGCAATAAGGTTTACCTCGTCTGGTACGATGGCAACGCGACGAAGGTCGGCTCCGACGCGGCGCAGCAGGCCGATGGCGAACTGCGCATTCCGTTCCTGCACCTTTCCGCTGAGAATTTCGTTTCCGATAACGACGATGGCGACACTGGGCATGGTGCACTCATTCTACCAAGCACGCGAACGGGCCGAAACGGTGGGGCGGCAAAGGTGAAGCAAGACCGGCCGACAAGAATGCTGCGACGCGGTGGCGCTGCTTGTTATAATGGTCGTTTCGGGCTTTCTAGGCCCAACAGTTTTCATATTTTGCGGTATTCGGTATGGCCTGCCGAACGCAGCCGAATGTCAGCAGGCCACCGGGTAGAAGCCGCACCGCTTTGACGCCAGTTCGTCATTCTGCAAGCGGATACAGCCTCCCGAATCTGCCGACTCCTGCGTGCGGTCGCTCGTGCAGTTTGCAGAGGACATCATGACCCCCAGTGAAATCATTATCAACGCCAACCCGATCGAGACGCGCGTCGCCTTGATGGAAGGCGGTGCCGTAGTCGAGCTTTTTGTCGAGCGTCCCGGCGAGGCGGGCGGCTCGGTCATCGGCAACATTTACAAGGGCCGCGTTTCACGCGTGTTGCCGGGCATGCAGGCCGCCTTCGTCGACATCGGGCTCGAGCGGGCGGCCTTTCTGTACGTGAGCGACATTCTGGAGGAACTCGAGCGTTACAAGGACGACGACGCCGAGAGCAGCCAGGTCATGGAGCGCGAAAAGGACAAGGAAAAAGAGCGCATTCAGGATCTGCTGAAGGAAGGTCAGGAAGTGCTCGTTCAGATTGCCAAGGATCCGATCAGCACGAAGGGTGCCCGCATCACGAGCTACCTTTCGATACCCGGTCGGTACCTGGTGCTGATGCCCACGGTCAACCACGTCGGTGTCAGCCGGCGAATCGACGACCCGCAGGAGCGCGGACGGCTGAAGAGCATCGTAAACCGACACCGTGAAGACGGCATCGGGTTCATCGTGCGCACTGCCGCCGAAGGTCGACCCGAAGAAGACATTCGCAGCGATGTCGAGTACCTGACCCGCACCTGGCACACCATTCAGGAAAAGTTCCAGCGTCAGAAGGCGCCCAGCGTGATTTTCAGCGATCTCGATCTCTCGCTGCGCGCCGTGCGTGATCTTTTCGGGCCCGATGTGGCGCGAATCGTAATCGACGACGATCGTGAGTATGCAAAGGTGAAGGGCTTTGTCGATCGCATGCTGCCTCATCGCTCGGCCGACATCATTCACTATCAGGGACGCGAGCCCATTTACGAGAAATACCAGATCGAACCGGCTCTGAACGAAGCGCTGGGCACCAAGGTCTGGCTGAAGAGCGGCGGTTACCTCATCATCGAGCAGGCCGAGGCGCTGACGGCCATCGACGTCAATACCGGCAAGTTCGTCGGCAAGCGAAATCTTGAAGAAACCATTCTCAAGACGAACCTCGAAGCAGCCAAGGAAGTCGTATACCAGCTGCGCCTGCGTAACATGGGCGGCCTCATCATCATCGACTTCATCGACATGAACAAGGCCGCCAACCGCGACAAGGTGTACGGCGCGCTGCGCGATGCCCTTCGTCGCGACAAGGCCAAGAGCAACATTCTCAAGATCAGCGAGCTCGGGCTTGTCGAAATGACCCGCAAGCGCACGCGTGAAAGCCTCATGCGCACGCTTGCCGATGCATGCCCGTATTGTGACGGTAAGGGTTACGTCAAGAGCGAGAAAACGGTATGCGCCGACATTTTCAGGGCGCTGGCGAAGGAGTTGCCTACGTTGCGCGACCGTAAGGTGACCGTGAACGTCAATCCGGCCATTGCCGACCGCCTGTACGACGAAGAACGCCGTGCGATTGAAGAGCTCGAGAAACGGTTCAACAAACGAATAACCGTGCGAAAGAAGGAGCTGCATCGCGAACAGTTCGAAATCGAGAACCTTCTCTGAAGTCTCGGGAGATTCATCGCATGCTGCTGCTTGATCTCGACGGAACGCTTGTCGACTCGTTGCACGACCTTGCCGTCTCGCTGAACCATACCCTGCACACCTTCGGCCTGCCCGAACGCAGCCTGGCCGAGGTGCGTGCCTTCATCGGCGAAGGCGTAACCGTTCTTCTCGGGCGCGCGTTGGCAACCGAAGATGCCGCCACGCTGGAAGAGGGTCGAAGGCGGTTTTTCGAACACTACCGTGAACATTGCCTCGACGACACACGTGTCTTTGCCGGTTGGGAGCCGGTTCTCGAAAGCGATCTGCCCCTGGCGGTGCTGACGAATAAACCCGAAAGGTTCGCCCGGCGAATTCTCGAAGGGCTTGGGCTGCACAAGCGGCTGGCCATGATCGTCGGCGGCGACACGCTTCCGGTACGCAAGCCCGACCTGGGGGTGCTCGACCACATGACCGAGGCCCTGGGTGTGGCGCGTGAGCGCTGCATCATGGTAGGCGACGGTCTACCCGATGGACGCATCGCGCAGGCTGCAGGCATTCCGTTCTGGGCCGTTCGCTGGGGTTACGGAAGTGAAGAGAGCCTCGCTCCGTATGCCACGCGATGGCTCGCTGATCCGCGGGAGATCATCGAACTCACGGAAACCCGCTGAATGTTTCGACCTCGATCGGTACCGATTGCCTCGGCCCTGCGCCGAGTCATTGCCTCGGGCGATCGCAGCCGCCTCGAAAAGGCCCTGGCGATACTGCACCCCGCCGACCTTGCGCAGATTGTTCCCGAGCTTGCGGCCGACCAGCGCAAAAACGTCATCGAGGTTTTGCTGAAGCTTCGGAAGGCGGGAGCCACGCTGAGCGAGCTTCCCGAGGGCTGCCTGCACGACATTCTCGAAGAACTCGACGACGCGGTCGTACTCGAGGTCGTCAAGCGGCTTCCTCCCGACGATGCGGTCGACCTGATTCAGGACCTGCCCGAAGAGCGCTCGCTGCGCATTCTCAACGGACTCAATATCGGAGCAGCCAGAGAGCTGCGCGAATTGCTGGTCTATTCGCCGGAAACAGCCGGCGGCATCATGACCACCAAGTTTTTCGCGCTGCGCGAAGCCGACACCGCCGGTCATGCCGTCGCGGCACTGCGTGGTTCACGACAGGAAAGCGGCCTGTATTATCTTTATGTGCTCGACGAAGAGGGGCGGTTACGCGGTATTCTCTCGTTGCACCAGTTGCTGCTGGCCGAAGAAGATACGCGCGTATCCGAGCTGATGAACGAGCGGGTGACCACCATTCATCCCCGAGCCTCGCAGGAAGAGGCCGCCCGCCTCATCGCCAGATACAACCTGCTGGCGTTGCCGGTCGTAGACGATGCCGGTTACATGCTCGGGGTAATCACGGTCGACGACGTGGTCGATGTCATTCAGGAAGAGGCCACCGAAGACATTTACCGCATGGCCGGTATTTCCGAGGGCGACAATGTCTTCACCGGCTGGAACGAGTCGGTTCGCCTCAGACTACCCTGGCTGACGCTGAACCTGGCCACCGCAGTGCTCGCCAGTCGCGTCGTGGCCCTGTTTGAGCCGGCGCTCGAGGCCGTCGCGGCCTTGGCGGTCTTCATGCCCATCGTCGCCGGCATGGGTGGCAATGCGGCAACCCAGACAATCACCATCGTTGTGCGTGCCATTGCCCTTGGCCAGCTTGACTCAGGCGTGCGGCGCACGGTAGCGAAGGAAGTTCTCGTCGGTCTGGTCAACGGTGTGTTTGTAGGCATCGCGGGGGGAATCATCGCGTGGCTGTTGACCGATAAAATCATCTTCGGAGTGGTTCTCTGCCTGGCGATGATTGTGAACACCCTGGTGGCGGCCCTGGCCGGAACGCTCATTCCCTTCACCCTGCGCGCGCTGCGCCTTGATCCGGCCATTGCCAGCAGTATTTTCGTAACCACCTTGACCGACATTTTCGGCTTTTTCGCCTTTCTCGGCCTGGCCACGGTTTTCCTGCAATATCTGACGGGGTAGGCGCCGAAAGTGCCGCGCCGTACCCGCCCGTGCCAGAATGGTCAAGAGGTACGTCGATGTTTCTGGAAGTCGTCATTTTTGTCACGGCGCTTCTCGGCCTTGCCCTGGTGGCCTGGTTTCTGTGGCAGCCCTGGCGGCGGGGCGAAGAAGACCTGCCCGAAACCTTTCTGCGACCGCATTCGCAGGAAGGCTTTGAGAACCTGTCTGCAGGCGATCTGCATCAGGTCGAAGACGAAGACAACGAGAGATTGCGCGAAGCAGGGCATACGCCTGCATCGCCGCCGACCGCCGAGCCTTGAGGCTTCGTTCCCTTGCGGCTGTGCGGGGCAGGCGGTACTCTGACTTGAATGGCAGCCTACCGCTCGGTTTACCTCGAATCACCCCAAGGCCGTTACCACGCTCTGCAATCGGAATCGTTGCCGGCGCGGTTACTCATGCTGCACGCCAACGGCTTCAACGGTGGAACGTACCTTCCTCTGCTGCAGCGCATAGCGCCTGAAGGCGACTGGGTTGCGCCCGACTTTCGCGGCCACGGCGCCTCGTTCACGCCTCGCCGGCTACGTAACTGGAATGCTTTCGTCGACGACGTGCTTACCTGGAAGGACGCAGGCTGGTTCGAGAAACCGGTTGTAATGGGGCATTCCTTCGGCGGCGTAACGGCCATACAGACCGAGGCGGCGGCGCCGGGCACCTTCCGGGCCATCGTGCTGCTCGACCCGGTGGTGTTTCATCCGCGCATGCTGCCGGTGCTTTCCCTTGCCGTCTTCCCGTTCATGGCGCGCCGGGTGCCCATCGTCAAAGGGGCGATGGCGCGGCGCATGGAATTTCCCAGTCGCGAGGCCATCGTGGCATCGTATGCGCGCAAGCGCACCTTCGCCGCATGGCAGCGGGAGTTTCTTGAAGCCTACGTCGAATGGGGCACGCGTGAGATAGACGACGGCGTGCGTCTTTCGTGCGACAAACGAATCGAGGCCCGGATTTTTTCAACCTGGCCGCTTCTGTTCTGGACGCGCCTGCGGCGGGTACGCTGCCCCGTGCTCATCCTGCGCGGAGAAACCAGCGATGCCTTCTCTCGCGATACGGCACGGCTTCTTGCCCGGCGTCTGCCAACGGCAAGGCTCATCGAGATTCCGCAATCGGGGCATTTTCTTCCCATGGAACAACCCCAGGCGGTGGTGGAAGAAGTACAGCGCTTTTTCCGCGAACTGGATCCGGCCGCCTGAGGCGGCTTCGATTTCTTAAAGGAGTACCCAATGAATCTGAAAGATACGGTTGCCATCGTTACCGGCGGCGCCTCCGGACTCGGTCAGGCGACGGTTCGTCGCATCGTGCAGGAAGGCGGACGCGTCGGCATTCTCGACCGCGAAAATTCCGACGGCGCCAAGCTTGCAGAGGAACTGGGCGATGCCGCCCGTTTCGTGCCGGCCGACGTTACCGATCCCGCCGCTGTCGAAAAGGCCGTCGATGCCGTGGTCGAAGCTTTCGGAAAGCTTACCGCAGCCGTGAACTGCGCCGGCGTGGGCATGGCCGGCCGCGTACTCTCACGCGACGGAGCGCCGCATGATTTCAACGTCTTCACGACGGTCATCCAGATCAATCTGATCGGTACCTTCAACGTACTTCGTATTGCCGCTTCGCGTATGGCCCGGAATGAGCCCGACGCCAACGGTGAACGGGGCGTGGTCGTGAACACGGCATCCATTGCCGCGTACGACGGCCAGATTGGCCAGGTTGCCTATGCCGCTTCGAAAGGCGGTGTCGTGTCCATGACCCTGCCCATTGCCCGTGACCTTGCCAAGTGGGGCATTCGCTGCTGCACCGTGGCCCCGGGCACCTTCAGCACGCCGATGATGGCCATGGTGACCGATGAGTTCAAGAAGGAGCTCGAGGGCAACATTCCCTTTCCCAGTCGCATGGGCGATCCGGCCGAATTCGGCCATCTGGTTTCACACATTATCGCGAACCCGTACATCAACGGCGAAACCATTCGCATCGACGGCGCTCTGCGCATGCCGCCGAAATAAAAATGCAGTATCCGGGGGGAAGCCGAAAATGCTTCCCCCTTTTTGTATCCCTCCCGCCTTCAGAGGCTGCCATGGTCAGAGTAGAAAAGAGCGGACCGGTGACGACCGTCATTCTGCACCGGCCCGAACATCGCAATGCCGTCGACGGACCTACGGCGCAGGCGCTGGCCGATTCCTTTCGCTCCTTTGAAAACGACGGTGACGCAAGGGTTGCCGTACTCTGGGGCGAGGGCGGCACCTTCTGTGCCGGCGCCGATCTCAAGGCTTTCGGCACGGAGAGAATGAACCGTATCGACGCCGACGCAGACGGGCCCATGGGGCCTTCACGCATGCTTCTCTCGAAGCCGGTTATCGCTGCCGTTTCGGGGCATGCCGTGGCGGGGGGACTCGAGCTGGCCGCCTGGTGCGATCTGCGCGTCGTCGAAGAAGACGCGGTCATGGGGGTCTTTTGCCGCCGATGGGGCGTGCCTCTCATCGATGGGGGAACCGTTCGGTTACCACGCTTGATCGGTCTTTCGCGTGCGCTCGACCTCATTCTTACCGGGCGCCCTGTCACGGCACGCGAGGCCGAGGCCATGGGCCTTGCCAATCGTGTGGTTCCGCAGGGGCGGTCGCGTCAGGTCGCCGAAGAGTTGGCCGCCGAAATCGCGTCGTTTCCGCAGACATGCCTGCGCAACGATCGTCGCTCGGCGTGGGAACAGGATGGGCGAGACCTTTCCGCCGCGCTGGAACGCGAATTCGAGCTGGGACTCGATTCGCTCAACAGCCCCGAGATTCAGGAAGGCGTGGGTCGTTTCCGCCAAGGGGCGGGTCGCCACGGAAAGTTCAGCGAGTGAGAACCGGGCTCAGCGGGTGAGCCGTGAGAACCGGTAAATGACACCCGGTTCATTGCAGTCGAGCGCCCGCAGAGTGCCGTCGGCGACTTCTTCAACGCTGCGCAGGCAGCTGACTTCCGGACCCTCGGTGGTCTGTGCTCGGAAAACCGCCACGTCGCCGAATCGCCAACAGCGAACGTCTGTATAGCGATACTCTTCTCCGGGCCTCACGAGAAAGCCCTGCACGCCTTCTTCGGCTTCGCACCAACGCAGGCGCATCGGTTCTTCGGTCAACGTCAGGGTGTCGAGGCGAATTCCCTCGAGAATGTCGTCTGTCCGGGGCTGGGGCGGGCGCCGTGCCTCACGCAGCTTCTTACGCACATCTTGAAGATCGTTCTGTACGCGCCGTCCCAGGTTCTCGACGTCGGCAACCCGAACATCCTGTTCCTGCACGGTGTCGGCCAGTACATTGAAACCGTCGCCCATTGCATCGAACCCGGTCTGCAGCAGGCGGGTTTCGTGGGTGTTTTCTTCAACGCGGGCCTCTGTTACGGTTTGGCGCCGCTCGACGGTGTCGACCTTACGCGACAGGGCTTCGACCCGCTCGGCGGGGGCATAGTCGCAGGCAAGCAGAAAAACGACGGTGACGACGGCAGGGCGCATGCCCGTCAGCATACCGCTTCGTGGGCGAACAGCGCAACGATACCCCCGGGCAGTACCGGCTCTCAGTGATTGATGAAAATGCGGTCGGCCGAAACCCCGTGGTCTGCGAGGCAACGACCTACCTTTTCGACCATGCCCGGATGGCCGCATAGAAAAACGGAAAGGCGTTCGGGCGATTCGAGATAGGTGGGCACGGCATCCTGCACATAACCCCGAAAGCCCTGCCAGCTCTTGCGGGGCCGGCTCAGACAGAGGCACAACTCGACATCCATGCCCTGCCAGTCGTCGTATTCGTCGCGAAAGGCCAACGACTCTTCGTCTACCGAACCGTACACCAGCGATATTCGGCCGAAACGGGTACGGTCGGCGGAGATCTGACGCAGAACGACGCGCAGCGGGGCGATGCCCGTACCGGTGGCGACCATGAGCAGGTCGCGACCTTCCTGCTCGAAGACCGGGTAGCCTGGCCCGCTTGCGCGGCTCATGAGAACAGTGTCGCCCGGCTGCAGTTCGGCCAGAGGGCCGGTCTTGGCCTTGTGAGGCTGATGCCTGATGAGAAACCGCAGCACCGGTTCGCCCGGCTGCGAGGCAATACTGAAGTAACCGGGCGCCGAATGCTCGGTCGACAGGGTCACGTACTGGCCGGCCCGCTCATAGGAGGCGGCAATGGGCGTGTCCCGCGTATCGACCGACAGCAGAATGAGCTCTCGGCCGACATGTTCGACGCCGATGACTCTCGTGCTGAAGGTCATGTAGGCGTCGATTCAGAATCGGGAGTCGACTTTTCCTGTGATTTCTCGGAAGCACCGGCCTCTTGCTTCGGCTTTCGCGAGCGGCGGCGCGAGGGGCGGCGACGTTTTCGGGGCTCACCTTCGACAGGTGCGGCTTCGGACGACATCGGTCGGCTATCGGGCCGCTTGGCTTCTTCGTCGCCGGCGGTCGTTTCGGCTCGCCGAGGGGGCCGGTCTCTGCGGTCTTCGCTGCGCGGGCCGCGGCGGTCTGAACGTTCGCCGCGTCCACGACCGCGACCATCACGTTCTCCGCGACCCCGACCGCGGCCGTCACGTTCGTCACGGTACTGTCGAGGGCGTCGGGGGGCCGGTACTTCCTCGACTTCAGGAAGTTCGTCGGCCCAGATAACGGGAATTTCCTGGTCGATGTACTTCTGCACGCCCTCGAGATTGAAGGCCGAGTCTTCATCGACCAGAGCGAAGGCTTTACCGGTGGCGCCGGCGCGGGCCGTGCGGCCGATGCGATGCACGTAGTCTTCGGAGTCTGCCGGCAGGTCGTAATTGACGACGTGTGAAATGTCGTCGACGTGAAGGCCGCGCGAGGCGACATCGGTTGCCACGAGTATCTGCAGATCGCCCTGGGCGAACTCGACCACCATTTTCAAGCGTTTGCGCTGCGGCACATCGCCCGACAGTACGCCGACCTTGTAGCCGTTGGCTTCAAGCCTGCGCGCCACCATTTCGACCGCGCCCTTGGTGTTGGCGAAGATGATGGTACGCTCGGGCTTTTCCTGCGCCAGCAGCCGCAGCAGGGTGTGAAATTTCTGGGTACCTTCGACGTGAAAGAGAAACTGCTCGACACCTTCCGCCGTGATTTTCTCGGGTGTGACCGAGACCTCGGTGGGGGCGTTCATATGTTCGTAGGCCAGCTCGAGTACGTCAAAGCTCATCGTCGCGCTGAAGAGCATGCTCTGACGTTTGTCCCACGAGGGCAATCGCTTGAGAATGAAGCGAATGTCCTTGATGAAGCCCATGTCGAACATGCGGTCGGCCTCGTCGACCACCACAATTTCGATATTCTTCAGAATGAGAATTTTCTGACGATAATAATCCATCAGGCGGCCGGGCGTCGCGATGACGATGTCGGCGCCGGTGCGAATCGATTCTTTCTGCTTCTGGTAGTCCATGCCGCCGAAAATGACGGTCATGTTGAGGCCCACATGCTTGCCGAGAAGCTCGGCGTCGCGGTGAATCTGAAGCGCCAACTCTCGCGTGGGCGCCAGAACCAGCGCTCGCGGCAGGCCGTCGCCTTTCGAGGGATTACGCAGCAGTCGGCTGAAGATTGCTATGAGAAAGGCTGCCGTCTTGCCCGTGCCGGTCTGGGCCTGGCCGGCCACATCCTGCCCCCCGAGGGCGATGGGAAGGGTCTTTTCCTGAATGGGGGTGGGGTTTACGAAGCCGGCTTCGCGTACGCCGGCCCGAACTGCTTCGGGAAGATCGAGATCATCAAATGTCATATTTATTTTTTTCCTAATGCAACATTCTACATAACGATACCACCGGTAACAATCGGTTTTCGGCCCCCGAGCGCCCTTGCGAATGGACGGTTCGACAGTCTAGCGCTTCGATGAAAACCCGGCTTCGACGAGACCGCGGTAGTCTCCGCCGGGGTATAGAACGAAGTTTACGAGGCGGCTATCGTAAACGGCGATGTCGTCCTGATGCCAGAGGGTGATGTAGGGTAATTCCGTTGCGAGGGTCTGTTGTATATCGGCGTAAAGCCTGTTGCGCCGGTCTTCGTCTGTCTCGCTTCGGGCCTGTTCCAGCCAGCCGTCGACCTGGGGGGCGGCAAATCTTCCACGGTTGGCTCCCGCGGGCGGAACACTTGCCGAGTGAAAAATCTGGTACAGCACATCGGGCTCGACGATACCGACCCAGGTCAGGCTGAAGAGTTGAAAGTTTCCCTTTCTGATGTCTTCGAAAAAGGTGGCGAACTCGTAGGAGCGTACGTTGACGCCGATGCCGACCTGGCCGAGTTGCGCGGCAAAGGCCTCGGCCATACGCCGGCGCAGCGGGTTGGTCGACGTCTTGTATTCGATTTCGAAACGGACGCGTGGCCCCTCGTCATCGGGGTCCGGAAATCCGCCTTCGTCTAGCAGGCGACGGGCCAGAGCCTGGTCATGTCGATGGGGGGCAAGGCCCGAGGCATGGGCGGCCAGAAGCGGTGAGAGAATGGTTTCGGTCGGTGTTGCCGTTCCCCCCAGAAGGTGTCGGATGATTGCTTCCCGGTCTATCGCGTAGGCAATGGCCCGTCTCACTCTGCGATGCGCCAGCACGGGGTCTTGGAGGTTGAATCCCAGGTAGGTCGCGTTCAGGCCGGGCTGCCGTACGACCTGCAACCGGTCGATGCCGGCGAGCGACGGCAGCGCATCGGGCGGAATGCTGTTGATCAACAGCTGCACGCTGCCCTTTCGAAGCTCGAGTAGCCGGGTAACGTCGTTGGGCACGGCTTTGATGACGAGGCGTTCAATCCGGGCCCGCGTGCCGTGATATTGATTCCATGCGCCGAGTGTCGTTCGGGCGCCCGGTTCGAAATCGATGAGGCGATAGGGACCGGCGCCCACGGGCCGGCGTGAGAGTGCGCGCCCGCTGCCGTGGGGAACGATGCCCAGGGTAAGCGACTGCAGGAAGGGGGCGAAGGGCCGCTTCAGGTAGAAGCGAACGGTGTGGCTGTCGACGGCTTCGAGGCCGACCAGATGTTTGAATTGTTCACGCTTGGGGCTGCGAACCGTGGGGTCGGTTATTGAGCGGTAGGTAAAGACGACGTCTTCGGCCGTAAGCGGACGGCCGTCGTGAAATCGTGCATCGGTGCGCAGCCTGAACTCCCAGGTGCGGTCATCGCGCCGGCGCCACGACCGCGCGATGTCGGGACGAATGCGTAATTGCGCGTCGCGGGAAACAAGGCCCGCA
This sequence comes from bacterium, assembly GCA_041687475.1. Classification (GTDB taxonomy): domain Bacteria; phylum J088; class JAWLBW01; order JAWLBW01; family JAWLBW01; genus JAWLBW01. The sequence continues at coordinate 64,156 of JAWLBW010000001.1, forward strand.
TACAGCAACCCGTTGATCCGCTCGGAGTAGGCATCGAGGGCAAAGCGAGGGTCGAAGTCGGAGGGCGCGCCCTCTTCGGCCAGTACGAGCGTACCCGGTGTGGCGCGGGGCGTGCACCCGTTGGTCCCTGCAATCGCAATCGCCAGGAAAAGTGCACTCGCGAGGCGGCCGAGTACACGCCATTTTCCCCTGACGGAGCCGATCGGCAGCCGGCCGTCAGATGGAGAGGGCCGCTTCGGCATTACGCCGCAGGGCTCCGATGGTTTCCCGGTAATTCTTGCTGTTGAAGACCGCCGAACCGGCAACAATCATGCTGGCGCCGGCTTTGGCGACATCGGCAATGTTGTCGACCTTCACGCCGCCGTCGACTTCGATGGGCACGTCACTGCGCCCCCGGCTGTCGAGCAATTGCCGCACGGCGCGAATTTTGCCCAGCGCAGAGGGAATGAAGGCCTGGCCGCCGAAACCCGGATTCACGCTCATGATAAGTACGTAGTCGAGGTCGTCGATAACGTATTCGATGGCGTCTACCGGCGTTGCCGGATTGAGAACCACGCCGGCCCTGGCGCCGTTGTCCTTGATGAGGTGCAGGGTACGATGCAGGTGAAAACCGGCTTCGGGATGCACGGAAATCATGGCGGCGCCCTGTTTCGCAAACTCGGGAATAAGCAAATCTGGCTCGACCATCATAAGATGACAATCGATTGGAAGCGTGGTCGAGCGGCGCACGGCGTCGACCAGCATGGGGCCGATGGTCAGGTTCGGAACGAAGCGACCGTCCATCACGTCGAAATGAATGATATCGGCGCCTGCTTCTTCACAGGCCTTCACTTCCTCGCCCAGGCGCGAGAAGTCGGCAGAAAGAATACTTGGTGCAATCTTGATGGGGTGCATCGCTAACCTGAAAGTTTACAGTGTAACCGTGTCGCCGCGCCCGTACCACCACGGGCTACGTCTCGCGTTGTCCGAAGATGGCCGTGCCGACCCTGACCCAGGTGGCTCCTTCGGCAATGGCCGTCTCGAAATCGCCGCTCATGCCCATGGACAGGTCGGGCAGGGCAACATGGAATTCACCGGCAAGCCTGTCGCGAAGCAGGCGCAGTTCACGAAACCAGTGCCGTGTTTCTTTGGGAGATCCCTCGGGCGGAATGGTCATGAGCCCGCGCCATGCAAGGCCCTGCGAATCGTGCAGCAGCGTGCCCAGGCGTGTTGCCTCGGCAACCGAAGCCCCCGACTTCGAAGCTTCGCCGGCAATGTTGATCTGCAGAAAAACATCGAGCTTTGCCTGGCGGGCGTCGGCCGCCGCCTGCAAACGGCGGATGGAAGATTCGGAGTCGACCCCGTGAACCCATGCGCGACGCCGGCTCAGCTCGTTGGCCTTGCGAGACTGCACGTGGCCGATGAAATGCCAGGTAATGTCGTCGAGATCGGCGAGGGCTTCCTGCTTTCCGGCCAGCTCCTGCAGGTAGTTTTCGCCGAAGTGGCGCTGCCCGGCCATGTAAGCTTCGCGAATGGCCTCGACCGGTTGTCGCTTGCTCACGGCAATGAGGTGCACGTCGGCGGGGTCACGACCGGCAGCCGTCGCGGCGGTGGCCATGCGATGCCTGATTGCTTCAAGTCGCTCGGCGGTATTCATGCCGTCACGCCCCGGGTGGCGACGGGCAGCCCGAATACACGAAGCAACTGCACCACTTCGGACAGGGGTAGACCGATGACATTGGTTACCGACCCCTCGATACGTGGAATGAAGTGTGCCGCCCGTCCCTGAATGGCGTAACCGCCGGCCTTGTCGAACGGCTCGCCCGTACCGACATACCACTCGATTTCATCGAGCGAAAGCTCGCGAAAGGTCACGTTTGTGGTCACGCTACCGGTCACGACCCTCCCACCCGGCGTGGCAAGCGCATAGCCTGTGGTCACCGCGTGTTCCCCACCCGAAAGTCTGCGAAGCATGAAGACCGCCTCGTCGTGATCGGCCGGTTTTCCGAAGATGTGGCCGTGTATGCTCACGGTAGTGTCGGCTCCCAGTACGAACGCGTCGAGGTTACGACGGGCGGCGACCGCCGACGCTTTTGCCTGCGCGAGGCGGCGTACGTAGATTTCGGGCTCTTCTCCCGGACGCACCGATTCGTCGACGTCTGCCGCATCGACGTCGAATGTCAGTGCTACCGAATCGAGCAGCTCGCGCCGTCGCGGCGATTGGGATGCAAGTATGAAAAGCGCCATGGGCCGTCGAGGAAAGAGGTCATGCCGAAAAGGTTCATTATACAAAACGCGGTGCGGTGGGCCCAGCAGCCCGACAATCATGTGTCCTCTCAGCGCCCGCAAGGCGCACGCCCGCCTCCAATGCGGCTTCCGGAGTTGGTGCGCGTATTCTCGACCGATACCGAGGCGGCTGGAATTCTGGGATGTCTGCCGATAGAATGACGAGATCCCATTTCGTACATTCTGGTGAAAAAAGCAGGAGACAAGAAAACCAGCCGCACGCAGGCGGCTTCGCGGCGCAAGAAGGCCGGCAAGCCCAAACGGTCACGCAGGCCACAGGCGCCAGGGGCGCTGTGGCTGGCATCGGCCGTCGTCGGGCTTACCTTGCTTGTTGCGGGCGTCTTTTACCTGTGGACGCTGGACCGGAGTGTGGTGCGCCGTTTCGAGAGCAACCGCTTCTCAATTCCCTCGTCTGTTTTCAGCCGCCCGGTCGAGTATTTTCGCGGCAGCACGATCGAGCGCGACCAGGTGGTCGCCCTGTTGCGTGAACTCGATTACGCCTCGACGCGTGAACGCCGGGTGCGTACCGGCGAATACAGACTCGATGCGGGCGAGCGCATCGTGGTTCGAACGCACGAGTTCGTTCTGCCGGGTGAGCCGACCTTCGACAGCCGCACCTATCAGCTCGACTTCGTCGACGGCAAGCTCACCCGCATTCGGAATGCAGACACCGGCGAATTGCTCGAGGTGGCGCGATTCGAGCCTCTTCTGCTCGGGCGTTTCTACGGCCCCGACAGAGAAACCCGCGAACTCGTCAGTTTCGCCGATGTGAGCGAGCGTTTCGTGCCGGCTCTTCTGGCCGCCGAAGATGCGCGGTTCTTCGACCATCCGGGCATCGATATTCTCGGCCTCATGCGGGCAGCCATCGTCAACCTGCGCCACGGAGGCGTGCGGCAGGGCGGCAGCACGATTACGCAGCAGCTGGTCAAGAATCTCTGGTTGACGCCCGAGCGCACCTTCCGGCGAAAATTCAATGAAATACTCATGTCGCTGCTGCTCGAGCGGCATTACGAGAAGAGCCAGATTCTCGAAACCTATGCCAACGCCATTTATCTCGGGCAGCGGGGCAGCGTTTCCATCATTGGAGTAGGCCAGGCTTCTCGCTACTATTTCGGAAAGCCGGTAAACGAGTTGACCTGGGGTGAAGCCGCAACGTTGGCGGGTCTCATCCGTTCTCCGGCAAGGTACAACCCCTTTTCCGCGCCCGAACGCTCACGCGGAAGGCGTGACGATGTTCTGTCTGCGCTTCACCAGATGGGCTTTCTCGACCAGGACGCTCTGGCAAAGGCCAAAGCCGAGACCCTTCGCACCGAGCCGCCTGCTGAAAAATCGCGTCGCGCAGCCTACTTCGTCGATCACCTCTCGAAGACCATCGCCGATGAATTCGACGCCGAAGAGTTGCAGACGGCGGGCCTCGAGGTCTACACCACAGTCTCGGCGCCGCTGCAGCTAGCCGCCGAACAGGCGGTCTACAACGGGCTTGCGTATCTGACAAAACGCTACGATTTGCAGAATCTGAATCTCCAGGCTGCGCTCGTTTCCGTCGAACCCCGTTCCGGGCGAATCGTGGCTTACGTGGGCGGGCGCAATTATGCCGAGTCGCAGTTTGATCGGGTGTCGCAGGCCAAGCGCCAGATAGGCTCACTCATCAAACCCTTTGTTTTCTATGCGGCGGTGCGTAACGGTTACCCCGTGACCTCGAAACTGAGCAATGAGCCGCTCGAGATTCCGACGAGCCAGGGTATCTGGAAACCTCAGAACTACGACAACAAATCAGGCGGCATGGTTACCGTGCGCGATGCCCTGACCCGCTCGCTCAACCTTCCGACCGTGCGCATTGCCATGGAAGTCGGGCTGCAGGAGATTCGCACGGTACTCGAAGACGCCGGCTTTGATTCGACCATTCCGCTGTACCCGGCGCTGGCCCTGGGCGCCCTTGAAGCCTCTCCGCTGGAAGTGGCGCAGGCCTACGCATCGCTTGCCGCTCTTGGCGAAAGATTCGAACCGTCGGGCCTCGATCTTATCGCCGATCAGGAACGGAAGGTTCTCAAGTCCGTGGTTCGCGACGGCCGGCTCATGCTTGATCCGGCCTCGGTCTATGTACTCGAGCAACTGCTCGTTGGTGTCGTGAACGAGGGTACCGGGCAGGAGGCGCTACGCATCGGGTACGAGGGCGATCTTGCCGGCAAGACAGGTACGACCAGCGACTACCGCGACGCCTGGTTTGCCGGCTTCACGCCGAATCTCGTAACCGTGGTCTGGGTGGGAACCGACGACAACAAGGGCATTCGGTTGCCCGGCTCTCGTCTTGCCTTGCCCATATGGGGTGAGTATATGTTGTCGGCGCGCAACTGGTATACGGCCGAGCGCTTCATTCAGCCTCCGGGGGTCGAGTGGGTCGACATCGACGTCGAAACCGGCATGCGTGCGAGCCAGTATTGCCCGGGAAGCCGCCGCGAAGTTTTCGTCTCCGGCTATGCTCCACTCGATGTCTGCTCCGAGCACCAGGGCTTCATCGAGCGCATTCTCGGAATCTTCCAGTGACGAAGGTAAGCAAGGCAGTGACGACCAAGGTAGTGACGACCAAGGATACGACAGTGAAGGGAACGGCGAGGGCCAAGGCTGTACGACCCTTGTCCGACAAGCCGGCCATTGAGTTGTACGGCGTGCGTCACAACAACCTGCGCGGGTTCGATCTTTCACTGCCGCGCGGCAGTTTTACGGTTGTTACCGGCCCGAGCGGCAGCGGCAAGAGTTCCCTGGCCTTCGATACCCTGTACGCCGAGGGGCAGCGGCGCTATGTCGAGTCGCTCTCTACCTATGTCAGGCAGTTTCTCGAGCGCATGCCGCGTCCCGATGTCGATAACGTGCGCAACATTCCTCCGGCCATTGCCCTGGAACAACGCAACGCGGTGCGTTCGAGTCGCAGCACGGTGGCAACGGCGACAGAGATTCACGACTACCTGCGCCTGCTCTACGCCACCTCGGGCGAGACCCGTTGTGACCACTGCGGCCGGTTGGTCGAGGCCGGCGATCCGAGCAGCAGCGCCGATGAAATCATCGCGGCGCACGGCGGCGGGCGGGCCATCGTGGGGTTCGAAGCGTTTCAGCGTGGCCGGAAATACACAGTGGCGCAGAAA
>JAWLBW010000002.1:0-51077 GCA_041687475.1 bacterium
CCATGTTCAACGGACTTTCGAGCGCACAACTCGCCGCAAGCCATCCGGTGAGCGGGGGAACGTACGCCTACGGCTATCGGTATCTGAATCCGGCCTTCGGGTTTACGGCGGGGTGGCTCTTTCTCCTGGCGAAGTCGGCGTCGGCGGCCACCGCGGCATTGGGGTTCGGCGGCTATGCGATGAGTATGCTCGGCGTGTCGGCAGTCGAGGCGAGAGTGGCGCTGGGGGCAGCATTGGTCGTCTTGCTGACTCTACTCGTCGCCGGTGGAATTCAACGCTCCAGCCGAATCAACGGCGTTATCGTTTCGGCAACGCTGTTCGCGCTCACCCTCTTTATCCTGTGGAGCCTTCCCGCCGTCTTTGCGGAAGGCCGAGCGCCCTTCGTATCCTTGTTCACCGGTCAAGTCATCGATGCCGACCTCCTGCACGCCACCGCCCTGATGTTCGTGGCTTATACCGGTTACGGACGTATTGCGACACTGGGCGAAGAGGTGGTGAATCCGGATCGCACGATTCCTCGCGCGGTCATCGTAACGCTGCTCATTACGATGGCGCTCTACGTGAGCGTAACCATCGCGGGAATTTCGGTACTCGGCGCCGACGGACTGGCGGCCGCAACCAACGAAGCCGCCGCCCCGCTCGAAGTCGCCGCCCGCACGCTCGGTGGTCCCCTCCTTGGTGGCGTCGTCGCAATCGGCGCGCTCACGGCCATGGCAGGCGTGTTGCTCAACCTGATTCTCGGCTTGTCGCGCGTGCTGCTCGCCATGGCCCGCAACGGCGACATGCCTACCTGGTTTGCCGTCGTCGACAAGAACGGCTCGCCGACCCGCGCCGTTTACGGTATTGGAGTGCTTGTGGCTGCGCTGGTGCTGTTGGGAAGCGTCAAGCTCACCTGGTCGTTCAGCGCATTCACCGTGCTCGGCTACTACGCCATCACCAATCTCGCCGCCCTTCGCCTTTCCCCGAAAGCCAGGCACTATCCCCGCATCATCGCCATTCTCGGGTTTCTCAGCTGCCTTTCGCTGGCGTTCTGGATTGAACGCGAAATCTGGCTGCCGGCCCTCGGCGTAGTCGGCGGGGGTTTGGCCTGGCACCTTACGGCACGATTGCTACGGTCGAGAGGCTGACAACGGCGACATTGCCCGGCACAGGCAGACAGCACCTGTCTACCTCCCATGGCAGAATACCAATGGATTGCCCGTCTAAGGGTCCAAGGGCATTGACGGCTGGTTCCCCCCGCAGGACAATGCCCTCCGAATCTACGCCCCCCGGGGCCATCCCACTTGTCATCCGGAGGCCGACATGACAAAGCGCTCTCTGCAGGTACTTCTCGCCATACTTTTCCTCGCAGGAACCGCCCGTGCCGACGAACCCATACGTATCGGCGATTGGCTGGTCAACGTCAACGATTCGAACACGGCCATCTTCGCCGCCACCGAAAACGGCGCCGGCAGCGTGTTCGGACAATACTGCTTTCCCGAGCGGCAAGGCTGCATGTACCTGCTGGGGCTGCGCACATCCTGTGAGAACGGCTCGGAGTACCCGGTGCTCGCCAACTCCGACAGCGGCGCATACCCGCTGACGCTACGCTGCTTCGGAGCGAACGACACGGGTGTTTACGAATACGCCGTAACGAATTTCGACCTCATCGACGCAGCGGTACGGCAGAGTACCCGCATCGGCTTTGCCATCCCCATGCAATCCGACGCGTTCCGCGTCGTGCGCTTCAGCCTCATCGGCGCAGTGAAGGCCATGGACGGCGTTCGCACCGCCGCCGAGGAAATTGCCGCCGAAAAAGGCGCGCCGCGTGGCGACTTCCGCCCGGCCGAGGAAACACTCTGACGGGAAGGGGCAACGAGGTTTCAACCAGAGCTTGAAGCGAGGGCGAGGTTGCTTCGGCTTCTTTGATGTTATATTGATATCGAAGCATGAGGTAGGAACATCATGTATTTCCCGCACATGGTTCATTTTGTGGAACGAAAACGCGCCCTTGAAATACTCGCTCGTGCCAAACCCGAGCTTGAAGCCCGCTTCGGGGTAACCCGTCTGGCGCTGTTCGGTTCGACCGCGCGAAATACGGCAACCGACGACAGTGATATTGACGTCCTGGTTGCCTTTGAAGAACCGGCAACCTCGGCTCGTTTTTTTGGGATGCAGTTTTTCCTGGAAGACCTATTGGGCCGGCCAATTGACCTGGTCACCGAGAAGGCACTTCGACCAGAGCTTCGGCCATACATTGAGCAAGAGAGAGTCAATGTATGAAGCTCGGAATCAGGGGAACCATCAATACTCCGGTAAACCGCTCGTGCTGAAAGCTCGTAAGGTCCATTTTTCATCAGGGAAATGAGGCCGCGCATGCGGCCTTCCGCTAATCCGCCTGCCTGGCGGGCGGTTTGGAGGGTGAGTGGTCAGATGACGCCGCGACAGCGGCTTTCCTTTCCCCCCGGCCCTTCCATCTGTGGTAGGCTACTCCTTTTGAGAGGAGACTCCGCATGACCTCCGACCGCAAAGTCGCCCTTGTGACGGGCGCCAACTCCGGCATCGGCCGGGTAACCGCCATCGAATTGGCCAAGCAGGGCTATCACGTCTTTCTTGCGTGCCGCTCCGAAGAAAAGACGCGCCCCGTGGTCGATGAGATTCACAAATCAGGGGGAATGGCCGAGTTTCTTCCCCTCGATCTGGGCTCGCTGGATTCCGTGCGCGCCTGCGCCGACACGTTCCTGCAACGCAACCTGCCGCTGCATCTACTCGTCGCCAATGCCGGCATGGCGGGTACGAAGGGAATGACGGAATCCGGTTTCGAGCTGTCGTTCGGCACCTGCCACGTCGGCCACTTCCTGCTTACGAACCTACTGGTCGAGCGCCTGCAGCAATCGGCCCCCGCGCGGGTGGTCGTCGTCGCCAGCAAGGCCCACCGGCATGTCGGGGGCATCGACTTCGACGCCGTTCGGCAACGCACCCGGGGCGTCGGCGGCCTGAAGGCCTACAGCGTGGCTAAACTGGCCAATGTTCTCTTCGCCAAAGAGCTTGCCCACCGGCTGAAGGGGACAGGCGTGACGACGTATGCTCTGCATCCGGGCGTCGTCGCCACGAACGTCTGGCGTTCCGTTCCCTGGCCTTTCGACCGCATCGCCAAGGCTTTCATGGTCTCGGAGGAAGATGGGGCAGCCACCACTTTGTACTGCGCCACCGATCCGGCGGTTGCCGCTCAATCGGGCCTCTACTACAACGACTGCAAGGTCGAGGAACCGTCTGCCGCGGCGAAGAACGAGGCGCTCGCGCGCGAGCTCTGGGAGAAGAGCGAGCAGTGGACGGGGGTTGGCGCGATTGCACGGTAGTCCCGTCGAGGCGGAGGTGGGGCGATGGGGAGAAGGGGAGACCTGAGGGCGAAGCGACCGCATCAACTCGGGCGGCCTTTCGGAAGGCTCCCCGCACAGCGTCGACGCCGTGAGAAGAGGCAGGCTTCGCCTTCTGTGCCACCTGAGCCTGCATTCCGGTTCCCCTATTCCGAAATCGAAAGTACAATGGCCGGATAGCCGATGCAGCGTCTGCAACCCGCATTGCCGTCGGGGCCATTGCCGCAAGAGAAGCGTGCGTGCGCCGGCGGTCGGTTTTCATCGTTTTCCACCGTAAGAGCGTCTCTTTCATGCTGATACCGTTTGTTGCCGTCGTTATCGGTCTCGCTTTGCTCGTATGGAGCGCAGACCGCTTCGTCGAAGGTTCTGCCGCAACCGCCCGCCACTTCGGCATGCCGCCCCTGCTCATCGGCATGGTTGTCGTGGGCTTCGGTACGTCGGCGCCGGAAATGGTAGTTTCGGCACTGGCATCGGCACAAGGTAACGCGGGCATCGCCCTCGGCAATGCCTATGGTTCGAATATCACCAACATCGCACTCATTCTCGGAGTCACCGCCCTTATCAGCCCCATCGCTGTTCATTCTCAGGTGCTGCGCAAGGAACTTCCCATTCTGACGGTGGTGACCGCGCTTGCGGCCTGGCAATTGTGGAACGGCGAATTGACACGTATGGACGCAACCGTGCTGCTGGCGGTCTTCGCCGGCCTCATGGCGTGGACGGTCTGGGAAGGACTCCAGAAAACATCGGACTCGCTCGCAAGCGAGATGGAAGAAGAGCTCGCCGCACGTCCCATGCCACTGGGCAGGGCGGTTTTCTGGCTCGTTCTCGGCCTTGTCCTGCTCATCGTAAGCTCGCGCATTCTCGTCTGGGGTGCCGTAGCCATCGCCCGGGAATTCGGGGTAGGCGATCTATTGATCGGTCTCACCATCGTAGCCGTCGGCACCTCGTTGCCTGAATTCGCGTCATCGGTCATTGCTGCCAGGAAAGGCGAACACGACATCGCGCTCGGCAACATCCTGGGGTCGAACCTCTTCAACACACTGGCCGTTGTCGGAATCGCCGGATTGATCAGCCCGATGGAGGTCGGGCTTGAAATTCTCAGCCGCGACATACTGGTGATGGCCCTGCTCACGATTTCTCTGTTTCTGTTCGGATTCGGATTTCGCGGACCCGGGCGCATCAACCGGGCCGAGGGTTCCCTGCTGCTGGTCGTCTACGTCGGCTACACCGCCTACCTGGTGGCAACGGCTTTCTGACCTCGGCAGACATCACCGAAGCAGGCGGCACAGCGATGCCTTCAGGCCTGGGGGCAGTCCTTGTTCCTCAAAAGTGATTGACGACATCCCGTGCGTCAGACGCTGTCTCGCCCCTACCCTACCGTGGGAAGGATGGACGGAAGCGAGAAGCAGAAAACGGGGCGCACGGGCGAAGCCTTCGCCGCCTGGCTGCTCGAGGGTATGGGTTACCGCCTGGTGGCACGCAACGTGCGCACCCGGTACGGCGAAATCGACCTTATCGCACTGGCGCCCGACGGTACCCTCTGCATTGTTGAGGTACGCACGACAACGACCGGCGAGGGAACGGCCTTCTCGAGTCTGTCACCCCGCAAACGCTCACGGCTGGCCCGGCAGGCCCTCGTTTACCTTGCCGAGCAAGACTGGCGTGGCCCCGTGCGCATTGACTTCATGGCCCATGAGATTCACGGCGAAAGCTGGGTCACCCTGCACTGCGTGAACGCTTTCGGCCAGGGTGGGCGGGTATGTTGAAGGCGGCTGAATACTAATGCGACAGCCCGACACCTCAAGTGCCGATCGGCGGGCGAGAGGTACACGGCACCCGGCTCTTCAATCGCTCACCATCGTCGGGCACGAGCACTGTGATCTCCGTTTCCGAGCCTACACTGCGCTCTTCGATTCCATTCCCTCGAAGAGCCAAGGCCGGGTACAATGGCTGGGTAGAATGAGCCCCAAGGTTTTTCGTTCCTTCTCGCTCAGGTCAACCATTTTCCCAGGGCGGGCGCCGTCGATTTTTCTTCCATGTCGGATGTGTCTCTATGTTGATGCCCCTTCTTGCCCTCGTTCTCGGGCTGGCCCTGCTGGTCTGGAGCGCCGATCGCTTCGTCGAAGGCGCGGCCGCCACCGCACGCCATTTCGGCATGCCGCCCCTGCTCATCGGCATGGTCATCGTGGGGTTCGGAACCTCGGCCCCGGAAATGGTCGTCTCGGCCCTGGCCGCCACGCAGGGCAATCCGGGCATAGCCCTGGGAAACGCCTACGGCTCGAACATTACCAACATCGCCCTCATTCTCGGCGTAACAGCGCTCATCAGCCCTATCGCCGTGCACTCGCAGGTACTGCGTAAGGAACTCCCCATTCTCACCCTGCTCACGGCACTCGCCGCCTGGCAGATTTACGACGGCAATGTCACCCGGATCGATGCCCTGGTGCTTCTCGTGGTGTTTGCCGCGCTCATGGGGTGGACCATCTGGCAGGGCATGAAAAAGAAGGCCGACGCCCTCGGCGCCGAGATGGAAGAAGAGCTCGCAGTACATGCGATGCCCCTTCCCCGCGCAATTTTCTGGCTTGCCGTGGGGCTTGTGCTTCTCATCGCAAGCTCACGCCTTCTTGTCTGGGGCGCCGTCGAAATCGCCCACGCCTTCGGCGTCAGCGACCTGCTCATCGGCTTGACGATTGTGGCCATCGGTACGTCGCTGCCGGAGCTGGCGTCGTCGGTCATTGCCGCCCGCAAGGGCGAACATGATATCGCGTTGGGCAACATTCTCGGCTCGAATCTTTTCAACACCCTGGCCGTCGTCGGCATCGCGGGCTCGATTCACCCGATGAGCGTCGGACCCGAGGTCTTCTCTCGCGACGTTCTGGTCATGGCCGGGTTGACGTTGTCGCTCTTCATATTCGGTTACGGCTTCCGGGGACCCGGGCGCATCAACCGGATCGAAGGCACCCTGCTGCTTACAGCCTACGTCGGCTACACGGTCTTCCTGGTGGTGACGGCATTCTGAGGCTTGTCGACATCACCGCACTTCTTTGCGAGCCCTCGCCCCCCATGCTCCGTTTCCGGCGCGGCTCTGTTATCATGGATGTTCAGACAGGGAGGAACCGTACGGCATGAACTGGTGGCAGGCTTTTATTCTCGGCATCGTCGAAGGCATCACCGAATATCTTCCGGTAAGCTCGACCGGACATCTTCTGCTTACGCAACGCATGCTCGGCATTACCGCCGATGAAGCCGCCAACGCCTTCGCCATCTGCATTCAGGCGGGCGCCATCGTTGCCGTACTGGGGCTGTACGCGCCGCGGGTCAAACAGATGCTGGCCGGTGTCGCCGGAAAGGACGTCACGGGGCGCAGGCTCGCCCTGAACCTGATCATCGCTTTTCTTCCGGCAGCCGTACTGGGGTTGGCCTTCGACGACCTCATCGAATCCTACCTGTTCGGGCTCTGGCCCATCGTGACGGCCTGGTTCATCGGTGGCCTGCTCATCTTTCTGGTCGAGCGCATGCGCCGCAGCTCGACGGCTCTGCGCGCCCAGAGCTTCACGCTCGAGCTGTTGACCTGGCGCGGCGCCCTCGCCATCGGCTTCGCCCAGTGCATTGCCATGTGGCCGGGCACAAGCCGCAGCCTCATGACCATTCTTGCCGGCCTGCTCTGGGGTCTGTCGATGCCTGCCGCCGTCGAATTCTCGTTCCTGTTGGGCGTCATTACCCTCGGCGCCGCAACCGCCTACAAGGCCCTTTCTTCGGGCGCGGTCATGCTCGAAGCCTTCGGCATCGTACCCATTGCCGTAGGCTTTCTGGCCGCGTGGGTCTCGGCCGTCGTCGCCGTACGGTGGATGGTGAATTACCTCAATCGTCGCGGCATGGCGATTTTCGCCTACTGGCGCATCGGGCTGGCCATCTCGGTGGGGCTGACGTTGCTCTTCGCACCGGGCTTCTTCCTGTAAACGAAACGCGCCCCGTTCCGCTTCGGCGATTGCCGATACGTTATATCCAGGCGCCGCGCGACACGACTTCCAGGTATTATCGTCGATGTCCGTTAAAGTCGACGACCACTGCCCTATGGGGAAGCTCAGTCTCGCTCCCGCACCCGAAGAACATGCCCGCCGAAAATGACCCTGCGTCCCGCGCCCGTATCCGAAAGTCCATGCGGCTCGGCAAGGGGAAGCCGGCGCACCCAGGCACGAATGCGTCTCAAGGTAGCCGTCAGTCGTCCTTCGGATTGTGGCACCTTGCCCTCTTCAATCCTCTCTACCGCTGCAGCGGAACTTCCTCCGATACTCATCTGCGCCTCCATTTTTCCGGCTTCATCGTCTTTGATTTCAGCGTAAGAGAATTCCTACAAACATAACAGATGCACGGCTTTCGATAATGAACCAGCACAGATTCAGTTACAATGAAGCTGTACCGCACAAGGAGACGCATGATGGTTCGTCTGGAAGCAGAGACGGCTCGAGCGACAAACCTCTACGAGCATGTCGCCGATCGTCTGCAGCGCCTCATCGAAGGGGGCACGCTGCGGCCGGGCCAGCGGCTGCCCTCGGTGCGCGAAACCAGTCGGCGCGAGCGGGTCAGTATGGCGACGGCGGTACAGGCCTACCGGGTTCTTGAAACACGTCAGCTGGTCGAGGCCCGCCCGCGTTCGGGCTACTACGTTCGCCAGAATGCCTGGAAGCCCCCCGAAGAGCCGGAAGTCACGCGTCCGCTGCCCCAGCCCACCGAGGTTTCCCTTGGAGATCTCTCGCTGCGACTCGTGCAGGCGGCTAACGAGCCAGGCGTCATCAGGTTGGGCGCTGCCGTACCCGACCCAGAATTCCTACCCGTAAACGCGGTCATGCGCGCGGTTAACGCGGCCACGCGCAAGCACGGCGCGAAAACGCTGACCTATCGCTTCCCGCCCGGAGATGCGAGCCTGCGCCGCCATCTCGCTCGCCGGCTGGTGAATACCGGGTGTACGGTAGCTCCCGAAGAGCTCATCGTCACGCACGGTTGTCAGGAAGCCCTTCATCTGGCCTTGCGGGCCGTGGCAGCTTTCGGCGACACCATCGCCATCGAATCGCCTGCATACTACGGCGTGCTGCAACTCATTGAATCGCTGGGCATGAAGGCGCTGGAAATTCCGACGCACCCCCGCGACGGTATCAGCGTCGAAGCCCTTTCCTTCGCCATGGAGCACCATGCCGTCGCCGCCGTGCTGGTCGTGCCGAGCTTCAGCAACCCGCTGGGTTCGTGCATGCCCGACGAGCGGCGGCGCGAACTGGTCGAACTTTGCGAAACACGAGGCGTTCCCCTCATCGAAGACGACATTTACGGCGAACTCCACCACGGCGAAGCCCGCCCCCGCGCGGCCAAGGCCTTCGACACCACGGGCAACGTCATCTACTGCTCGTCCTTCTCGAAAACCCTGGCCCCGGGTTTGCGCCTCGGCTACATGGCCCCGGGTCGCTTCCGTGAAAAGGTGCAGCACCTTCAGTTCGTGACCACCATGTCTCTGGCGCCGCTGGCACAGATCGCAGTGGCCGGATTTCTCGCCGACGGTGGCTATGACCGTCATCTGCGCCGGACGAGAAAGGCGTATGCCGACCAGCTCTTTCGCCTGAACCAGGCCGTGGCCCGCTGGTTTCCCGACGAAACCCGGGTTACCCGACCACAGGGCGGCTTTCTCCTCTGGGTCGAGTTGCCCGACAGTGTCGACAGCATGCACCTGCACCGCCTTGCCCTGGCGGAAAGAATCAGCATCGCGCCCGGCCCCCTGTTCTCGGCCACCGGTAAGTACCGCAACTTCATTCGCCTGAACGGGGGGTGCCGGTGGGGTTCCGAAGTCGAAACAGCCATGGTGCGGCTGGGTCAACTTACCGGGCAACTGGTCGAAAATGCCTCCAGAGAAGCAACCAGGCGCTTACAAACGGATTTCTGACTCCGATTCCAGGAAATGCCAAAAATGAATGGGGCATTCACTATTCACGGCGAAATTTGAAGCCCGGCACCGTACTCGCGCTACAAAAGTGAATGGGGTATTCATTATTGCCGTTTTCCCCACCCCCCTCCGTAATGGCCGATATTCGGGCCGCAAGGGGCTCAGGTTCCTTTCCAAGGAGTTAATGCCGGCTCCGGACATTTCACGAAACACGGCCTATAAGTTGAAAACGAACCGACCTGCGTCCATCCGTCAATAGCTGCAGTCGAGTTCTTCGTACACGTTCCGTATCGATGCCTCGACTTCTTCATATTGGTCGCTGAGTCCTTCGGACGCCTCGCCGAGAGACAGCTCGCCCGACAGCTCTTCAATGTCGGCCTCGAGCGCTCGTACCTCGTCGGCGAGTTCGCTGCCTGCCGCGCCCTGGTCGTCCAACGTTTCGACGAACGCCCGGCGGTCTGTTTCGAGCCGCTCACTCATCCGTACCAGGTTGCTTGCCGAACGTTCGTCGGGTCCGAGAAGCTGCATGTTGTGCACCGTCATGGCCAGGGCTTCGAGTCTGTTGCACGCTTCGGATGAGCGCTCGACCGGGCCATACTGTGCGGGCGCGGTCGAAGCAACAAACAGCCCGAGCACGCCCGCAATGGCGACAGAAGATCTTCGCATGAGTTCCTCCTTCCGTTTCTTCATACAGATCCGAGTCCAAGGATGAATCCGGGTCGATAATCCCGCCAGAGCGCGGGGTGCCGCGGCAGCAGGACTCTCACCGCATTCCATTTCCGTCACGAGTCGGTAACAGGGCTGTGGTAATATCGACGGCATGAAGCACATATCGTCGTATCTTTCACGCTCCTGTCCCCTGGCGCGCTCCTGTTCCCTGGCAGGCTCCGTTCCCCTGGCGAGTCCCATTACCCTGGCGATTCTCATCAGCCTGGTCGTTTCTGCCTGTGCGCACAGGCCCGACACCGCCGAGTCGAGCGAACCCCGGTTTCCCAATGCCTCGGTAATCCTCATTGTGGGCGATGGTCTCGGGTATTCACTGCAGGAAGCCGTACGAATTCTCGACGGCGGCCTGGCGGTCGACGACATGCCACACACCGCGCAGGTTCGCACCGTGGCCGAAGGAGCCGTCGTTACCGATTCGGCGGCCGCCGCCACCGCGATGGCCACCGGTCGGAAGACCGCCAACAGCCGGGTCGGCACCGACGCCGACGGCAAGCGGCTGCGAACCGTTGCCGAAGACGCCAAAGCTGCCGGAAAAGCGGTCGGTTTCGTTACCTCTGCTTTTCTCTGGGATGCTACACCCGCGGCCTTCTTCAGCCACGTCAAGGACCGCGACGATACCGATGCCATTACCTGGCAGGCCCTTGCCTTCGGCCCCGATCTGCTCTATGGAGGGGGCGAATCCTACCTGCTCAGCCCCGGCGAAAAAGGCCGCTTCGGCCCCGGCCGGCGCCGCGACGGCGAAAACCTGCTCGATAATTTCAAATCGGCGGGCTACCGTCTGGTCACCGGGCCCGATGGCGGCGAGCTGCCACAGCTTGGCCTGTTTGCCGGCGCAGACCTGTTTACGCAGAAACCGGCCCGCTACCGACCCGCGTTAACCCTCGAAGACATGACCACGAGCGCGCTTGAGGCCCTGGCTGAAGATCCCGAGGGTTTCTTCCTGCTGGTCGAAGAAGAAGCAACCGATGAAATGCTGCACGGCGCCGGGGTATCGGCCGCCGTCGAGGCCGTTCGAAGCTGGAATCGGGTGGTGGCTACGGCGCTCTCCTTTGCCGAACGGAATCCTCAGGTCACGGTGATCGTCACATCCGATCATGAGACGGGGGCCTTCTCGCTCGCACCGGAAAAGGCATGCCGGGCCCCGCTCGGCGCACTCGACGAAACCGCCTTCACGCAGAAATACGTAACCGACCTCGAGCCCTCGCGCGCCGTCATGCAGGACCGGAACGGAAACCCTGTGTGCCTGCGCGCGTGGACCAACGGACACACCGCCGAGCCCGTGCCGCTGTTCACCCGTGGCGTGAAGCCTTCGGCCGCCGTCATCGAGAATACCGACATTCACGGTCTTCTACGCAGCGGGTTGGGGTTGGACTGAGCGACCATCGCCCCACCTCGTGCTTACTCGATTCGTCGCTCGGCGTACTCACCCGATACGTAGCGGGGTTCGACCGGCTGTTCTGCCGGAGGCGGAGTCGTGCTTTCAAAGGCGGCGCGATAGTCGGCCGCGAAGTCGGCAAATGAGTTCGGACGGCGGCCGAGAACTTGCCGGATCCGGTCGTTCACCCGAGCCGCCTCTTCGTCGAGCATGAAGGGGTGCAGTTGCACAAGAACCTCGATGTCTCTTTCGCGCAACCCTTCTTCCTTCATGAAGGCTCTGGCCTGCGACTCGGTCACCACTTCGCAGGCAATGTCGTGGCCGGCCACCCGGCCGATGATTTCACCGGCTTCTTCTCCGGTCAATGCCGCGGGGCCCGTCAAGGTCAACGTTTCGCCGTTCCACTGCCCGTCGACCAGCGCGGCCGCCGCTACCCCGGCAACATCGCGCGCGTCGACCCAGCTTACCGGTCCCTCGGCGGCCTGACGCAGAAAACGATGCTCGCGTCTGATGAGCGCCCCATGATGGTAAGCAAAGTCCTGCATGAACGGTTGGGGCCGCAGTATCACATCGGTAAGGCCCAGGTACCGCAGGTGTTCTTCAATCTCGTTATGCCGCTCGGCCAGTGGGTACTCGACCCGCCCCACCCCCGGCACCGACTGCTTGACTACTTTCTCGACCCCCACATCGAGGGCGATGTCGAGAACGCGCTTTTCGACGGTGACCTGGTCGACGTGAAAGGGGGTACACAGAAACAGGGCCGTGCACCCGGTCAACGCGCCTGCAATCGAGGCCTCACTGGCGTAGTCGACCTCGTGCACTTCGAACTCGCCCTCGACAAGGGTATGGCGGTGACCACGTCCGCCGACGCGCACCGGTGCGCCGCGCGCCTGAAGAAGGGGTACGAGATCGCTGCCGACCAGCCCCGGTGCTCCCATCACGAAAATCATTTGATACGCCCTCGCTGTCAACGATTTGCCTTATTCTCATCGCGGCACGACAACCTGTCGCCCATCGGCCTTCCGTACGCGGGCGCCGACACGGGTCGGCGGCCTCTACCTCAACCATTTACGACAGCTGGTGGCATGAATGCATGCGTGCATTCGAATTCATGGTTGAAAACCGGATTCTCGAAGCCATGGAGCGGGGCAAGTTCTAGAATCTTAGTGGACGGGCCTTCCCATCGATCCGACCGCTTACTTTGCGCAGCCGGCCTCCTCTCAAGGCAGGGGCACGCCGGCCGCTTTCCAGTCAGGCACGACGGCCGTCGCCTCCGTGAAGAAGCGCATCACGCTCCGATCGTGGCGATGCAGATAGCGTGAAATGACCGTGCCCGCGTCGACCGAGCGTCCCCGTTCAAGAAAGCCGAGATAACGATCGTACTCTTCGACAAAGTGGGTCGGCAGGTAAGGCAGAAACGAGAAGTCGGTCTGAAAATGAAGCGTGTCGGCCAGGCTGTTCAGCAGCCACAGCGGCGCGGCCAGGCCGGCGGCATCGAGCAAACGTCGATGCGCCTCGAGTTCGCGCTCGCTGAACAGCGCGTAGTACCCTCGGGCAGACCACGCCAACTCGACCGCCTGTCTTACCGGTTCGAGCACGCCGCGACGCATGCGGGGCGCGCAGGCGGGCACCATCTCGCAGAGAACCAATCGGCGCAGCTCGAGCACCTCGGCCAGAAGTTGCTGCCCGCGAAGCCCGGGCAGGGCAGGCCGCTGGGTCAGCACCGAGGCAATGGGTAAACGCCACTCGCCACGCTTGCAAACGACGGCACCCGATTGCCGGGTCTCGAGCACACCCCACAGCTCCAGCCGCTTCATGGCCTCTCGCACGCTTGCCCGCGACGCCTTATGCGCGGTACAAAGTTCCCGCTCGGCCGGTACCCGCGCCCCTGCGCCGAGCTCTCCGGCAAGGATTCGTTGTAGAATCTGTTCTGCAAGTGCGTCGGCGACACTACCGAAATCGGGCATATTTCCCTCACTGGGCCTTACCTGTCGGGGGCGAATTGCCCGTTGGTCAGACCAGATGGTCCGACCACGGTATCAGTCACCACCCCAAGGCGCAAGCACCGCGGGGCTGGAATTTCAGGGGAAGGCTTGAGCCGTGACGCAGGCTGCGGTACCCTTCCACATGGAGAGTGTTTCATGAAATCGGCCCCTACGTCGTGCGGCTTCGATCCCGCACAGTTCAGAGCCCTGCGCGAGCAGCTGCGTGAAGGAACCGTACGTGCCGTTCTGCACCGGAAAACCGCTCGCGTTCTCTACCTCACGCCCGAGGAGTTGGAACAATTCGATCCGTCGGAGTACACCGATATTCCCCTTCGGCCGACGCCTGAAGACAACGGCCCGTAAGGCAATGCTCATGAAGAACGCACGAACCGCCGTCATTCTGCTCCTGCTCTCATCCCCGGCCGCTGCCGAGCATGCCCTGGCCGAGGAAGAGGGCACGCCGGGCGCTTCGGTCGTCGACCTCGACGCCGTCTCTGCCGACGCGCTTTCAGGCGACCCCGCGCGAATCGAGCGGGCCATCGAAATCTACAGCCGCCTTGACGTTACCGATACCGAGGTGGCATGGCGGCTGGCGCGCGCCTGGTTCAACCTGTACGACGAACTGGCCGAGCGCAACCGTCGCGACGACCAGCGACGGGCGGCGGAAACGGGGTATGCCCTGGCGTCGGAAGCGCTGAAGAAGGCTCCGCGGCATCCGGGGCTCGTTTACTACCATGCCTTGCTGGGGCTTTGCTACCTTGACTTTCACCGCTTGAAGGCCCTGTTCATCGTGAGTGACATCATCGACGGCTTCAAGCTGGCCCGCGAACTCGACCCACGCATGGACGACGCCGGGCCCGACCGGAATCTGGGCCTGCTCTACCATCAGTTGCCGGGCTGGCCCCTGAGCGTGGGCGACGACGAAAAAGCCTTGCTTCACCTGCGGGAAGCCGCGAGACTGGCGCCCCTCAGGGCCGCAAACCGTCTTCCCCTCGCGAAGGCGCTGGCCGACGAAGGCGAATACGATGAAGGGTGGAAGCATGTCGCATTCGTGCGCGCGGGCGAGTTTCTGGTAAGCTCGCCGCATTGGCGCGATATTTACCTGCGCCGCGCCGAAGAGGTGGCCCGCGAGTATCCGGAGCGATTTCACGAGAAGTGAAACCGTCCCTTCCGCTTCCTCTTTCCCGCGATGGCGACGGGTGTGTCTCGGCACCCAGGTGGAAGGAGCCACCATTTTCCTGTTTTTTCTGCATTTCTCCATTCCACCCGCCGCCCATGGACGCTAAGATATGGTCATGTCAGCACGTACCATGGTCATAGGCATGCTGGCGGCCGGTCTTCTCGGCTGCACGGCGCAGGAAGCCAACCGCCGCGACACACCGTCGACCGAGAACGCCCCCGCACCGGCCGCCTGGAAGGCGTCGTTCGATCTGCGGCAAGCCGGAAGCGACGAGAGCGGCGATGTCTTCGGCGCTCTCGACGACGTCATACTGGTTTACCGCGTCAACAACAGCACGAGTGCCCCCCTGAAATGCCGACAGATGGAAGGGGGCCCGCGTATTCACTTCAGCCTCAGTCGCGAGGGGGCGCCGTTCGCCGACAATCTTGAGGGGCTGATGTTTACGCAGGCCATTGTCGAGTTCGAGCTCTCGCCGGGCGTCACCACCTTCGAAGGCGAACCCGCCGCCTGGGAGGCTTTCGCCGAAACGGCGCCGTCGCCCGGGTCGTACGTCGCCCATGCGGCGCCCCGTTTCCGCTGTAACGGGCTCGCGCTGCCGGAGCTCGACCTGCCCTTCCGGCTCGAACCCTGAGACGGATGCCCCCGACGCACCTGCTATGTACATTTCCCCCATGACGGCGGCCGGCGACAACGGCGCGTCACGCCGACCATGGCCTATGATGGTCGTAAAGGGGGTACTTCGATGCAGACACCGGTTGCGCTCGAGGCCTGGAAAATCGACAGTGAGGCGTTTCCCGATACTGGCTCGGATTACGAGAAACTACGGTTTGCCGTAGGCTATGCACTGCTCGCCCCCTCGAGCCACAACAGCCAGCCGTGGCGCTTTGAGATCGAGCAGGATACCTTGCGGCTCTATGCCGACCGCAGCCGGACATTGGCGGTGGCCGATCCCACCCATCGTGAGCTGATCATCAGCTGCGGCGCCGCTCTCGGGCACCTGCTCGCCGCGCTGCGGGGGCTGGGCGAAACCCCCGAGCCGAGCATCTTGCCCGACGCCGGCCATCCCGATCTGCTGGCCATCGTGCGCCTGGGCAAGCGGCGCCCCCCGACCGACGCCGAGGTACGCCTGCTCGAAGCCATGCCGCGCCGACGCACCTTCCGGGGTCACTTTTCAGCCGAGCCGATCGGCGAGCAGGTCTACGACCGGCTGAGCGCATGCGCACGCAACGAAAACGCGCTGCTCGTTCCGGTGCGGGAAGAGCAGCGCCCGCGCATTGCCGACCTGGTGGCAGATGCCGAGCGCCGACAGATGGGCGACCCGGCCTACCGCAGTGAACTTTCACGCTGGATGCGCCCGAACCAGAGCCCCGCCTTCGATGGAATACCCGGCTATGCCTTCGGCTTCGGGAATCTCGCGAGCATGCTCGCCCCCCGCTTCCTGCGCCGGGTGAACGCCGGCAACCAGGCAGCGCGACGCGATCGGGCCCTGCTTCAGGAAGCACCGGTCGTGACATGTCTCCTGACCCCGCACGATGATGTAGCCGCATGGCTCGATTGCGGCCGGGCCCTGAGCGCGGTGCTTCTTTCGGCTGCCGTGCAGGGTATCGCCGCAGGCTATCTGAATCAACCCATCGAGGTCACGGCACTGCGGGGTGAGCTACGCCGGCTGTTGGAAACCGACGCCTGGCCCCAGCTGCTGCTCCGAATGGGGCATGCCCCCCTCTCACGGCCCACACCGCGTCGGCCCCAGGCCGAGGTCGTGCACGAAAAGTGACCGGTCGCCAACCTGATTCCCGATGTGAAAAATAACATATTCCGGGTATTTCAGTCTCTTCTGAAACTCTGGTAAGATACCTCATCTTTTTTCGGACTTCTGGAGAGACCATGACTCCTTCCTATTTCGACAACACACCGAGCATGCGTATCGGCGACGCGGCCGAGGCAACGGGGTTGTCGGCATCGAGCCTGCGGCAGTACGAGCAGCTCGGCCTGTTGTTGCCCGATCGCGACTCACGCGGCAACAGGCTGTACTCGAAAAACGAGGTAGAGTGGGTTAAGATGCTGCAGCAGTTCTTTCGAGACACGCACACCGGCCCCCATGCCGCCGTGCAGCTGCTTGCACTGCTTCCCTCGCAGAAACTGCGCCAGCGTATTCTGGGCGTACCCTGCCGTCGCGCCAAGGACAATACCATCTGTTGGCTGAGCTGCGGCGATGACGCAGGTTACCGGGCCGAGTGCCGCTCATGCCCCGCCTACCTCGGCAAGGAAATGGCACTGCGTTTCGGCGATTACTTCGACGTGGTTCTCCGGGGCGCCGACAAGCGCGCCGTAGCCGTCTCGGCCGAGGCGCGGCATGAGTCTCGTGCGTCGGTGCAGCCTCACCCGCAACCTGCCGATCGCTTTTTTGCCGGCCAGCTCAAGAAGTCGGGCGTCTGAGCCCGACTTGCCGGGGCTTCCCCTTGCTTGCCGCAGGAAGCGCCGCCGCCTTTCCCGCCCGGAACACCCAGTCGCGCAGCACCGGCTTTACCCCATAGCGATGAATTCCCGACTGATGCGGTGGCGAATGCCTTTGGTTTAAGCTATAAGGTATCTTTCATGGGCGCGTTCGGCTGCCTCTGACGGCAGTCGGTGGTCGTCACAGCGTTACCGATACGGATTCTGGGGGAGTTACATGGCGACGGCAAACATAGAAGACAGACACCTGCCGATCATCCGGATTCGCGAAGCCGCCCAGGCGGCCGGCCTTTCACCGTCGACCCTGAGGCAATACGAAGAACTGGGACTGATTCTTCCATACCGCGAAGAATCGGGGCAACGTCTTTACTCTCTCGACGACGTCGAATGGCTGCAGCAGCTGCAGGCCTATTTCCGCAGAACCCACAGCGGGCCCAATTGCCTGGCCCAACTTCTCGGCCTTATTCCCTTTGAAGAAATCTGCCGCACCACCGGCACAACCTGTACCTGCCGCCCGGCCAAGAAGGCCGGAGAAGCCACATGCTGGCAGGGCTGGGGAACGACGGGCGAACGCCGCAGGGTCTGTCGTGACTGTCCTGCCTATCGCCGCAAGCACTATGCGCTGGCGTTCGACGACCACTTTCGCATCAGCCTGAAATCGCCCGCGGGGGCCTGACCCGAGAAGCTCCGGCTCGCCGCCTCCGGCCTTTCCGTGGAAAGCGGGCGATAACGGTGTTTTTTTTTCGCGTGCGGGGGTGCAAACCGGCCCGGTCTGGCATTAGACTGGAACGAGATCAGCCGGAGTCCCACATGGCAGCCCCGAAGCCTACCCTCAAGGCAGCGGTATTCGACCTCGACGGCGTCATAACCCGCACGGCGGCGGTACACGAACAGGCCTGGAAGGCATTGTTCGACGAGTACCTGCGAGCGCGCGCCACGCGTCTGGGCGAACCCTTCCGCCCGTTCGAACGTGAAGACTATCATCGCTATGTCGACGGGCGGCCGCGGTATGCCGGCGTACGCACTTTTCTGGCCTCGCGGGGCATCATGCTGCCCGAGGGCGACCCCCTCGACGCCCCCGATGCCGACACCATCACGGGCCTGGGCAACCGGAAGAACGACTTTTTCCGCAAGCTGCTCGAGGCAGGCGGCGTGCAGACCTATCCCGCCGCCGTACGACTGGTCGAGGCCCTGCGACGCGCCGGCCTGCGGGTAGCCATCGCCACCTCGAGTCGCAACGGACGAGAGGTTCTGCAGAGGTCGGGCACGGCCGATTTGTTCGAAGCCGTGGTCGACGGCAACGTCTCGCTTGAGCTGGCGCTCAAGGGTAAGCCGGCGCCCGATATCTTCGTCGAAGCCGCCCGCCGCGTGGGCGCCACCCCGCGCGAGTCGCTGGTATTCGAAGACGCCGTATCGGGCGTGGCGGCCGGTCGCAACGGACAATTCGGCCTGGTGGTCGGCGTCGATCGGGCCGGTCAGCGCGACGCACTGCTCGAAGCCGGCGCCGACCTCGTCATCGAAGATTTCAACGAGCTCGATGTCGAAAAACTCAGCCTGTGGATGGAAGGTAAAGACAGCCTTCCCCCCCACGCCCTGGCCGAATGGGACGGACTGGAGGCCCGCATGCGCGGCCGACGACCCGCCGTTTTTCTCGATTACGACGGCACCCTTACCCCCATCGTATCGCGGCCCGAACTGGCGGTCATCGACGACGACATGCGCGTCATGCTGCGCCGCCTTGCCGCCTTTACCCCCACGGTCATCGTGAGCGGCCGGGCCCGGGCCGACGTGGCCGCCCTCGTCGGCCTCGACGACCTCTACTACGCCGGAAGTCACGGCTTCGACATCTCGGGCCCCCGCGGTTCGAGCCTGCGCCACGCCGCCGGCGACGACTACGTCGACGACATAGCCGAAGCTTACGCCGGGCTCGTCGACACCGTCAACGGTATCGAAGGCGCCCTCATCGAGAACAAAAGGTACGCGCTTGCCGTTCACTTCCGCAACGTCGACGATGCTCGGGTGTCCGCGCTCGACGCGGCCATTGCCGAGGTGGTCGCAGCCAACCCGCGCCTTCGGCGAACGGGCGGCAAGAAAATCTTCGAGATTCGACCGGCCATCGAGTGGCACAAGGGCAAGGCTTTGCTCTGGCTTCTCGATGCGCTTGAACTCGGGGCCGACCATGTGCCCGTTTACCTGGGCGACGACGAAACCGACGAAGACGCCTTTCGCGCCATCGCCGAAGACGGTCTGCCCATTGCCGTGATCGACACGCCGCGCGAGACCGATGCCTGCTGGTATGTGCGCGATGTGAACGAGGTAAGAATGGTGCTCGAGCGGCTTCTGGAAACCATCGAGCGCGCAGCATGAGGAAACGATGGCCGACCCTTGGATTCTGAGCTATGAAGGCTACGACCCGCAGGAAGAGTCCCTGCGCGAGGCCCTCTGCGCCCTGGGGAACGGGCGCTTTGCCACCCGGGGGGCAGCCGAGGAGTTTGCGGCCGACGGCGTACACTACCCCGGTACTTATATCGCAGGCGGTTACAACCGCGTCGAAAGTGAAGTGGCCGGCCACACGGTCAGTAACGAAGACCTGGTCAACTTTCCCAACTGGCTGCCGCTGACCTTCCGGCCCGAGGGCGGCGAGTGGGTCGATTTTTCCCGCGACCAGCTACTCTTCTACCGGCAGGATCTCAACATGCGCGACGGGGTGCTTCTCCGCCGTTATCGCATACACGATGGGGCGGGGCGCGAAACCTCGGTCAGCTCGCGTCGTATCGTGCACATGCACCAGCCGCAGTACGCCGCCGTCGAATACTGCATCACGCCCGAAAACTGGTCGGGCCGGGTATACGTGCGCAGCCTCATCGACGGAAGCGTGATGAACAGGGGGGTAGAGCGTTACCGGCAGCTCAACGGACAACACCTGACCATTCTTCGCAAAGGACCCGTGGCCCCTGAAGGCGTATACCTGGTGGCCCAGACCACCCAGTCACGCATCGAGGTAGCCGTGGCCGCCCGCACCCGGGTATGGGTCGACACTCCCGCGCTGCATCGCCTCGATCTTCCCGCCAAATCCGTCGACGACGAGCATATCGTCGGCGAGGAATACAGCTTCCCGGTCGAGGAAGATCGAACCTACACCGTCGAAAAGGTGGTTGCCCTTCACACCTCGCGCGATCGCGGCATAACCGAGAGCGGACTCGACGCACGCCTTGCCATTACCCGCAGTCCGGGTTTCGAGGCCCTGTTTCGCACCCACAAGCTGGCCTGGCAGCAGCTCTGGTCGCGATGCGACATGTTTCTGTTTACGCCGGGCCAGCTGCAACCCGAATTCTCGCCCGAGCAGCTCATTCTGCGCCTGCACATCTTTCACCTGCTGCAGACGGTTTCGCCCAACTCCATCGGCAGGGACGTCAGCGTTCCGGCCCGCGGGTTGCACGGCGAGGCCTACCGTGGCCATATATTCTGGGACGAACTCTTCATCTTTCCGTTCTTTACCCTGAGCCTGCCCGAAATCACACGCTCGCTGCTCTTTTACCGGTATCATCGCCTCGACATGGCTCGCAGGCTGGCCGCCGAAGCGGGTTACCGGGGCGCAATGTTTCCCTGGCAAAGCAGCTCCGACGGCCGCGAAGAGACACAACAGCTGCACCTCAACCCCCGCTCGGGCAATTGGGACCCCGATCACAGCCGCCTGCAGCGCCACATCAACGCGGCCATTGCCTACAACGTCTGGCAGTACTACAAGGCGACCGAAGACATGCAATTCATGGAAAGCCACGGCGCCGAAATGCTGCTCGAGATTGCGCGTTTCTGGTGCAGCGCGACGACCTTCAACGAAGAAACCGGCCGTTACGAAATCGTCGGCGTCATGGGCCCCGACGAGTATCACGAAAAGTATCCCGACCGTGAAGAAGGCGGGCTTCGCAACAACGCCTACACCAATGTCATGGCCGTGTGGTGCATCGATCGGGCCCGCGATGTTCTGATGCTTCTTCGCCCCGGAAGGCGAAACGAGCTCTGCGCCATGCTGGAGCTTACCGATGACGAACTCGAGCGCTGGAACCATATCGCCAACGGCATGACCGTCTGTTTTCACGACGGCGTGATCAGCCAGTTTCAGGGATACGAACAACTCGAAGAGTTCGATTGGGCCGGGTATGAGCGCAAATACGGCAACATCGAACGCCTCGATCGCATTCTCAAGGCCGAAGGCGACACCCCCGATCGTTACCGCGTATCGAAGCAGGCCGACGTGGTCATGCTTTTCTATCTTCTCACGCCCAAGGAACTGCGGTTGATATTCGAGCGCCTGGGCTACCCCTTCGACGACGATACCATCGAACGGAACATGGCCTACTACATGGAACGCACGTCGCACGGCTCAACCCTCAGCAAGGTGGTCTTTTCCTCGGTGCTCGACCGAATCGATCGCACCACCGGGTTTCAGCTCTTTCGCGATGCGCTGCGAAGCGACATCGGCGACGTACAGGGGGGTACCACGCCCGAAGGCATTCACCTTGGCGCCATGGCCGGTACCGTCGACATCGTACTGCGGCACTACGCCGGTATCGACGTAACCGGCGACACCATCAACTTCACCCCTCGCCTGCCCGAGCAACTCAAGGGGCTGCGACTGCCGATCAAATACCGGGGCAACTGGCTCCATCTGGAGATCACCCAGGAAAAGTTCCTGATAACCGTCGAAGAAAACGGCCCCCAACCGGCCCATATACTGGTCGGCGGGCAGCTCTGCGAAATCAACCCGGGTGAGTCGAGGGAATTCTTACTCGACAAGGTCGAAAGCTGATGAAAGATCAACGGCGCCCGAAGGCGCCGTTGATAACCGGGGGATCAATACTGGGTGGTTATCGGTCGCAGGCTCTGTCTCCTTCGCCTTTGTTCGATACCACGCGAAGCCAGAATCACACCGAGCAGTCCCACCCCCGCGGCAACCCCCACACCTACCGCGGGGTAACGGCTGACCACCTGGCGCGGGTCGGCATTTCTGGCCAGCGTTCGCGTCTGCTCGGACGCCACCGTGCGGGTGTCGCGCAGCGCACGGCGGGCCACCTCGCCGGCATCGGATGCGACATCGGCGCCGGTCATTCTGACGTCATCGCGTGCCCGGGAGATCACGTCGCGGGTATCACGCATGATGCTGCTGCGAAAGGTCGTCGACAGAAACTGAAGCGTCAACACGTCATGGGCCAGGCGCCCGCGACGATCGTTCAGGTGGTCAATGCGCTCTTGCCTGCTCATTCTGGGCCTCCTGGTACTCATTCATCAACGTTGCGGCATGTCGTCTCGGTAACTGCAGATCTTCGTTCAGTAAGTCGCCGGTCTCCTTTGTGACCTTACGCTGCCTGGCGAACGCAATGCCTCCGAGAATGGCGGCAAGGATGATCCAGCCGCCTCCGAAGATGAGGAACCAGGGTCCGACATCGGCTCCGGCATCGCTCAGCGACCAGATGGCGCCGAAATTCAGTAGCAGAAAGCCGATGGCGCCGACAAAGGCCGCCGACACGGCCAGCGCCGCGTTGATGATGGTCGATTTGAGTTCCTTCGTAATATCTTCGCGAACCAACTTCGACCATTCCTGCAGGTATGCGGTCAGATCATTGGCCAACTGTTTCGCGTCGTCGCGCGCCACGCCCAAACGCTCGGCAAGCGTGCCGATGTAGCGTTGAAAGTCGCCACGCAGCTCGTCGACATGCTCGCGCACATCGTCACGCAGCTGCCCGGCGGCATTACGGGTTCCGTCATAGGCCATGCTTACCTCCTCATCAGAGTGGCAATTGCCCCGATGAGCAGACCGGCCGCCGCCCCGGCGACAAGCGCCTGTCGGGGATGCGCCTTCACCGTGTCGACCATGCGGTCGACCGATTCACGAGCCTGCTCGCCCATTTCACCTCGGTCCTGGCCCCGCTGCCGCATCTGCATGAGCCGTTCGCGGTACTGCGGATGCTCGTCAAGCCAGTGCTGCACCGAAGTCATGTACTCGGCAGCCCGGTCAAGCAGTCGCTCGGCCGTGTCTATATAGCGGTCGACCTGGCCTTCGGCCGTGCGGGCATAGCCTTCAATTTTCTCGGCATACGAGCCCGCCCTTCGTGCCTGCTCGCCGAGTCTGTGCGCATTGCTGCGCGCAGCTTCCGCGGCGCGATGTCCTTTTTCGCGGAATTCTTCAGGACCGCCGCCGCGCTCGCTGCCAAGGCGTTCGTTACGGTCTTCTTCGACCGGGTTCCGGTTTTCATTCGTCATATATGCTCCCTCGGCCATATCCTGCGAATAGTCGGAAAGTTCCGGGTGTTGCTGCTGCGGATACCTTGGCGTTTCCATCGTCCTAATCCTTGTCTGGGCCTTTTCCGGCACGTGTTCTGGCTACGTGTTGCTTCGCTCAGCGGCGCACGCGCGCCCCGGTCACCAGCATGGGACAGCGAGACCCTGCAGACAACATCGAACGACTGAAAAGTAAACGCATTTCCGGCGAAGGCTCGCCGAAGGAGGCCGGAAGCCCCCAGCACGAATGATTCTTGAAAGCCGGTGCGCGGCTGAGACCCTGGGGCAAAACATACCCTGGCCCATGTCACCGATAAATGGAGTGAGGAAAAGAAGGGAAAAGACGCAGGGCGCAGCCGACACGGCTACGCCCTGCGCGAAAGACTTACGGCAGGTAGCGGCCGCCGTCGTTCAAGACGCCGGCGTTCTGCGCCTGGCCGGCCTCGCCGCCGAAGAGCAGCATGCCCTTGCCCGGCGCCCATACCGCGGTATGCCCGACTCTTGTCTGCGGCTCGTCTGCGCCGGAAACGCCGATCCAGGTGTTGGTGCCCGGCAGGTAACGTCCGCCGCCCGGAGCATAACCACCGGGGTCTACGCCGCCCCAGACGATCAACTCGTTACCGCTGAACACGGCTGTATGACGAGCCCGCCCAACCGGCGCGCCGGTCAGTCCGAGAAGCGTCCACCCTGTGCCGGGCATGTACCGTGCCCCGTCGTTGAAGTACGTTGTGGGGCCGCTGACACCGCCGAATACGATCATCTCGCTGCCCGACCACACAGCCGTGTGCCCGGTGCGTGGGGAAAGAGAGGTGCTGGGAATGGCCGTCCACTGGCCCAGCCCGGGATTGAACGAAGCCCCGTTGGAATAATGCGTGGTACCGTCGACACCACCCCATATGAGCATTTCCTGCCCGCTCCACACGGCCGTATGGCCTTCGCGAGGGGTAGGCCCGCCCGTCGCGACCTGCGTCCACGTGTCACCCGAGGCGTTGTAGCGACCACCGCTGCCCAACCGGTTGGTCATGTCCGTACCGCCCCAGACAATCATTTCCGCACCCGTCCAGACGGCGGTGTGATTGGTGCGCGCCGCGGGTACCCCGGTCAACGTGCTGGTCGGCGCCCACGAGTCGAGACTCGGGTCGTAGCGACCGCCCGAATTGAGCGCCCCGCCGACCGCGTCGACGCCGCCCCAGACAATCATGCGTCCGGCTTCCGGCGCCCAGACGGCGGTATGTCGGGCCCGGGCCGTGGGTGCGCCGGTAGTCTGCACCGGCGTCCACGACTCCGTCGCCGGGTTGTAGCGGGCGCCGGTATTGCGGTGCTGACCGGTTCTCACATTCTTGCCGCCCCAGACGATCATCTCGCTGCCGGTAAACACCGCCGTGTGTGCGGTACGTCCGACCGGCGTTCCGCCATTGTCGATGGGCGTCCACGTGTCGGACTGCGGGTTGTAACGTCCGCCCGTGTTGAGCGCTTCGCCTTCGACTTCGGCGCCGCCGAAAACGAGCATATCGCCCCCGGTCCACACGGTTGTGTGGGCGTAACGGGGCCCCGGAGAGCCGACGTTGTTCATGTTAACCCAGCTTTCGACGGCCGGGTAATAAGCCGTTCCCGCATCTATCGGGCTGCCCGATGAGCGGCCGCCGAAGACCAGCATCTGCTCGCCCGCCCAGACGGCCGTATGACCCGAACGCGCAGGCGAACCGGTGGGCATCGTTCCCCAGGTTCCCCCTTGCGGATAGAAAATTTCGCCGGTAGCCAGATCGGCTGCCCCCGACCGACCGCCGAAGACAATCATGCTCGATCCGGTCCACACGGCGGTGTGCAATCGTCGCGTTTCGGTGGCGCCGCTGAAAGAGGTCCACGCGTTTCCGGCCGGATTGTATTGCTCGATGCTGTTGGTCTCTCCGGCGCCGTCGCGACCGCCGTGAACCAGCATGCCCTGGCCCGTCCACACGGCCGTGTGTTCGGCACGTGGCGATGCGGCAAGGGCCATCGGCCCCCACTGGTTGGTGCGCGGGTTGAAGCGGGCGCCGTCGTTACGGAAGCTCGTGCCGTCGTAGCCGCCGAATACGATCATCTCGCGACCGGTGTACAGCGCCGAGTGACCTACCCGGGCTACGGGCACTCCGGCCGGCTGAGTGGCTTGCCAGCTGTCGGAAATGGGGTCGTACATGCCGCCCGAATCAAGGTGCGCACCGAACCCATTCTTGCCGCCCCAGACCACCATGCGATCGCCCGCCCAGACGGCCGTATGCGCATAGCGCGCCTCCGGTGCGCCGGCACGCGCGACCGCCATCCAGCTGTCGGTCGCGGGGTTGTAGCGGGCGCCCGTGTCCCGGGGGCCGATGTGTCTTCCGCCCCAGACAATCATTTCCGTGCCCGTCCACACGGCCGTCTGCTCCGAGACCGCCAGGGGCGCATCGCCCAGGGGCACCCAGACATCGTTGCCCGTCTGCACCCAGGGTACGCGGTTTGAGCCGACCGACGAGGCGTCGAGTACGACCACCGACTGTCTGCCTGTCGTGCCCGCGGGTACGGTTACCTGCACGGTGTCGTCGGTCCACCCGTTAACGGTGGCCGGCATGCCGTCGAAGTGTACGGCCCCCGTGGTCGTGCCGAAATAACGGCCGCTGATCGTCATGGTCGTTCCCGGCGCGCCGTTCGCGGGGTAACGCATCTCAATCCACGGGCGCTCGTGCACAAAGGGTACGGCGTTGGAAACGTCGGGGCCCTTCGAAACGCGCAGCTTGAGGTTGCCCGCATTCGCGTTCACGGGAACCTCGGCAACAATCTGCGTGTCCGTCCACGTGTACACGTTGGCCGTGACGCCGCCGAAGTACACGTCGTTCTGCGGCGCCGGCGGGCCGAAGCCCGAGCCGTCGATGGTGACGGTGGCGTAGGAGCGCGCCGCCGCGGGCGTGATCGTCGTAATCTGCGGCATGGGCACGAAAACATCGAACGGCTCGCCGTTGCTGTAATTCGCGTCGATGCCGACCTGTACCGACCAGGTACCCGGTCCGAGTTCAGGCGGAACGCGAACCTGAATCAACGACGGCGCCCACGACACAGGTTCGGTCACGACACCACCGAACTCGATGGTGTTGCCGACCGCGAAATTGCCGAAGTTGTGGCCGATGATGTCGACGACTGCGCCCACCGGGCCGCTGACCGGATTAAGCGCCGTAATGGTGGGCGACACACTGATCCACTGGCCGGCACTCGTCTCACCGCCCGCAACCACGCGCATCTGACGTGAGCCGGCGGTTACCGCTTGGGGAATCTCTGCCTGAATTTCGTACGCATTCCAGCTGAGCACCGTAGCGGCGATGTCGTCGACGAGAACCTGTCCCTGGGTCGAGCCGAAGTTGGTGCCCGACAAGGTCATCGTGTCGCCGCCCGTGCCGTAGCCGGGCGAAATGGCGTTGAGATAAGGGATGACCGTGAAAGAAACCGGGGCCGATGGGAAGCCGTTAACGTTCACGCTCAATGGCTGAACGCCCGGCTCGGCATCGTTGGGCACCTGGAAATCGAACGTAACCTGGTCCCAGCCGCCCACGGTCGCACCGGCGCCCCCGACAAGCAAGGACGACGGCGTGGTTCCGAAGTTCGAACCGTAAGCCGTAACCGTGTTGCCGCCCGAGCCGCTGGTGAACGAGAGCGAATCGATGACCGGATATACGTCTACCCACTGCGCCTCGGAGTACATACTCGAAACCATAACCTCGATCGCCTGCGGTCCGGCCCCGACATTGGCGGGTACCGAGATATCGATGGTGGTACCCGTCCACGAAAGAACCGTAGCGTTCACCCAGTTGATGAGCACCGAATTACCTACGCTCGTCTCACCAAAGCTCTCGCCCCAGAGCGTCAAGGTATCGCCGGCAACTACCGAAGAGCTCGAGATCGAGGTCAGGGTCGGTAGTATGTCGAACGACGTGGAATTGCTGTAAACCCCACCAGCAAAGACCTCGATCATCGTGTTTCCGGCTGCAACGCCAGCGGGTATCTCGAAAGTAATGTTTGTCGGACTCCACGAAACGATGTATGCAGGCAGCCCGCCGACATACACCTCATCGCCCGCGCTACCGCCCAGGTTCGCACCGTATATCTCGACGGCATCGCCCGCGCGCGCGGCGATAGTGCCGATATAGTCGATACGGGGTGCGATGTCGATGGACAGCGTGTTCGTCGGATAACCGTACGCCCAGAGCTGTACCGGCTGCGTGCCGGGCGGCGTATGATCGGCCACGCGAATCTCGGCGGTCGTAGCCGACCACGTTTCGACCGGTTGGGTTACGCCGCCGATGCTTGCCTCAACGGGGAAGGCGAAGTTGCTGCCGCTCACAAAGAGCAGATCGCCGCCCGAGAGCGTACTCGCGCCAAGGCTGAGAAGCGAGGGCTGCACCGAAAGCGGAAGGCTGTTGCTGACGTCGCCCCCGGTCTCTACCCAGACCTGAACCTGACCGGCCGGCACCTCTTCGGGAACCGTCGCCGTAATCGCGGTTTCGTCCCAGAGAGAGATGTTTGCCATGAGCCCGTCGAAGAACACCGCGCTGTCGGATACGGGGAAGCCGAAATTGCTGCCGTACAACGTGATTTCCGTTCCGCCGGTGGCGCTCGAAGCACTCAGGGATGCAAGCGCGAAGGCGTCGACCAGAACCGACCAGGTGTACGCCGGGCTGGTGTTACCGGCCGGATCGCGGAACTGGACGGTTACCGCCTTGTTTCCGTTACCCGTCGTGAAGTTCACATACGTCGAGTCGGTAAAGGGTTGCCAGCTGCCGGCGTACCAGTCGGTAATGTCGCCGGTCAGCATCATCTCGAGCTGCCACCACTCGTGCCACCACTGGTCTTCCGCCTGCAGCGAAAGCATGGCCTGCGACACGCTCACCACGGTGGGGCCGGTAATGCCGCCCGTCGGCGCGGTGCGGTCGACGACGATTTCCGTGTGCACGCCGCCCGATGCATTGAACGCACCGTCGAGCGCGGCAATGTCGATCTGGTAAAGGCCCTCGCCCTCGTTGGGAATCGCCTGCGTGAAAGATGACTGTGAAGTCGCTACGAAATACTCGCGCGCGCCGTCGACGTGATTGTAGAACCCGTCGTCTTCGGCCCAGCCCCGTTGTTCCCCGCTGAGATCGGTATAAGTAGCCATCCAGTAATAGCCCCGGACGACACCACCCACACCCGAGGTAATCGGATCCTGCATCGAACCCGAAATCAGAAGCTCGGTGGCCTGCGTCGTGGTGACGTTGGAAACCGGGTCGGTAATCATAAGCGTCGGCGGGGTGAGATCGACGCCCACGGTTTCCGTGTGCGCGGTTCCCGGATTTCCGAATCCGTCGACGCCGCGGAAGGAGACCGTATGCATGCCCTCGCCGCCCACATCGATTTCGACCACCGACCAGTCGCCGGTAAGCTCGTTCCAGGCGCCGCCGTTGACCGAGGCCTCGGCGCTCACCGCACCGGGCGCACCCGTGAGGTTGAAGCGAAGCAACGACGACCGCGCAAAATCGCGTGTTTCGCCCGTCGAAGCAAGGGCGAGCACGCTTCCATTCACGCTGTACGCGCCCACGAGTAGATCGCCCACGCTATCGCCGTTCAGATCGCCGGGAACGGCCACGGTTCTTCCGAGGTAGTCGCCCGCGGCACCATCGAAGCGATAAAGATAGCGGCCTTCCTCGGTCGAGTACAGGTGTACCGACCCGGCGGCACTTCCCCCATACCAAGTGGCCTCTTCGGTTACGACGAAAGCCTCGACACCGTCGCCCTCGAGATCGCCGGCCCATGCAACGGCAGCGCCGAAGCCACAGCCGGGGCCGCATTCGGAATACACCACGTGTTCAACGGCGCCGTCGAGCCCGTTGCTGATAAAGAGAGCACCCTTCTCGGTACCGGCCGGCGAGCCGACGAGAAGCATTTCCATGCCCGGTGTCAGCGACATGCCGTAGTAACCTGTTTCGACCTGTCCGTCGAGCCGGTACAGCAGCGAAGCATCGGT
The DNA here is from genome assembly GCA_041687475.1 of bacterium. Classification (GTDB taxonomy): domain Bacteria; phylum J088; class JAWLBW01; order JAWLBW01; family JAWLBW01; genus JAWLBW01. The sequence goes on from JAWLBW010000002.1 coordinate 29,289, forward strand.
ACCGCTGAAGGCGTACACGCTGCCGGCGTCGGTCACGCCGTAGTCGGCATAGGGCGCCCCCGCCACAAAGTCGGGCGTGCCGTCGCCGTTGAGGTCGGGCGTACCGGCCAACGAACGTCCGAGTTCATCGGCCGTGTTGTCGCCCGAGACCTGGAACATCGTGCCGTAGTCGCTTCCGCGAACGACGAACACCCGGCCGCCGAAACTGCTTCCATTGGCGCCGACGAGAAACTCGTCTTTTCCGTCTTGATCAAGGTCTTCGGCTGCGGCGACCGTCTTACCGTAGTTCTCATTGGCCGCGGTACCGTCGAGCCTTGTCAGCTCGATTCGTGTGCCCCCGGAAATTACGTATACCGAGCCGGCGTTGGATGCGGCGAAGTCGGTATCGGGCGCGCCGATGAGCAGGTCGCGATAGCCGTCGCTGTCGATATCTGCGACGGTTGCCAGGGAAGACCCGAACTTGTCGCCGGCGGTGGCCCCGGTAAGCGTATGAAGCACCGATCCGTCGGCGCCCGAGCGTATTTCGACCTTACCGGCATCGACTCCGGCTGCGTCATCGCCCGGAATGCCGACCGCAAAGTCGGCTATGCCGTCGTCATTGAGATCGTCGAGCGCCGCCAGGCCGCGTGCCATGTCGTCGCCGGTGTTTGCCCCGTCGACACGCCACGCCAGCGTCGCCCCGGTTACAAACGTGCGGAAGGGGGCCTTTACCGTCAATGCGGGCCCGCTCGTGCTGAGGTATACCGTGTCGCTGACCGGTGAGCTGGCATGGCCCACGGCGTCGTACACGGTAACCCAGACGGTTTTTTCGCCGTTGGCGGGGCTCAGGTTGATCGAGCTTGTGCCCTGGAAGGGAACGTCGAGCAGAGGGGTGGCAACATCGCCCGTCACATCCATGGTGGCCACGTCGCCGCTGACCGTCAGGTCGAGCGACACCAGCGACGAGTTGACCGTCGAAGCTCCGCCTGCCAACTCGACTGCGCCCAGCAGCGGCGCTGAAGTATCGAGGGTAACCGTGTCACTCTGCAGAATCGTCGTGTTGCCCGCCGCATCGCGATACTGCACGCTTACGGTCTTGGTTCCGTCGCCCGCCGTCACCGTCGCACTGAGCATCGACGCATACGGCATCCACGTACCGCGATAGGCGTCGACAATGTCGCCGTCGACCAACATTTCGACCGGCCCGGTTTCTCCGGACGCTTCGAACAACAGCGTGACGTCTTGCGATGCGGTATAGGGGTACTGCGGCACATCGATGGCGATACAGACTGCGCACTGTGGCGCGAGCGTGTCGATGGTGAATTGAACGGGGAAAGTCGACGCTCCGGTATTTCCCGCCTGGTCTACGGCCCGCGCCTCGACGAAGTATGCGCCGTCACTCAGTGCCGACAGGGCCCAGCTCCAGCTGGACGTTCCCGTGGCCGTGAACCAGATAGGCGCCGGCGAGGTGAAGGAGGCCCCGTCGAAGAAGTTAACGCCGTCGGAGAGATTCGACTCGACGAAAACAATTCCGGAACCGGCGCCGTCGTCTGCCATTCCGTCGACCGACATGACCGCCGTCTGTCGGCTTCCGTCGAGCGGTTGGGTGATTGTCGTCGACGGCGGGGTTACGTCGAGCGTAACCGAGGCCGCGTTCGCCGGAGAGATGAGCCCTACGACGTCGCGTACCCTCACGTACACGGTCTTCAGGCCGTCGCCGGCCGACAAGGTAACTGCGGGCGATGCGGTATACGACTGCCACCCGGCGCCGCCGAAGTCGGCGCTTTCGGAAATCTGCATCTCGGTTGCGCCGATCGCGCTCACCGAAAGCGAGACGTTGGGCGTATTCACGTACGTCGGCTCACCTGCGATTGAAACAACCGGAGCTCCGGGCGCCACCGTGTCGACAAGCAACGCCCCGGTCGAAGGCGACCAGCTACTGCGGTTGCCGGCGGCATCGACCGCAGCCAATCGATAGACATATGCACCGTCGCTCGGCAGGTAGGTATAATCGGGCTGCGTAACGACGGCAATGGTCGCGAAGGTGGCGCCATCGTCGGAAGAAGCCTGCAGTACGTATTCTGCGACGCCGCTGCCGCTGTCAATTACACTGCTCCAGGAAATGGTAACCGCAGTAGAGACCGGATTCGCCGAGAATACCGGCATTTCAGGGGCCGGCGGCGCTGCCGTATCGATCGTGACCGGAAGCGAAATGCTCGAGAATGCCCCCGTGTTTCCTGCCCGGTCGATGGCGCTCACCACGAAAAGATACTCGCCGTCGGCGGGCAGGTAGCTGTAGACCGGCTCGGTCATGGAGTCGACGTGATACCACGTCGTACCACCGTCGTTCGAAGCGCCCAGGTTATAGTGGGCAATACCGGCAGCTGCGTCGGTAGCCGGGCTCCACGCGAGTTCGACCGCGGTAGATACCGCATTGGCGGCGGCCAGAGGCGTACCCGGAGCCGAGGGCGGAGTCTGGTCGACCAATACGCCCTGGTACAGCTGGGCAGTATCACTCCGGTTACCGAGCAGGTCGCTCGCGCTGACGCGGAACAGGTATCCACCTTCGCCGAGCGAAGCCGTGTAAGAGGTAACCGCACTGGTTCCGATCACGAACCAGGTAGCGGCATCGACCGAAGCTTCCACCCGATAAGTGGAAACGCCGACGCCGTCGTCGACCGAGGGTTCCCAGCTCAGCTGCACCGGACCCGATACCGGACTCTCGGCATAACGGATATCGTAAGGCCGTGAAGGCGGTGTCGTATCGAGGGTGACGGTTGTCGTCGCTGCCGCCGAAAGGTTTCCGGCCAGGTCGCGATAGCGTGCGTAAACGGTGCGAAGTCCGTCGCCGTCGACAAATGGAACGCCGTCGCCCGTATAGCCGGGCGTGCCGTTGCCGGCTACCGAGTCGATCTTGCCGCTCTTCACCCGTCGAATTGCATGATTGCCGGCGTCGGCCAGGAAACCACCCTCTTCGCCCAATGCAAGCCCGGCGAGGCTGTGTAGACGGGCGTTCTGTTCGGGCCCGCCGTCGCCGGCATAGCCGGGCGTGCCGTCGCCCAACAGGGTTTCCAGGTAACCGTCGGGCCGGATAACGCGCAGCACGTGATTACCGGTATCGGAAATAAGCACTTCGCCTTCGTTCCAGACCACGGAAGTGGGCGAGTCAAGGCTTGCCGAGGTCGGAATCGTTTCGGCAGCCGAGTACCCGACCGAGCCCGTTCCGGCCATGGTGCTGATATTGCCGGCCGATTCGACCTTGCGCACGCGATGGTTTCCGGTGTCGGCAATATAGAGGTTGTCGTCGGGGTCGACCCAGACACCCGAGGGAGACGAAAGCTGTGCGTTACGGGGAACGTCGCCGTCGCCGGCGAACCCGGGCAGGCCCGTACCCACGGCAGTCGATATCTGACCGCTGCCGTCGACCTTGCGAATGCGATGGTTGTCGCGGTCGGCAATGTAGAGTTCGCCCCCCGAGTCAACGGTAACCTGCGTGGGAAAGTTGAGCTGCGCGTCGACCGCCAGTCCGGCGTCGCCGTTCTCACCGGCGCCGTTACCGCCTGCAACGGTTGAAACATAGCCGCCTGCGTCGATGCGACGAATGGCGTGGTTACCCGAGTCGGCAATGTAGAGATTGCCCTGCCCGTCGAGCATGAGACCATGCGGAGCGTTCAGGCGGGCGCCGGTCGCAAGGCCGCCGTCGCCGCTGTACCCGGGCGTTCCGTCGCCCGCGATGGTTTCGATATTGGCAGCCGAGTCGATTCGGCGAATGACGTGATTGCCGGTGTCGGCGATATACAGGTAACCGGCCGGGTCGTAAGCCACCGATTGCGGGCTGCTTACCTGAGCCGCGAACGAGCCGCCCTTGTCGCCCGAAAGCGTGAACATGGCCGTCGACGAGAAGGTTTCCCAGCTGGTGGCAATCGAGAAGTCGGCCACGTCGGCGAACTGCATTTCCCAGGCATCGGAGGCGTAGGTATACAGCGGCAATGTCGGGTCGGAAACGGCCACGGGGTTGCCGGCGATTTCGACGCTTTCGTCAACGGGTGCTGCGGTGTCAAGCTCGACGTTATCGCTCAAGGTGCCGCTGCTGTTGCCCGCGTTGTCATGCAGCTCAACGCTCACCACCTTGGGTCCGTCGCCCGCGGTCAAGGTTACCGAGGTCGAAAGGGTAAAGGCGGTCGTGTACAAGCCGCCGTCGACGTCGCCGCCGATGACCATGGTGGTCGCATCGCCCGTAGCCGTGATGTCGAGGGTCACGACCTCGGTGTTGACGTAGGCATCGTTGTTCGCAAGAAAGACATTGCCAAGCACGGGAGAAGTGCGGTCGAGCGTAATGCTGTCGGCATGGCTCAGGCTGGTATTTCCGGCCGGATCGCGAAATTCGACACTGACCGTCTTCACGCCGTCGCTTCCGGTCAGGTTTACCTGCGGGGTCGCAGCAAAGGGAATCCATGTACCTTTGAAAGCGTCGACGATGTCGCCGTCGATACGCATTTCGATCTCGTGCTCATCGTTGGCGTCAAGAAGCAGCGTCACGGCCGTCGTCGCGGAATAGGGATATACCGGCGAGTCGATGACCAGACAAGTCGAACAGGCAGGCGCCAACGTATCGATGGTGAAAGCCGTCGGCGCTGCCGGTACTTCCCGATTGCCGGCGCTGTCGATGGCGCGGCTTTCGACCTGATAGGCCCCGTCGGTCAGCGCCGGAGGCGTCCAGCTGAAGTTTACCGAGGTGGCCGCCGGCAGCCATACGGGAGAAGGGCTCGTGAACCCGGCCCCGTCCCAATACAGCAGACCGTCGCTCAGGGCCACCTCGACGCTGTCGAGGCCGGCGGCTCCGGTTTCGGCCCAGGTACCTTCGACCAGGGGAAGGCCGGCGAGAATATCGTTCGGCATCGGCGTGGTCACTACGGACGAAGGCGCCGTGCGATCGACCACCAACGTGGCATCGGGCGACGAAGGACCGGAAATTCCCGCACCGTCGACCGCATGCACGCGATACTGCAGGGTGCCCTCGACCGGTGCGTACTCGTAGGAGGTAGACGCCGTGGAAATGACCTGCGACCAGGTTGCCCCCATGTCGGTCGAGACGTCGAGCACGTAGTTCTGAATACCGCTGGTGTCGTCAGACGCAGGCGCCCAGGAAATGGTAACGGTAGCCGACACCGGGTTGGCCGAAAACACCGGTATACCGGCCACTTCGGGCGGCGTGGTGTCGAACACCAATTCGTCGGAAAGCGTCGACCATGGCCCGTAGTTACCCGCCTCGTCCTTGGCGGCGACCCGCAGAACGTAGCGCCCATCGGTCTCGGGTGCGTAAACGAAGGAGGTAGCCGGCTGGAAGGCGATCATCGTAAACGTGCTTCCGCCGTCGGCCGAGTCTTCGAGTACGTAGGAAACGTTCGTGGCGTCGGTAACCGCCGACCACGTGACGGTAACGGCGGCGGTGGCCGGGTTGCCGCTGAATACGGGCGCCGAAGGCGTCGGCGGGGCCGTCGCATCGATGCGCACGGCCGAAGACCCGGCAGACCAGTCGCTGACGTTCAGGGCGTTGTCGCGCGCGCGAATGCGATACACGTACTCGCCGTCTGCGCCGGGAATGTCGGTGAAGCCGAGGTCGGTCGTCGTGGCAAGAAGCGTCCAGTTCACCCAATCGGACGAGCGCTGCACCTGGTAGTCTTTCGTACCGGTCATGCCGTCGACCACCGCTGTCCACGCAAGGGTAACGCCGGTGGCCGAGACCGAGGCCGAGGGAACGGGGGCCGCGGGAATCGGCGGCAGGCCGGTATCGACCGTGACCTTTTCCGAATAGCCCGAAGCCGTGCTGTTTCCGGCGGCGTCAAGGGCGACGTAGCGATAGCGGAAATAGCCGCTGCCCGGCATGTCGACGACGGTTGTGGCCGTCGTAACGCCAAGCTGAGTCCACGTTACCCCCTCGTTGACCGATCGTTCGAGGCGGTATGCGTCAATGCCGTTCTCGTCGGTCGCCGCCGGCCAGGAAAGTCCGACCGCAGACGAGACCGGATTGGCGGCAACGACCGGTGCTCCGTTGACCACGGGCGCCGTCTGGTCGACGACCAGCGCTTCGGAAACCATCCAGCCGCTGGCATTGCCGACCTTGTCCCTGGCCGCGACGCGTACCTGATACGTACCCTCGCCGGCCGACGTCCACGTATACGATTCACCGGCGACGTAGTTGATGAAGTACCAGTTGGCGCCGTCGGTCGTCCAGCGCAGTTCATAATTGTTCAGGCCCGAACCGCCGTCGGTGGCCGCGCCCCAGCTCACGTCTACCGACTCGGAAACCGGATTGGCCGAGAACACCGGCACGCCGGGGTCGGAGGGCGACGTCAGGTCGAGATAGGTGCTCGCCGAGCCGAAGGTCGATGTGTTACCGGCCGTATCGCGCACGCGTACCCTGACGGTTTTCGTGCCGTCCGTCGGCGGAAGCGTCACTTCGGGCGTGCCGTCGAACGGCATCCACGCGCCGAGTATGCCTTCGACCTCAATCTGCATCTGCGCTTCGCCCGAGACGACTACCATTGTCTGCAGCGGCTCGGCGACCCATGCGGGGCTGCCGTTGAAGGCTACCACCGGCTGATTCGGCGCAACGGAGTCGTAAACGACCGATGTCGATGCGCCGGCCGAGACGTTTCCGGCCTCGTCGCGCAGACGCAGATAGATGGTGTGCTCGCCCTGTTCGGTCGGCAACATGAACATGGGGGTTGCCCAGAACTGTTGCCACGGCTCGCCCTGGAAATCGGGGCTCGTCGACAGCTGCATCTGCACGGCGCCGCTGCTCTCGATAGCCAGCGTTACCGTTTGCGTCGACACGGCCGCCGGAGCGCCGGAAACCACAAAGGTAAAGATGGCCGGCGGCGTCTGGTCGAACGTTACGTCGACCGAAGCAGTCGCCACATTGCCGGCCTGATCGCGAAAGCGCCCGTGAATGGTCTTGAGCCCGTCGCCTCCCTGTAAGGTAAACGCAGGCGTCGCCGTGTACGGCTCCCACGCAACGCCGCCAAACAGGGCGTCGGCCGAAAGCTGCATTTCGGTTGCCCCGCCCACGTCAATCTGCAGGTTGACGGTCGGCGCCGAAACGGCTGCCGGAGCCCCCGCAACCGCAAAGCCGAAGACCTCGGGCGCCTGGCGGTCAAGCAATACGGTGGTCGAGGTCTCGGCAATATTGCCGGCGGCATCGCGAAAACGTGCGTAAATACCGTATTGACCGTCGGAACCCGGCAGTTCGAAGAGCGGGCCCGGCTCGTAAGCCTGCCATGCCGCCCCCTGGAAACCCGGGTCGCCGGCAAGCTGCATGTCGACGGCGCCGGATACTTCCAACGCGAGCTGCACGGTCGGGATCGAAACGGCAAACGGCGCTCCGGCAACCCCGAAGGAAACAATTTCGGGCACCACCCTGTCGAGCGTGACCGAAATCGAGGCAGCAGCGACATTGCCTGCCGCGTCGCGGAACCGAGCGTAAATGGTTTTGACGCCGTCGCCGCCCGGAAGCGTTACTTCGGCGGTCGTTGCCACCGGCACCCACGTGGCCCCGGCGAAGTCGGGAGCCGCCGACAGCATCATTTCTCCGGCGCCAGTAACACCAATCTCAAGCGTGACCGTGGTCTGACTGACCGCGCTCGGCGAGCCGGCCAACCCGAATGTCTGCACGACGGGGGCCACCGTATCGAGGGTAACCGCGAAGGCTACCGGCGCACCGTACGATTGGTCGTCGTTGAATGCGGCCAGGGAAAGGCTGTTCCCACCTTCCTTCAGGGTCGTACGGAAGGTGAAGGTCTTGTCGCCGTTACGCGACACCACCTGCTGCCCGTTCAGCGAGACACCGGTGTACATCTGCTTGCGCCCCGAAAGCGCAAGCTCGGCCCGGTTGGTGACAGCGGCGGGAAAGCGATCGACGACAAGCAGCTTCGGGTTAACGGGGCCGAGAAAGAATTCGCCGGCATCGGTAAGCTCGTCGGCCCGCACCACAACGCCCCGCTTGCGATCGCGCAGTACCAGCTCATTGCCCCGCAAGGCCTCGATGACCACCTCGTAGGTTCCCGCGGCCATACCCAGAAGCTCTGCCTGCCTGGCAGCCGCGTCGAACGACTCGGTAACCACCGTCTTGCCGTTCTGGAGCGCCGAGACACGAATCGTCGTCAGGGTCACCGCCGTATCATAGGCCGCCGCGCGCCAGCCATCGCCGCTCGCGGCACGAGAGATACCGTCGGCCAGCGCGTAATCGGCGGCCAGCGCGTAATCGGCGGCCAGCGCGTAATCGTCGGGAAGATGCGCCTCGAACACAACCGTACCCGGCCCTTCCGGCGTACAGCCCCCAAGCGCGGCGGCAGTAACGAGGGCGTTAACGAAAAAACGAAGGCGTTTCGCAATCATGGCTTCCCTGTAACGAGCGGTGACCGGCAGACCAGTCGCCGGGTGAACCTTTGGGTGGAACGTCCGAATATTAACACAGCGCGGCAACACCAACAAACGATCCAGATCACACTCCGGAAAATTCTTTCAGACGAAATATGGACAAGGGAGCGGGAACAGGCTGAAACGCTTCCCGGCTTCCGGGTAAAAACCTTCGAATACCTCCGGAATCCCCCATGCGTGCGCGGGATCACAGCAGGCCCGGGCCAAACGGGTTACAACGTGAACAGCGGTCTGTCGGAGAAAGGCTGGCCGGTTAAGCGTCCTTCTGCTAGGCTGGGGCATTCATCTTCCGTCACGACTTACCGATGAATTCGCGTACAAGACACCTGACTTCGCTGTTGTTCGGCACCCTGCTTCTGCTTACGCCGCCGTCTGCCTCGGCGCAGGACGACTTTTCGGGAAACCTGGAAATCGGCACCACCCTTTTCCGCCTCGGCAAAGACGAAAAAGCCGTCATTTACCTAGAGCGAGCCGCCGAGGCGCGTCCCGATGATTCTTCGGCGCTGATTCCGCTGGGTATCTCGCTGTCTCGACTCGGTCGCCATGAAGAGGCGGTAACGGTGCTCGAGCGCGCCGAGCTCAAAGGCACCCTCGGCGCCGATGGGGCCTGGTATCTGGGCGAGTCGTGGAAAGCGCTGGGGAATCGAGAAGCCGCCCGCCATGCCTACCAGCTGGCCGCCGAACTGGGGGGCCCACTGAGCACGCGTGCCCTGCTTGAAAGCGGGCGCATGGCCCTGACGCTCGGCGACCTGCAGGGCGCCGAACGCGATTTCGAACGGGTGCTGCAACTGCAGGCAGCCGGCGATCTGGCCGCCGAAGCCCGCGCGGGGCTGTCCGAGGTGTCACGTCGACGGAGCACCCGCCTGGCCGTAAACGTCGATGCGGGCATTCGCTACGACAGCAACGTACTTCTTTCGGGCGCCCCGACGAGCGACGACCGCGGCTTTCGCGCCGTCGTGAACGGTCAGGGACGATACCGCTTCATCGAAACACAATCGCTGCGCTCGGAAGGGGCCGTGGTTGTAAATCAGGGCCGCTATTTCGACCCCGACCACCGGGCCCTCGATTTGGGCGTTCACCAAGCGCAGGCCGATCTGACCTGGCGGCCGGGCAAGCTACCCCTTCGCCTCGGCGGCCTGGTGCGTGCCGAATACTGGACGCTCGACTTCCATTTCTACAAACGCGCCATCGGCGTGGGGCCGCGCCTGCTTGTCGCCATGGGCGAGAACTTCGCCACCGCGGCTTCGTGGGAATGGCGGCTCGACGATTTCCGCAGCGACGAGCGCGACGGTATCAACCGGCGTGCCCAGCTCAACCAATTCGCCTTCTGGGGAAAAACCGGCTACGCCGGCATCGGGGCCAGTTACGAAACCAACCGTGCCGCCGACGACTTCTGGATTTACGATCTGCTGAGCGCCCGCATTTTCGGCGGCGGCGACGTGGGGGCGGGCATTCTCGTCGACGGCAGTTTCGAGTACCTGCTTACGCCCTATCTGGCCGAGTCGGTCGACCGCACCGACCGGGCCCTCAGCGCCGCGCTGGGCGTGAGTCGCTGGTGGGGCGACTGGGGTGTGCGCCTCTCGACCGCGTGGATTCGGAACGAAAACGTGCGCGCCCCCGAAATCGGCGTTCTGGCCGGAAACTACACCAAGTGGCTGGGCGGTCTCGAAGCCCGTTGGCGCATGCCCTGAGTGCGTTCGGCGGGTCCATGCGGTATAACATGACAGGCGCTCGCGGCCGAAGCGAATCGACGAGGGAGAAAAGGATATGAAACGTTTGTTGGCGCTGGGCGCCCTGATGCTTTCCCTGGTATGCACCGAAGCCTGGGCGGCCACCGCTCACGTGGGAACGGTGGTTTCGTCGACCGGTACGGTCGTTCTGCAGCGTACCGGCAAGCGCTACAAGCTTCCCGAAGGCACCAAGGTCTACAACGGCGATTCGGTGGTAACCGGTAAGGGCGCCTTTGCCAAGATTCTGCTTGCCGACGACAGCCTGCTCACCATCAACGAGTCCAGCGCCTTTCGCCTGGAGGGGTTCGAGACCAGCGATCAGCAGCGCAGCGGACGTTTTCGCCTTTACTTCGGCAAGATGCGGGCGGTGGTTTCCAAGTTTCTCTCGGGCAACACCGATTACAAATTTCAGACCCCCACGGCCGTGGCCGGCGTGCGCGGCACCCATTTCGTGCTCGAGTTCGACAAGAATGCGCAGCAAACGACCTTGTCGGTCGTCGAGGGACAGGTTGCGTTCAATGCCGTCGACGAGCGCATCGGCACCCCGGTTCTGGTCGGCGCGTCGCAGCGCTCGGAACAACGCAGTCGAAGCGCCCCCAGCGAAGCCCGTGAAATGACCGACCAGGAGCGTCAGTCGGTAAACGAAGAAATTGCTTCGACCCAGACGCCGCCCGAAGGCACCGGCGAGTCGCAGGGCGAAGGCGGTGAACGTCAGGAAGAGTCGGCGTCTACCGGAAGTGACGGCGACGCAGGTGGTGGCGATGCAGGCGAGGGCGACAGCGAGAACGACGGCGAAGATACCGGCGACGAGGCATCGGGTGAAGGCGGCAATGATGAGGGCGCGAACGAAGACGGAGCCTCGCATAACGATGCAGGAGATGAGTCTGCCCAGGAGACCCCCGAACAGCCGGCCGACGGCGGCGTCATCGAACGCACCGAAACCGTTCAACAGGAAGTGCCCCGCGAGGTCGAGCGCAACCTGCCCACCGACAGTCCGGTCGCAGACCCCAGCGTAAACCCCACAGGCATTCGCGTGCGCTGGTAAGCTGCGCAGCACAATCTTCCCTTGTCTCGGCCGGGAGGGCAATGCTCTCCCGGCCTTTTTCATGCCTTGCTTCCCGGATTCGGACTGCCTTCTGGCGACCGAGGGGTAGACAACTGTTGTGTGACATTGATAGACTACCGCAGCGCTCGCTGGAAACAAGGGGGAACAACCATGCGCCAACTCACCGGCGGCCTCGCCGCTCTGCTCGTATTCGCCGCCGCCTGCAGCCCGGTCGAAGTCGAAAACACCGGGCCGCTCGACTATACCGTGCAGCTCGAGAAACCGGCCTTCGGCTACCAGATAGCGACGGCCCCGCACGTCGTGCATCCGGGCGAAGAGTACTATTCGTGCGACATCGTGCGCATCGATCCGCAGAACGGCGAGAACCTGGCGTGGATCGGCGGTCTCGAGAGTCGCACTTCGGTCTCGAGCCATCACATGAACGTCAACCTGGGCATCTTCTCCGTGGCCGACGCCCTGCTCGGCGAGGGTCAGGCCGAGCTCATGCTCGGCAAGGAACTCGGGCAGTACGACTGTGCAGAGCTGGGCGACCTCATGGAGAAGCAACAGGCACAGACCCTGTACCCGAGCCAGCGCACCGAACAGGGCGGCACCCTGCCCGAAGGGGTCGGCCTGCCCCTGCCGCTGCCCCTCGTGCTGGTCATGGAGCACCACTACATCAACACCTTCGATGCGCCGGTCAACATCAACGCCGTGCTGAACCTGCATCGCATGCAGGACCACGAGGTCAAGCACGTGGTCACCGGTTTCTCGGGCGGAATCAACGATGTGCTGCTTCCGCCCGAGTCACGTAAGATCGAGACGGGCACCTGCAAGCTGAAACAGGACATCAACGTTTTCGCGATTTCCAGCCACTCGCACGAACGCGGGGCCTGCTTCACGATGAATCTATATGACGAACTCAGCCGTGAAGTCGATCCCACGCCCTTCTTCGTAAACAAAGACTGGGAGTCGCCCCCCATTCTCTTTTTCGAGCAGAGCGAGTACTTCGCGAACCAGCCTCTGGCCATGAAGGCGGGCGAAGGCATACACTGGGCCTGCCATTACTACAACGACGAAAATCGCGAAGTAACCACCGGCGCATCGTCCGATGACGAAATGTGCATCTTCGTCGCCCTCGGCTACCCGTCGAAGTATACGCCCGATGACGTGCGCGATCTCATGCAGAATCCGAACCTCGAGGCGGCACAGGCGCTGATGAACCAGATTCCCTGTGAAAGCGTCGCCGACGCCGAAAGCCCGTGGGAAGAAGCCGATATCGCCTACGCCATAGACGACGACGCCCCGCTGCTTGACGACACCGCCCCGGAAGCCGCGCCGTCATTCCGTTCCCTGCATGCGAGTCTCGAGCACGACATGTGCCGGGAGTACGACCAGACCGAGTAGGGGGAATCTCAAGCCGTGCCAGCGCGCAGGGCACGAGAATATTGTCGCTTCCACGTATTTCTGCGTGGAAGCCCCCTTGACATCCGTCCCTTGAAATTCGCCGGTCGGGTCGGCCAAAAATACCCCGTTTCAGGTATTGCCCCGTCCCACCCCCCGGGGTAGGATGCCACTCACAAAGGGTTGGGCTGGGCTGGTGCCGGACGTGGCTCACGGGGTTGAGTCCGGCACCGCTTTTTTCAAGTGAACCTGCCGCCCCCGCCTTCTGCACCTGGCCTGCACGTCTACGAGGGCGAGCCGTTCCGCGCGCGCGTCACCCTCCCCCAAGCAGGGTCAATGGCTCTCGGTCCTGTACGGGTATTCGTCAGGGGCGCCCCTTCCCCCAGTCAGGAGCTTTCCGGACGCTGAAAGTGCAGAGCGCCGGCGCTGTCACTGTCGCCTGAAAGCCGAGTATGCTTCCCCCAGCCAAGTCACGCCCATTCGGAGGCAGGCGATTACGCAGTGGTTTGCCGCAGTCGCCGCGAGGTCGCTTCCCGCGGCTTCCCCCTAAAGAGATACGAGAAAGTATACGAGGCACATTTCATCGGCAGTGCCTTCGCCCCAGGTCGTCGCCCGGGTCCGGTCCGAGGTGTCGAAGCCGCAGGTCAGCCGAATACTCGACGACGGGCTGACACGCAAGGGTTCCTCGTAGAAGTAGAACTGCTGCCAGTTGAAGTCCCAGCGGGGAACGTTGACCAGGCAGGTTTCGTCGCCGAATTCGAGATTGTCGACGCGCAATGTCTTGCCCAGCGTGTGCATGTGGGGAAAAGCGGCCCAGACCCGCAGGGGAAACGGCAGCCCCAGGGTCGATAGGTCGTAGGTATAGCTCTGTTCGACATACGACTCGCCGGGGGGCAGGTAAATGCCGAGGTGAGCCACCGGGGCCAGCACCGACTGGTATCGCACCGACGCGTCGACCTGCAGTTCGAGCCGGGAACGATCGGGGGTCACGCCGCTCAAGGTGTTGTAGTGCATCTGCATGACCAGCTTGCGGCCGGCTTTCAGGGCAATGCCCACGCCCTCGGGAAATCGGGTTACCGGCGTTCCGGGGGCCCAGCCGGCCAGGGTTTGCGAGCCGTCGACGCCCGCGCCCCCGAAGCAGGTGTAACCGGGGCCGGGTTCTGCCTCGTCAAACGCCAGCGCCTGGGCTTCGGCCTCGTCGGTGTCGAGGGAGTAGAGAATCATGTGATGGGCCATGGCCGCATTGTCGGGAATCATGCGAAAACCGGTCAGGAACCCGTCGGAGTCGAGTCGGGGGTCGACGATGAAACAGCGGTAATCGTCGGCCCGGCTGTCATCGGGGGTATAGGCCTCGGCCGGGGCGACGGTCGCGTCGACCCTGTCGAGCGTGGGCGGTTCATCGCTGTCGGCGGGCGCCGGTGCGTCGGCCGGATTACCCCTGGGCGCCCCGGCATCGGCCCATGCGCCGATGAGCGCGATGTCGTCGTCGCTGAGCCAGCGGGCGTGTTGCCAGGTGTTGCAGGCACCCGAGTTGTCGACGCCCCATGGGGGCATGCTGCGATCGGCGGTGCGGGCCTTGATGGCGCCGGCGTAGGCCTTTGCCTCGTCATAACCGGTCAACGTAAAGGGGGCAATGCCGCCTTCGGTGTGACAACCGCTGCACTGTGCGCTGATGATGGGGCCGACGTCGCGGTGCCAGGTCGGCGAAGCCGCGTTCTTCTTCTTGTCGTCGCCGCACCCCGCCGCCGTCAGCAAGACAGCTAACAGCAGGGGAACGAACACAGGCGCTCCGTCATTCAGCTCACGTAACATGGCACCCTCCTGCCCCGGCCAACGGCTTCAGTATAGCACCCGACAGGTCTGCGGTAAGGGGGCTGTCGACGGCTCAGGACAAACCGGCCTGCAATCCGGCAGGCAAGGCAATACCCGCCACTTTGAGCAAGTCTGCGGCGACGTCAAGCCCCTCCGTCAGCGTCGGCACGATGCGATATTCGTTGGGTAGCGGCTGAATCCAGAGAATGCCGGTCAGAATCGCACGCACGACCGCCGAGTTGATGATGAAGATCGAGGCCACGTTCAGTCGGCGCAGGTCGTCGGCATTGGTCTTGAGCCATTCGCCCATGCGCTTGCGGTGGGGGGCCGGTAAACTGCCCGCATGGGTGGCGTCGAACACCATCAGAAACCGCCGCCCCGTCGAGCGACTTGCGGTAAGTACCCGGTCGAGGCTGGCGATATAGGCGTCGAATTCCTCGGCCGAGGCTTCGCCTTGAAAGGAAAAGAGGTAGACTGGGGCGAAATCTTCCTTGAACACGATGGCAGACACGGGTACACTCCTGACCGGTAAGACACCCGACCATTTCGGGCCGGGCCTTTGATTCTAACCGCCGATGACGGCCGGGGGCAACCGGGCCGCCCCGGCGTGCGCGTGATATGCTGTTGCCAGAGGAGTTCTCCATGCCCGACAAGCCCTACACCTTCGACGATCTCACCGCCCTCGCCGCCTTCGAAGACGAACTGGAAAACGTTCACGCAGCGGTGGCCGAATCACTCACCCGTGAACAGATATGGGAGGCCGGACGTAACCTCGGCTTGCTGAGCTCGGAGTCCGACGAAGTTACCGAGGAGCAGCTCGACATCCTTCTTTCCTTCACCATGTACGGGCAGCGTTTCGACGGCGTAACCCCGCTCGCCCGATGGCTCGAAGCGCCCTCCATTCCCCTTGGCGAAGAACTGCAGGCAGCCTTGCGTCAGGCTCGGTTCACCCTGCTCGTACCCGTCGGCTTTGAAGAACCCTACGGCATCGAAGCCCGCGATCTCATTACCGACGAGCGTGTGTTCGTCTTCGAACCTTTTCTGGGCGAACTGGAAGAGGAAGCCCGCGACTTCGTGCTCGCCACCTGGCTGCTGCCGCACCCTCGCTTCCTGACGACGAATACGTCGCTGATGCTGATACCCGGCGATCTCGTCGACGAGGTGGTCGAACCCCTGCAGGAAAAGATGCCTGCCGTGCGTCGGGGGGGGCTGGGGGCCCTTGCCAAGGCCGATGCAGCCGCGCTGGTCGAGGCCGAGGCCGCCGTCATAGGCGCCATTCTACGGAAAGACCTGCTGCTCGGTTTCGAGTACGAAGAAGAAGAAGACTGAACCCGAGCCGGCCACACGCCGCCGGACGATTCAGGACTGGCTTCTGATCGTCGGACCGTACTTCGACCAGAACTCGCTCACGACCACGCCCAGCGAGCCCAGCACCACGCCCATCAGAAGGGCGAGCGCCGCGACCAGTGTCAAAAGCGGACGAACTGGGCCCGGCGAGCTCACGGCCGCCGTTTCGACGTGGGTCGGGTTCGCTTGCATACGGGCAAGGTACAAGCGGTTCTCGAAAAGCTGCTCAAGCGCCAACTGGCGGGTCTGCTGTTCGGTCGAACGTTCGATGCCCCGGGCCGCCGAAACCACCGGATCGCGGTTGGTCGAAGCCCCCGGCGACGAGTTGCGCAGGGCGTCGGCCAGAACTTCAAGTTCGGCAAGATAAGTCGCGGTTGCTTCCTGCACGACGGAGGCTTCGGCCTGATGCTGCGCGACCAATTCGTCGGCAACCTGTTGGGCAAGCGCAACGGCGTCGGCTTTGTTGTACGCCTCGGCTTCGATGCGAATGAAGCGGTCGGTTCCGCCTTCGGAAATATCGGCTACCCAGGCAACCTCGCGGCGCTGCAGATTCGGCTCGTCGACGCGATAATTGATACGCAGGCGGGCAACCACGTCCTTGGGCGGTTCGACGTGCTCGAGTCGGCCGTTTCCGATCACGTACCCCACCTTCACGACCGCAAAGCTGCGATAAATTCGCTCGGCCAGGAAAAAGTAAGCCCCGGCAGCCAGCAATACGATGACGAAAAGCACGGAAAAAACGAACCGGCGACGCCAGAAAATGGCGACCAGCTCGGCCATGTCCATGCCTCTGGATGCGTCGACCACTGCGGTTGTTGGTTGCTGTGCTGTGAGAGGCATGCCCTGTTCCCGTTCCCCGGCCTGTGAAGTGTTACCGATAAATGACCCAACGTTTCTTGGGCAATCAAGCATTATAGCACGGACCGCCGAACACCCAAACTGCCGATACTCGCCTACGTAGGAGCCCCTGACTCGACCGGTGCGACGGGCACGACCGGCACTCCGTTCTCTTCGAGATACCGGTAAGCCAGTGTAATACGCTCCCGGTCGATGTCAGACAACAGACCGGGGGGTATTTCAAAGGCCGTAACCCCGATGCCGGGAAAAATGCGGGGAAGCGTTACGAGCGCGGTTGAACAGAAACCCGCGATGGCGGCGGGCGTCTCGCGTCGCAGTAGAAATTCGATTTCGATGGCGTTTTCGAGAACGAGTGTCTCCATTCCGGTTGCGTAAGAAAGCCGGTCGAGCGCTTCAGGCGTTTCGGCTCGATGCGCCAGGTAAATGAAGCGCTTTCCCTGATAATACGCCTGCGCGAAGCGAAGCGCATCGAACAGAGCCTGCGGCGTGGTGAAGCCGCGATCGAGATAGGGTTGGCCCACGAAGTAGACACTCTCGTCGGCACGGCGACCGCTCTCGCGCAAAAGCGCGCGCGTAAAGGTAAAATCGTTCGGCACCACGCGCTGCCCGGGGTGCGGCGTCAGCGAGAAGCAGGTAAACAAGGTCGGCACCGGGTCGGCGAAGAAACCTAGCCTGCGCGCGAGGCTGGTACGAAGGTATGCCGCCATTACGGCCGGATTGGCGCCCACCGGAGGCTCGGGCCGAAGAAAAAGCGGGTGCCGATGAATGTTTACCGACGCCATGCCGTCGTCAAGCAGGATCAGCTCGTCGTACGACATGCCGGCGGCAAGGAAACGCCGGGTAATGCTGTTGTAGTCCGAGAGAAAGACCCGCGCGTACCGTCGCGCGCCCATTTTCCGGCGGAAAGCGGCCAGGCGCAGGGCCTGCAGCGGCAGACTCGCATTTCGATGAAGGAAGGGAACGGTAACGATCTCGTCCCACGGAGCGGCGAGGGCGAGCACGCGCTCGATCTGCTCGTAGTTGCGTGTACCCGTCGGCGCGTGCAGCGCGAGCACATGCCGTTCGGCCGGAAACCGCTCGCGTGCTTCAAGAGCGCTGAGCAACTGCAGGGGCGATCCGGCAAGATAGAGGTTGGTTGTGAAGGCGTCTTCTACGCCGGTTGCGGCCATACTCCATCTTACCGGCTTCGCTGTTCTCGCCTCAAGCACGCCCTCGTAATCTCTCCTTTGTACACGCAAGCGCCGAGGTGCTAAACTGTTGGCTTAACATTTCCGGAGCTCCCTGCGCCGGCGTGACAGGCCTTTTGCTCCCGTGCCCCCGCCCCGGCGGTGCACGGTTCTAACTTTTCGAGATTTCAGCCAGCGATGTTCAACGACAAATCAGTGTTGATAACCGGGGGAACGGGCTCCTTCGGCAAGCAGTATGTGAAGACGATTCTGTCTCGCTACAACCCGAAGCGCATTGTGGTGTTCTCGCGCGACGAGCTCAAGCAGTATGAAATGGCGCAGGAGTTCACCGACCCGCGCATGCGCTACTTCATCGGCGACGTGCGCGACGCCGAACGGGTTTCGCAGGCCATGCGGGGCATCGACTTCGTGATACACGCAGCCGCGCTCAAGCAGGTTCCGGCCGCCGAATACAACCCCACCGAGTGCATCAAGACGAATATTCACGGCGCTGAAAACGTCATTCGGGCCTGCATCGACAATGAGGTCGAGAAAGTCATCGCGCTTTCGACCGACAAGGCGGCAAACCCGATTAATCTGTACGGCGCAACCAAGCTCGCCTCCGACAAGCTTTTCGTGGCGGCGAACAACATGACCGGCGGTCATCGTACCCGCTTCGGCGTGGTGCGGTACGGCAATGTCGTCGGGTCTCGCGGGTCGGTCGTGCCCTTTTTCAAGCGGCTTATCGAGCAAGGCGCCAACGAGCTGCCCGTAACCGACGAGCGCATGACCCGCTTCTGGATCACCCTGCAGCAGGGTGTCGATTTCGTGCTCAAGAACTTCGAACGCATGCAGGGCGGCGAACTTTTCGTGCCCAAGATTCCGTCGATGCGCGTGGTCGATCTGGTCGAAGCCCTGGCCCCCGGCATGCCCACCAAGGTTATCGGCATTCGGCCCGGCGAAAAGCTGCACGAGGTCATGGTGCCCGCCGACGACTCGCACCTCACGCTCGAATTTCACGACCACTACGTGATTCAACCCACGATTAATTTCGCCATTCACCCCGACTACCGGGTCAATGCCATCGGCGAAGAAGGCAAGCCGGTCGCGTTCGGTTTCGAATACCGTTCCGACTCGAACCCGCACTTTCTGCCCCCCGAAGAGTTGCGCGACTACGCATGAAGCCCATTCCGTACGGACGCCAGGATATCGGCCAGGCCGACATCGACGCGGTCGTCGAGGTGTTGCGCTCCGACTGGCTGACCCAGGGTCCGGCCATCGAGCGGTTTGAACGGGAGATGGCGGCCTGGTGCGGGGCGAAATACGCCGTGGCCGTGTCGAATGCCACTGCCGCGCTGCACCTGACGTGTCTGGCGCTCGATCTCGGACCGGGCAAGCGTTTGTGGACGTCGCCGAACACCTTCGTGGCCTCGGCCAACTGCGGCCGCTACGTCGGCGCCGACGTCGACTTTGTCGACATCGACCCGCGCACCTACAACATGAGCGTCGAAGCGCTCGAGCAGAAGCTCGTGGCCGCCGAGCGCGAAAACCGCCTGCCCCACGTCGTCGTGCCCGTTCATTTCGCCGGCCAGCCCTGTGAGATGGATGCCATTGCCGCACTGGGCAAGCGCTTCGGCTTTCGCATTCTCGAAGACGCTTCGCATGCCGTCGGCGCCGAATACCGCGACACCCGAACGGGAAACTGCGTGTACTCCGACGCAGCCGTGTTCAGCTTTCACCCGGTCAAGATCATAACCACCGGCGAAGGCGGCATGGTGCTCACCAATCGCGAAGATCTGTACGAGCACGTCAAGCGCCTGCGTACCCATGGCATCAGCCGCGATCCGAACGATTTCGACGGCGACCCCGACGGCCCCTGGGACTATCGCCAGGTCGAACTCGGTTTCAATTACCGCATTACCGACATGCAGGCCGCACTCGGGGCGGCCCAGCTGCAGCGGCTGGCCGGGTACATCGACCGCCGGCACGAACTGGCCCGTCGGTACGACGAAGCGCTGGCGGGGCTTCCGCTTGTTCTGCCTTACCAATCGCCCGAGTCACGCTCGTCGCTGCACCTGTATCCCATTCAGGTCGACGAAGCGAAGGCCGGAAAGACGCGCCGGCAGGTCTTCGAAGCCCTGCGTGAACGCGGCATTCTCGTGAACGTGCACTACATACCCGTGCATACCCAGCCCTACTACCGCGCGCTCGGGTTCCGGGCCGGCGATTATCCGGTCGCCGAGGCCTACTACGGTCGCGCGATAAGCCTGCCGATGTTTCCGACCCTGGGCGAAGACGAACAGGACCGGGTGGTCGAAGCCCTTTGCGAGATACTGGCGTGAAGGTCGTCGCCGTCATTCAGGCACGCATGGGGTCGACCCGGTTGCCCGGCAAGGTGCTGCTGCCGCTTGGCGGAAGCACCGTGCTCTCGCAGGTCATTCGCCGCGTGGCCGGCTGCGACCGTATCGACCGGGTCGTGGTCGCCACCACCGATTCGCCCACGGACGATCCGGTTGCCGAAGAGGCGTCGCGCCACGGGGCCGGTGTTTTCCGCGGCAGCGAACAGGACGTGCTCTCTCGATACTACGGCGCCGCTTTGCAGGAAGGGGCCGATGTCGTGATTCGGGTAACCTCCGATTGTCCCCTTCTCGATACGCGGTTGCTCTGCGACGTGGTCGCCGATTTTCTTCGTCGTCATGCTGCGGAAAAATGCGACTACCTGAGCAACACGCAGACCCGAACCTATCCGCGCGGACTCGATATCGAAGTTTTCACCTTCGAAGCACTCAGGCAGGCACACGAGCAGGCGCGCCACGCGCACGAACGCGAACACGTCACGCCGTATATCTACAATCCGGACAACCGGTTTTCGCTGGCCTCGTACGAGGGCGAAACCGACCTGTCGGCCCATCGGTGGACCCTGGATACGCCCGAGGATCTGGCCCTTCTCACAGCGGTGGTCGAACAATTCGCACCCCGCGACCCCACGACCGACGAAGTGGTCGCGTTTCTCGCACAGCACCCGGAAATTCGGGACCTGAATGCGCATGTCGAGCAGAAAAAGCTGACTGAAAAGTAGGAGATGAAGGTACTCGTTCGCACAGACGCCTCGGTCAGAATCGGAACCGGTCATGCCATGCGCTGCCTCACGCTGGCGCGAGAACTGCGCGCCGCGGGCGCCGAAGTAACCTTTGCCTCCCGTACCTTTCCCGGAAATCTACACGCCGCCATCGAAGCCGAAGGGTTCGCCCTGCTCGCGCTTTCTGCCCACACCTCTCCCATTGCCGAAGCCGAAGCGGCTTTCAACAGCGCGCCATGGTCGAACGAGGCCAATGCCGCCGAGGCTGACGAACTGCTTGCCCTCGCAGGCGACGAAAGGTGGAACTGGCTCGTCGTCGATCACTACGGTCTCGACCGCCGCTGGGAGAACAGGGCCGGACGGCTGGCGACGCACATCTTCGTCATCGACGATCTGGCCAACCGCCCGCACGATTGCCAAGCCCTGCTCGACCAGAACTTCTACCCCGACGCCGACCTGCGATACCGCGCTCTCGTTCCCGCCGACATCCGACTTTTTCTCGGCCCGGCCCATGCGCTGCTGCGCGCCGACTTCCGCGAACTGGCGGCCGTGACCCCCGCACGCACGGCAGGACTACGGCGGCTTCTGGTATTCTTTGGAGGAAGCGATCCCACGAACGAAACCGGCAAGGCGCTCGATGCGCTGGACATGCGTCGCGAGCCTGCCATGCAGGTCGACGTCGTGGTGGGCGGGTCGAATCCACACCGAAACGATATCGAACAGCGTTGCAGTCACATGGCCGGGGTACACTATCATTGCCAGATTTCGAACATGGCCGAGCTCATGGCCCGGGCCGATCTCTGCCTCGGCGCCGCGGGCACGGCGAGTTGGGAACGTTGCGCCGTCGGTCTTCCGACGCTGCTGCTGACCCTCGCCCCCAATCAGGAAGAGCCGGCGCGGGCGTTGGAAGGCGCGGGCGCAGCCGTCAAT
>JAWLBW010000003.1:0-49265 GCA_041687475.1 bacterium
GGTTAGTTCGTATGCATACCGAGGGCATCGAGGCGCCCGAGTGGCAAGGCGCGATGAGGAGTCGATGCCGTAGCATCGGCGACGAAGAGCAACGCAGCCTATCGGGACGCATCGGTGTCGGAATATATGCGAATTAATCAAACGGGATACTAGAGGCGGGCACGGGCCGTTTCGAGCAGCGTGCGGGCCCGCTTCAAATCGCGGCTATCGAGGTACGTGCGGCTGCGCTTCTCGAGCCTGGCGATGTTGCCTTCGAGCACCTTCACGGCTTTGGCAATGTCACCCGTGGCCAGGTAGACCTCGGCCAGCAGATTGTGGTTGATGCCGTAGTCGCCGCCTTTGACGAGCGATCTTTTCAGGTACTCTTCGGCCTTGCCCCGATCGCCTACCGAAACGGGAAAGCCGGGCAGCTTGGTATATACGCCGCCGATAATGCGGTAGCAGCCCCCACGCTCGAAGTTTCCCTCGGGATCGAGCTCGATGCAACGCTGGGTGTACTTGAGAATGTGGGGAACCTGGGCAAGCGAATCGAGTACGCCGTTACTCATGCCCCAGAGCGCAAGATTGGCCGACAACCAGAACAGGCCTTCGACCCCGTCGGCATTGATCTGCTGGGCCAGGCGACCCGCCTGCGCGCCGTGCTTCGAGTAGGCCAGCAATTTCGCCTGCTTCGAGCCCTCGTTGGTATCCCATCCCGAGGCCGCTTCCCAGAGGTAGTAGCTGACTTCGGACAGGCGCCAGGCGGCTTCGTAGTTGCGGCTGTCTGCGCGAAGCGCTTCCTCGTAAAACGCCTTGGCCTGCAGCATGGCCTCCTGGTTTCCCAGTTCGAGAACCGAAACTCCCTGACGCACCAGCGCGGCGGCATCCTGCGCCCCGACCTGCCCCGGGGTTGCGGCCAGGACGATGGCGGTGGCCAACCCCAGGAGCATGCGCGCGAAAGGAGAACGGCTGCCGGCCGCCGTTGTGTCGACGGCGGTTCGTACTGGCTTGCGGTCAAGGACGTCGCACTTCATGATGGCCCCCGTGGAACGAACCCGCCCTTTCAGGCCTGAGTATCATACCGCCCGAAGACCGACAGGCGCAAACGCCTCACTCGGTTTCTTCGGCAGGGCACTCGCGAATGGTGAGCACGCGCTGGTGTATTTCATCGTCGGGCGTGCCCCACGTCTGGTCGGGGCCCCGGCCGCCGTAAAGGGTGGTGGCCGTGGTGCGTCCTTCTTCGTCGTACTCGTACACGGTAATGGAGCCGACGAGATCGTCGGCCGTGCCCCAGCGCCTGTCAAAGCCTGCCTCGAGGTAGTCGACGGTACGCACGAGGCGCCCCTGCTCCCAATCCGATACGGAGCGGCTGACCTCGGGCTGTGCGACGGCATCGGTCGATGCGGTCTGGTAACCGACGACCCGGCTGCGGCGGCCCTTCCGGTCGTATTCGAACGCCAGCCGGCTTTCGAGCATTTCGTCGGTTACTTCGTCGCGGGTCCGGATACGAATACCGACCTCGCGGCCATCCTTCCACTCGTGAAGGTTCTCGGCCAGCAGTTCGTCGTCTTCGGTGCGCCAGACGGCGTCACTGCCCGGACTTCCGTAGCTGCGCTCTTCGAGAATGTGCCCGAAGGGGTCGTACGCCATTCGGTTGTCGTAAATCAGATCGTCGTCGGCGGTCTTCCACACGCCGTCGGCGCCGGGGCCGTTGTATACCAGGCTCTGCACGCGGTGGCCGAGCCCATCGTAGCCATGCACGACACGCGTGCCCATGACATCGTCTTCCGTGCCCCAGAGGCCGTCTACGCCGGCCCCCGTCACGGTGCGTTCGGCAACGACCCGCCCCTGCTCGTCCCAGATGAATTCGGTGACGGAGAAGATGGCGTCGTCAAGGGTGGCCCATTTCCCGTCTTCGCCCGGCCCCATATAGGTACGCACGGCCTTCTCGCGGCAAACCTCGGCCGCCGGAGCCGATGCCGGAAGGGCAAGCCCGAGTAGAAGGAGTGAAGTGATCATGGCGATGCGAGGCACCCTAGCATCTTAGCCCCATGGTGCTTCCGTGGCAAGGGAGGGCAGGCTCAGCTCCGAGGCGCCTTGAAGTTACGCAGGAACCACCCGGCAAAGGCTATCGAGCCGGTAACGAGCCAGGCCTCATCAGGCTGCGCCCCCTGCAGCCGCTCGATCAATTCGCGGGGCGTCTCGATTGTGGTCGGAAGACCGGTCAGGGACGGAGTTTTGGCCAGCTCGCGGGCCGGCAGGGCGCGGGGTTCGCCGGGTATGTCGGTGAGCACAAAGGAAACACCCTCACGCGCAAGGGCCGCCAGCATGGCGTTGTGCTCCTTGCCCGCCAGCGAGGCGAACGCGATCTTCAGGGCCCGATCGCCATAGCGCCGGCGGAACGCCGACGCCAGCACCCGTGCCCCCGCCGGGTTGTGGGCGCCGTCGACGACAATGAGCGGCGCAGCCGAAAGCTCCTGAAAGCGCCCCGGCCAGGAAACGCCCGCCAGCGCCTCGCGAACCGAATCGGCGCATGTCGTCAGGTCGACCCCCACGATGCGTTCGAGCGCGGCAAGAGCGCAGCCGGCATTCTGCCACTGGTAATCACCGGCAAGGCCCAGCCGGGGAATGGACAGGCATGAAAGCCCCTCGAACGTAAAGCCTTCCGCGGTCGGTTCGACCTGCCAGGCGCCGCCCTGCGTGTAAAGCATGGCGTTACGCTCGGAAACGACGGTGTCGACGACGCCGGCCGCCTCGGCCGGCAGCGCCCCCGTCACGACGGGCCGGTACTCCTTGATCACACCGGCCTTTTCGCGGGCAATGGCCTCGATGGTGTCGCCGAGAAGCTCGCGATGGTCGAGGGCGACGGTCGTAATGACCGACCCTGCCGCCGGAGCCAGGTTGACCGCATCAAGCCGACCGCCGACACCCACTTCGAGTATGACCCACTCGGCCTCCATGTCGCGGAACCAGTCGAAGGCAATGGCGGTCAGCGCTTCGTAGTAGGTCAGACCGTCGAGCAGGCCGTGGGCGTCGTAACTCAGAACCCACTCGGCCAGCTCTTCACGGGCGATGGGCGACTCCATGCGCATGCGTTCGGTCACCTCGAAGAGATGGGGCGAGGTGTACAGCCCCACCCGGAACCCCAGGCGCTGCAGCATGGCGTGCAGCATGGCCGATGTCGATCCCTTGCCGTTGGTACCCGCTACGATAACGGCCTTGCAAGCCCGTTCGGGGTGAGCGCGCTTTTCGAGCACGCGCTGCATGGCCCCCAGATCGTAGTTGATGCCCCGCCCCTGAAGCCCGTCGAGGCGGGCCATGGCACGCGCGATTTCGTCTTCAGTCATCATGGTGTAACTCTTCGAGCCGGGCGGCGGTACGAGGCCGACCGTCTTCCGCACGAAAAAACCCCCGGATACCGGGGGTTGGAAAACCGGAGCCTGTGTGGTTGAACGGTATCAGGCGAAGTCGGCGAACTGCTCGCGCATGGCGAGAAATTCGAGAAACTTGTTCAGTTTTTCAGCCGGCGCCACGTCCATACCGTCGGCGGCGACCTTGACCAGACCGGCCTTGACCAGCTTGCCAAGAATCTCGTCGAGCTTGCTCTCGTCGAGACCGGTCTGCGCCACCAGATCGGTCTTCTGCAGCCCGATGCGGGTCATGCCCGTTTCCGACGCCTGGCCCGTGGCCTTGACGGCCCGCAGCAGCACGTAAACCACTTTCTGGTTGTGATCCTTAATGCTCAGCGCCTCGAGCTGCTCGTTGGTGGCCCGCACACGCTCGGCGAGCTTCTTGATGATGCGGTAGGCGATTTCGGTGTTGCTCTTGATCATGGCCTCGAACGTATTCGAGTCAATGACAAGCGCCTTCACGTCTTCGAGTACCGTGGCGGTGGCACTGCGGTTGTCGCCGAGAAGCACGGCCATTTCGCCGAGAAACTCGCCGGCCGGAATCACCGCGAGGGTTTTTTCTTCTCCCCCGATGCGCTTCGAGATTTTCACCTTGCCCGTCTGAAGAACGAACATGGTAAGGCCCTGCTCGCCTTCACGAAAGAGCACCGTACCGGCAGGAAACGTCTTGCCGAAACGTTGAAAAAGCGGATCGTCTGCCACCTCAGGCCTCCCTCAGATTCAATGGAAATGGAAAGCTTATTTGTAGCACGGCACGACGCACCGCGCAAGCGGGCGCCTGCTCTGCTTTCACGCAGGAATACACGTTACTTCGTCTTCATCTCATAGACGCCGTCCCAGCCCTGGGGCACCGGATTCCTGCGGAATTCTTCGATGCGCTTGAGGAAGATACGGGTGGTCTCGTCGTCGGGGTTGTGAATGAGCAGCTTCTGCCAGACCTTCTCGGCCATGTCCCACTCGGTCTTGCGATACAGGGCAAGCCCCTGCTCGAACAACGCGACCTTTTCGAGCACGCGATCTTCGACCTGGCCCTTTTTGCCGATGAGATCGAAAATACGCACGGGTTCGAGCTTGCCCTTTACCCGCACCGAATCAAGCTCACGCACCACGATGGCATCGCCGGCCACACGGCGGGTGAATTCGGAAATGATGATGTTGTTGGCGTACTGCTTGGTCGTACCTTCGAGACGGCTTGCCAGGTTGACGTTGTCGCCCATGACGGTGTAATCGAAACGTTGGTCCGACCCCATGTTGCCCACGGTCATCGAGCCGGTGTTCAAACCGATGCCGATATCGATGGCCGGTATGGTGCCGGCCGGAATCGTCTTGAGCCCGTCCTTGATCCACCGGGGCTTGAGCTCCTTCTCGAGTACCTCGAGCATGTCGATGGCCGTGTAGCAGGCGCGTACGGCATGATCGTCCTGCACCACCGGCGCGCCCCAGATGGCCATGAGGGCGTCGCCGATGTATTTGTCGAGCGTGCCGTCGGACTCGAAGACCAGGTCGGTCATCTTCGAAAGATAATTGTTCAGCAATTCAACGAGCTGCTCGGAAGTCAACTTCTCGGAAATGGTGGTGAACCCGCGTACGTCGGAGAACATGACGGTCAGCTCGCGGGTTTCGCCGCCCAGTTTGAGTCGCTCGGGCTCGCGCAGCACCGACTCGACGACGCTGGGGGTCACATAGCTCTGGAAGGCCCCGCGAATCTGCCTGGCCTGTCGTTCCTCGGTAAAGTACTTGTAGGTGAGAATGATGCCGAACACCGCCACGATTTCGAGAATCGGGTACACCGTCGACAACCAGATGCCCCAGCGTTCGAAGGCCACCTGGGTGAAGAAGTAGTAACCGAACGCGAGAAACAAAGCGGCAAAGGCGCCGGGCAGACTCTTGAGACGGCCGAGAACCAGGCCCAGAACAAGGCCCAGCGAAACGATGATGCCCAGGTCGAAGAGCTTCATCCACGCCGGTTTACGAATGAACGACTGGTCGAGAATGTTGCCGATGACGTTCGCGTGAACGCCGACCCCGGGATACACCGCCGAGAAGGGCGTGTTTCGCATATCGTAAATACCGATGGCGGTCGGTCCCACGAGAAAGATGCGGTCCTTCAACTCTTCGGGGGGAATACGGCCCTGCATGATGTCGGCGAAGGAGAAGACATCGTAGGTGACCAGATTGCCGTCGTCATCGGTCATCGGTCCGGCGAAATTGATGAGCAGCCGCCCGGTTTCATCGGTCGGAATGCGAATGTCGCCCAGGCGCACCTCGACGATATTGCCGTGCTCGCGCTTGACGATGATCGGCTTATCGAGCGCGACGCTGGCCGTCTTGAGCCCCAGCGAAGGGTAGTAACCGTCCTGGAAACGCAACACCAGATGGTTCCAGCGAATGGTACCGTCTTCGGCGTCGGGCGTCATGTAGAAATGGCCCGCGTGCGGCGTCTGCATCGAAATCGGGGCGATGTTGGGCACGACGCCGGCCATATCGGCCATGTAAACCGGTTCGTTGTCGCCGAGAATGACCTTGATGCGTGAGTCGGCGATGAGCGAGGCCGCCTCGGTAACCTGCCGGGCCGCCATTTCGCCCCGTCCGCTCGATCCGTAGAAGAAATACCCAAGCACGGTGTTGTCGGCAAAAGCGGCGATGGAAGCGGCCAGGGTTTCGTCGCTGTTGGCGCGGGCTTCGCTTTCAACCAGCTCGCGGTAGAACTGACCGGCGCCTCGTGTGTAGGTACGCGCCCGGTCGGTGGCCGCGTAGGCGTATTCGACGGGCAGATCGCTGAAGTCGGGCGAGCGGTCGAGCCCGTATTCACGGAACAACTGCCGCAGCTCGCGAACCTTCTTCAACTCGGAGTTCTGATCGGGCTCGGCAAAGACGATATCGAATCCGACGGCTGCGGCGCCGGCGTCGCGCAGCCGATCGACGAGCTTTGCCATCGTCCACCGCGGCCAGGGCCAGCGGCCGAGTTCCTGCAGACTTTTTTCGTCGATGGCGATGATGGCCACACGTTCGTTGCCGCGTACGACGCCCCGGGTCTTGAATTTCGCATCGAGGGCCTTTACCTCGATGATCTGAAGAAATTCGGGTTCGGTGAAGTCGGCCGCGATAACCACCACGGTAATGACGAACGCCAGCCGAACGGCCGACATCCTGAACAGACGCTTGAAGAACTTTTGCACTGCGAGCCTCTCGGGCAGGGAAATGGAGTCAGCTTACCAAGGGAGAAGGCGAAAAGCCATGGTTCGAAAAAGGACTCTGTCGCCTGGCTAGGGCAGGCTCAAGGCAGCCGAAGTCGTAACCCCTTGCCGGCACGTGAACGCGGGCGACGCCACCATTCATAAAGTGAAATTGCCCACGCCACCTTGCCCCCGTCAGGCTCGGCCGGCCAGGTCCGCGCGCATTTTCTACGGCAGCTTCAAGGTGATCCACGAAGAGCCGACCGCCGAAACATAGACCCGGTTACCGGTGGCGGGCACCGAGACCGGCTGGCCGGCCTGCGTGCGCACACTGTATACACCGTAAGGAAGCGCCGCCACGACCTGGCCGTCGCGCACCGGCAGCACGATGCTTCTGCCCAGCAGCAGTTCTTCGAACACCAGAACCTGATCGGGAGGTTCGACACCGCCGGGGCCCTCTGCAACGGCCGAAAGGTATCCGAGTCCCGTGTGCTTCGGAGCCCCCAGGGTGTTCAAGTTCGCAAGTATATAGGTCTGGTACTCGTCATGGGCCACCCAGCTCCAGCAATCGCCCTGCGCGAGCACGATGCCCAGAGAGGCCTGGCGCCACTGCCCGCACCTGGCTTCCTGCGCGAGCATCTGCAGCCCCCACCCTCCGGGAAGCACGAACGGCAGCAGATTGGGAGCGGCCAGGGCCGGCAGCAGCCCGGGAAGCAGAAACGCCCGGGCCATGACCCCTTCCCAATCGGCCCACCACGCTCCCGGCATCGAAGCCGTGGTAACCAGTGACCAGTAGGGCGGTTCCTGATACATGTCTTCGACCAAGGTTGCCGGCGCCGGCTGGGCACAGGCAGAGGTCGAAGAAAACTCGGCGCAGACCCGGTCGGGCGCCCCCTGATGAACGACCATGCCGCGCGGGTCGTCGGCATTTCTTTCCCGGGGAAGCGTGAACTCGACCCAGGCGCCCGCGGTCACGGTGCGAGACCACAGAAGGTCGTCGTGCGCCATCGACACCTCGCCCGTGTCGCCGCTCACGGGCAAGGAGAAGTATCCTTCGTCGTCCGACGTCGACTCGGAAAGATAGCCGTTGTTGTTCCACCGCACGACGGCTCCCCGCACCGGTGTT
This sequence comes from bacterium, assembly GCA_041687475.1. Classification (GTDB taxonomy): domain Bacteria; phylum J088; class JAWLBW01; order JAWLBW01; family JAWLBW01; genus JAWLBW01. The sequence goes on from JAWLBW010000003.1 coordinate 7,692, forward strand.
CCACCTTGGTCGACCACCCTTCCCCCCAGCGTGTCCGAGGTTTCCAGCATACGGAGAACCACGGCCTCGGTGGCTTCGGTAATGCTTCTCTTTTCAAGCAGGCGGTTCTGCCTGAAGGCGTGAAGCCGGCTGCCCACGGCAGGCGCTTCGTCGAGGTATGCAGTGCCCGTCGCGTCGGAGCGCCCGACCACCGTATCGCCGACGTAAACCAGCGCCGGCGCGGGTAAGCCGGCTTCGTCTTCAATAGAGACTTCAAAGCCGCACGCCGAGCAGGTAGAAGCGGCCGAGGTCGAGAAGTATTGCGGCGCAAGTGCTTCGCCCTCGTTCCACAACACGACTTCGGCGTCGAGCAGCGGGTAACGCCAGTTCACCATGAGCCAGGCGGCCCCGGGCGTCGCCTCTTCAAAGTCGGCGGTTACGGCGTAGGAGGCGACAACGCCCGCGTCGGACAGGTTACCGGGTGCACGATAGCGAATCTCACCGGTTACCAGACTACCGTAGGAAACTCCCGTCATGACGACGAAAATCGAACCGAGCGGCGCCGACTCGCCGATATCGACCACGCTAAACGGGCCCGGTCGCGTCGCGACATTCACCTCGTCGACCCAGCAGGGTACGGTATTGCGCGCTTCGCCCTTGCTCAGAATTCCATCGGCACGCACGCCGGTAACGTCGTCGGCGTAAAAGGTACAGTAACCACTCGCAGGTACCGAAACCGCTGCGGGAAACGCCAGGTCATCGTACGTCACGTGCGAGACCGGAAAGCCGAACCGTTCGCTGCGCCATTCAAAGACCAGCCGAGAGGCGTCGACTCCACCTTCGACGGTAACCGTCATTTCGCGCACGTAGTCGGGTTGCTGAGGTGCGAGCGCAAGGGGCGTCAGGCTCAACGGCGCGCCGCGTGAACGCCAGGGCTCGGCATCATCGACCCCGGCAAACCGATCGGTCGGATCGGTGAAAGCCCTGTCGAATGTGCTCCAGCGCCCGTCGCCGTCGACGTCTTCGACGAAGAGAAGGTGGGGAATGTTGAACCAGTCGCGGGCGTATTCGCCGCCTGCATCAAGGTAGAGGTCTTCGACCGGTCGCCATTCTCCGGCCGGGCTGGTCGCGTTCGAGGCGTAAACCAGCCATCGTCGATCGCCCGGAAGCACGGCGGCCAGGCCGGCATGGTAAACGGCATGGGTTTCCCATTCATGACGTCCGTATCGCCGGTAGGCGAACTCGTTCCACCCGCTTGCCAGCGCGATGTCATGCAAGGAGCCCGTATAGGGTTCCCAACCGTCGACGTGCAACAGCCTGACTTCGCTCGGGGCCTCGCCTACATGTCCGGTCAGGTCGAATACCGACTCGGTGCGCATGACGATTGGCTCGGGCTCCTGCACCTGCCGCATTCCGGCGAAGGCCGTGAGGTCAAGGTTCTTCGGCGCCGCCGTTCGCTCGTTGCCCGACCGGTCGACGGCGCGGGGTTGCAGCTGCGCAAGACTAGACGTTCCCTCGGTCAGGGCGGTGGCGAAGGTGTAAACCCCCGGCAATTCGGGCTCGGCCGCCAGCGCGAGGCAGGCTTCGCTTGCCGGGTTGCACATTTCAACCCGTTCAAGCCCCGCCAGACCGTCCGAGGCTTCGAGCAGCAGGGCGTTCTTCCACGTATCGCGATCGAAGGAAAATCCGGTCGTTTTCCAGGCAATTTCCGGCGGTGTGCCGTCGACCACGAAGTCCCAGGCATTGCCGACATGGGCGCTGCCCCCGGGCAAACGCACCAGGCACTGGGCGCGATGCTCCCGGTCCGTGTCGAAAGGGCCGACCTGGGCCGTTACCTGGCCCGCGAAGTCGTCGACCGACAGGGGCACCGATTGGCCGTCGATGGACAATTCCGGATAGGAGAGCGCCACCGGCAAACGGTAGCGAACACTGAGGGGTATGGCGACGCCGGTCTTGAAGAACCGCTCGGGCGGCGTTACGAGTTCGCACCAGGCGTCTGTCGACACCCGCTCGAATACGTACTCGTGAACCATGGGGCCGAAACGGTTGCCCTCGTCATCTTCGACGATGACCTGCAACTGCGTCGACGTAACGAGGCGTACCGAAAAGCTACCCTCGAACCGTCGCTCGGGCGACACCACGGGGGCTTCGTTCACGCCGAAGTACAGGCCGTAGGAGCTGTCGGGCGCTCTGACGGTGACATCGAGCGTGTAGGCCTGGTAGCGCCCGGGCGAAGGCGAAAAGGTCAGAACGGGAGCCCGTGGAGAGATCACGGCCCCCGGCCCGCCGGTATCGGTACCGTCTGCCCCGCAGGCAGACAGCAATACAACCAACCAGGCCAGAATTCCGAATCCGAGCCCCCCTCCCCTGAACACCTTCTACCTGCTCCGTTCCCGTCTGCGCCAGGCAAGCACGGTCAACACCCCGGCCAGCAGGAGCCCTCCGATGTCGCCCGACTTGGCCTGACCGCAGGAAATACCGAACGTGCGTTCCCACCAGGGGGCTTCGCCACCGTTGTAGTGCATGCGGGCGCCGCTTTCGTTACCGGCGGCATCACGCGCTCTTACCTGCAATACGTGCTCGCCGCGGGTAAGTCCCCGCAACGGTACCGTATCGCCCGTCAGCGTCATCCAGTCATCGCCGTCCCAGGTGTACTCGACGGTAATCGCGTCGCGGCTGGCCTGGGCGTCGGAAACGTCGACGGTAATGGGCGCGCCGCCCGTTCCCCCGCGCAGGTCGATGCGCGGAGCAACCGTGTCGACCCGGAAGGTGTAGTCGCTGGCTTCCAGGGCGACCTTCGGACCGGCATCGGTGTATTCGACGGCCCTCACCTTCAAAGTATGCTGCCCTTCGGTCAGCCCCGAGAGCGAAATGGCCTCGTCGTTTTCGGGTGTGTGCCAGAAGCCCCCGTCAAGCGACCAGGTGTAACCGACGCGGGTTTCCTTGCCCAGGTGCGCGAAGGAGCCGAACGACTGCACCGGTATTTTCGGCGAAGTCGAACCGAACCAGGTCTGACGTTCGGCCAGGGGCACGAGCGCCTTCGGTTCAATGCTGCCCGGCGGCGAAAGAAGCGCCGCGGTTTCAAGCAGGCTGAAGACGTTCAGATTGCCGAGGAAGCGGGCATAGACGCCCAAGTAGTCGCCCTGCCCGATGCCGTCGTCGTTCGGCCCGTCGGGGCCGACGTAAAGCGCATCGATGGTGAAGTTGGCGAAGTTCATGCGCGAGACGAAAAACAGGCTCACGAACGAATTCATCAACGTCGGCACCGCCTGCGAAATACCCATGCGGTTGCATCGCGCCGAGCCGTCGCAGAAAGTGCGCTCGATGACGACCGACGAAGACCCACGCGTGGTGCCGATATCGCTGAAATAGCCGGCGGGGAAGTCGGTGCCGTTCTCCCAATCGTTGATCAGCGTTTCACTGTTCAGATCGACGTATATCTCATAGTAACCCGACACCGTACGCACGTTGACGTAGGGACTGGTGCACTGCGGATCGTTGAAGAGCGGATCGAGGTGGAAACATCTACGCACCGACTGCACGTGAAGGCCGAGCACCGGCGTCCAGTACATGGTGAGCACCGAAACCTCGCCCCCCTCGGGATCGTCGAGCACGAAGTCGAGCTTGATATCGGGCACGGCAATGCTCAGCGAGTACGGGCCGCGCATGGGCAGCGGCGCCTCGGCCGGATTGTCGCCGGCCTGCGGCACGAAGTCCAGATTACCCAGTCCGGTACGCACCCGCGGCGTGGCCGTGGGGGTAAGACGAACCTTCATGTATCTGCCCGGAAACAGCGAGGCCACTTCGGGAATGAAGGCGCTGAAGCGTTCGGTCGCCAGCAGGTCTTTCCAAGGCGTATCGGCCCCGGTCGTATCCTGGGCGGCAAATTCGAGGCACCCGGCTCCGGAAGCGAACACCGCCTGCAGGAACTGGGCGATTGATCGCTGGTGCAGATGCAGGCTGAAGTCGTAGCGCACCGGGTTCGGTTCGCGGCTGTTCCAGTCGTTTGCATTCTGCTGGAAGACATAATTTCCCGGCACCTCGTCCCAGGCACCGATGGTCGCCCGCGAACCGGGGGTAATCATGCCCGAGCCGACCGGCGCCGGATCGTAGGTCGGGTGGAAGCTTGGCCAGGTCGTGCGCGGATACAGCGCGGCAAAATCGGCCGCGGTGCCACCGTTACTGCGCAGCGTGCGCGGCCCGGCAACGCCGTCGGCCGACAGACACCACGACGGCGGGCGCTTGTCTTCGGGAATCGGGCCCGAGAAATACTCGGGTATGCGCGCATACTGGCCGAGGGTTACCTGACCGCCCGTCTTCGGGTTGATATAGGTGCCGCTTGCTCCGGTCACGTAGTCATTGCCGTCGATGACCTGGTCGACATCGCGGGTGGCCGGATGGCTGCCCAACGAGCAGTTGCCGCCACACCCCGTCGTATCGGGGTTCATGAGGGTCGGCACGCCGAAGACCGAGTCGGGCAGCGGCGGGTCGTTGTTGTCGATGTCCATGACGTTGTTCGGCCCCACCGGCGGGCGGAAGGCCAACGGTTTGAACCCGAGCGAAAGTCGCAGGTCGGCGGCCTCGGAGTTGGCCGTGGGCCCGGGCTGCATGAAGACCGGCCACCGCACCGTGCCGTCGGGCATGGTCTTGTAGGCGCCCGGGTAATTGCCGCCGACGGCATAAATGCCGTTGTCGATGAGCGCCGTACCCATGTTGATCGGGTCGCCGAGCACCGAGTTGAGGTTCGGAATTTCAGCCGCGAATTCCTCGAGGAAGGGCGCGATCATATCGGTGAGTGCGTCTTCGATAATCGGAATGAGCATGTCGGGCACGCCCAGGGGAATACCGATACCGAGAATGGTAACGTCGTCGTTCAGTACGTCGCAGAACGAAAAATCGATCGAGCCCAGAATGCCGGCGTCAAGTGAGACGTCATCGGGACAGTCGGCCGACGGAAACACGAACGGGTCGGTACGGTTCAGCCGCAGATCCTGGACCGTAGCCTCGAAGGTCAGGCGCGACGGGTTCAGCTTTCCGTCGTTGAACTGGTTGAAGACATCTTCGCAGGCAGCCGGATTGGCCGGGGTGCACGAAGAGTCGTCGACGCTGAAAATGCGAAGGGTGGCGTCGACCTCGAGGCTGTGGAAGCCCACGTAGCCCATGATGCGACGATTCGGATTGTTCGAAACGTCGGGCAGGGGCCAGGGCATATCGCTCAAGCGCAGGTCGGCGGCTGCCGCCAGCTCGAGTCTGATATCGGGGGCGCTCAGCTTGATCTCGATGCGCGGGTCGGTGCCGCCGAACAGCTGGAACTGATCGAGGCTCAACATGTACCAGCCGCCGCCGGGGGCAAAACGGTTTTCCATGTTCGTGAGCCGGTAATTGGCAGGTCTCGGCGTACCGCCGTTGATGGTCGTGCAGGCGGCATTGTCGCAGGGCGGCTGTGCGCCGCAGCGACCCGGCGAGCTGTAACCGCCCGTATCGGGATGCCCCGGATACAACCACTTGTTGTCGTCGTTGTCGATATTGTAAGAGCCGTCGGCGTTCCAGGTATCGAAGGGCCGGCACGCCTGCCAGCGGTTTTCCTCGAAACTCCAGTACGACTTCGGAAGCACGCAATTGGCAACCGGCGTGTTGGCTCTGATGTACCGCGGCTTACCGTTGCCGTCAAGCTGTCCGGTATAGAAGTGATCGGGACCGCAACCCCGGGTTCCATTGAAGGAACTGCGGTTGACGCTGTGCACCTGCATCTGCTTGTAATTGATGTACAGCGCCTGATCGTCGCCGCCACGGAAATAGGTGCCCGACAACCGGTTGTATGAGCTCGAAGAATTGTAACCGCTCGCCGTGGTGGGCAAATTCTTCATCCACGTGTCGTAGCGCACGTAACCGTTCAGCGGGTTGCAGACCGGTCGGTACTTGTTCTTGTCGGACAGTGGCCAGACACAGTCGTGCTTACCGTCGACCACGCAATAGTGGCCGGTAGGGCAGTCGAAATATTCGCCGACCAGGTAGGCCGACAGGCTGTCGAGTCCGTAATAGGAGCCGCGCTTGACCGTGGGCGTCCAGTTGTCCATGGCAGGACGAGAACCGCCGACGGTATCGACCCGCTCATGCTCGACGTGCGAGTTGGGGTACAGGAACAGTCGAATGCTGTAGTCGAGGTCGATGCCCAGGGCGACATCGTTCAACGTCGCGCCGCAGGCCCCCGTATCGCCCGAACCGGCATCCTTCGAACCGTAGTAGGTCGTGCAGAACTGAAGCTGGTAGAAAGCGTTGGTGCCCTTTGCGATGTAGAAACCGTTTTCACGAAAATGAGGCCTTACCTGTGTGGGAATCGAGGGATAGCCGGCAAGGGTTCCGGGGCGCCGCACCTGCAGCCACAAGTTACTCGGTGCTCGCTTATTGGTCTTGTTGCAGGCGTAGCCGCACTGCACGCTGCGCGATTCGCCGCCGCCGATGCAGTTGCTCCAGTTGCAGGTTTCGTAGTTTACGGGCCGCGAGATGGTGTCGTAGCGTACCCAGTCCCACAGCATGGGGGTCGTGCGCATCAGGCCGGCCGTACCATGGGTCTGAAAATCGTAACCCGGGTCGAGAATGAGGTTGGCGCCCGCACTATCGAGATGCGGCGTACCCCACTGGTTGAACGTGTCGCGAATGGTTATGCGCAGGTAGTCCCATGCGCCCTTTGTCAGACGTAGCCTGGCAGCAGTACCGGTGACGTTGGGGTCGGAAATGGGCAGGGCCTTGCTGATCGGCCCGTCGTAGGTTGCCGTGCCCCCATCGTAAACGTTCTGCGTGTTCGCGTCGGCGACGCGAACCGTCGTCGACAGGACCAGTAAGCTGAGTAATGCGGTAAGAATGGGCTTTTTCATCATTACTCTCCGGCAGGTTCGCAGGCGGTGAGATCGACTCCGGGCGGCGCGCCGTCCGGATTGCCGCAGTATTCAATCGCCAGTCTCTTCCGACCATGCTTGAGCAGAGCCTGCTCGGCCCGGGCCGGTTCGTGCGCCGCGATCAGCGATGCCAGGGCATAAGCCTCGAGCATGGCGCTGTCCTGGCGTCCGGCGCGGTTGGCGACATATTCGGGCTTCGCTTCAACCAACCGTTCGATGTGCCGGCTGGTGAGCCATGCCCCGAAACCGCCGCGCAACAGGTCGACGACTGCAAGCAGGAATTGGTCATCGCTGCGATAGTCGGCGCCCGCCACGAACGCGACCAGCGGCCAGGCTTTGGCGTCGTACCACGCCTGCGACACACAGTCATTGGTTTTCAGGAAGTGCAGCACGCGCAACTTGCCGAGCTCAAGCTGTACGGGCACACGGGTCATGAGGCGATCAACCATCTGTTCGTTCCACGAGCGCTGGTCGCTGCGACAGGAAGAAACCAGAATGTTCAGGTCGGCAACGGCCTGCATTGCGTACCTGAACTGCTCTCTTGGCGTCGAGCCTGGCGACATGCTGTCGCTCTTCAGCACCATGCCCGTCGATCCCGGGCGCACCGGCAGCGGCACCCCACGGGTCAGGCGATCGTCATCGGACAGTTTCGAAACATAGGCCTCAAAGCCCATTTCGATGGGAAAAGCGGCTTCGATGCTCTGCAGTCCGTAGGCAAGGAAGCGCCCCTCGGTAAGGCCTCCTGAAAACGCCCGACTGAGCGCCTCTTCGAGCTTCGCAGCAAGGCTGTCGACCGTATAGCCGTAGTAAATGGGGCCGGAAACCGCCTTTTCGCCGGAAGGCGATGCATGCACCGTCTGCCCCGACAAAAGGATGCCGACCATGCCAAAGACGCCCATGAACAACGCGAAAACCAGCTTTCTCATCTCCCACTCCCCTACAACTGACACTGCAAGGCTTCATCCTGGAGTCGAGCTCGTTGCCGGAACTCAAAGGGGGAAGCAAGTACCTTCGGGCTCGCCGAAAAAGCACCGTCTACCCATTCACCAAGGTAAAAAGCAACCACATAATACCACAGCCCATAGGGGGCGCAAAGCCGAACAAGCAGAAGCTTACCCCCCTGTAACAAAGCGCTTCGCCCGACCGTGGGGTTACTACCTCGTTAGTTAATACGAAGGACTACTAAACAACTGTTTACTTAAAAATGTTCCAGGTTCATCCGCGCCTTTCTCCATCAGGGATTCAGGAGCGCCTGCTCTACGTAGAAATATAACCGTGCAAAGAGCCGGCCGCGCAACCGTGAGGGTCACGCTCCATGCATGGGTACCTTTCTGGTGGAAAACCGCAAAACAGAATCGACAGAGTCGACCGGTACCGGCACTCGTCGTTCTACGACGCCTGGACTTCCGGCATCGGCTCAGGGAAGCGTCAGTGCGTGGTTCGTAGGGTGAACGGGCGAAATTCTGATCAGGTTGTCCGGGTCGTCGGTGAGAAGTCGGCGACCGTCGAGCACGTGAGCTTCGTATACGCCGTGCGGCACCGAAGCTTCCAGGTACCCGTCGTTCATCCAGGCCTGAATACTGCGTCCCAGAATAAGCTCGGTTAGAACCACGAGTTGGTTGCCAGGCGTGCCTCCACCATGATTGTTCACCGTGGCCGACAACAATCCGAGGCCTGCGTGGGAAGGCGCACCGAGCGTATTCAGGTTGGCCAGCACATAAGTCTGCCGGGCGTCGGATGCCAGCCATGTCCAACAGTCGGCGTGGGCCAGAAGCGCGCCATTCGGCTCTTGCCGCCACTGCCCGCACCAGGCTTCCTGGGCAAGCAAATCAAGCCCTTCGCTGATCGGCAGCTGAAATCCCGCCGTGTTCTCGGCACGAAACGAGGGAAGCGAACCCGGCAGAACAAACTTCCGCGACATGTACTCCCACTCGGCCCACCATTCGCCCGTCATGGACGCAGCCGTAACAAGCGTCCAGTAGGGTGCATCATAGGCGCTGCGGGTAACCAGCGAAGCCGGAGGGTCGCTCAGGCACATACCGGCTCCGGCGAAGTGCCCGCATACCCTGACAGGTGCGCCGTCGGCTGAAATCAGCCCACGCGGATCGTGTGCCGCCGGCGGGCGGGGCAGCGAAAAGTCGACAATCGCCTCTGCCGAAACAGACTCGGACCGCGTGAATTGGCGGCCGTTTCCGCTCCAGCTCATCGTGATGGTGCCCCAGGGGTCGCTTACCGGCAAGGCATAGGCGCCGCTGTCATCCGAAGTGGTTTCCGACAGATAACCGTCGCTTTCCCAACGTAGAACCGCACCGCGAACGGCACTTCCCTCATGGTCCCTGACCACGCCCGTTACGGTCAGGGAATGTTCGAGAAGGCGCAGGTTCACCACGTCGGTGGGCGCGGTCACGTAAAGTTTTTCGAGCAGGCGATTCTGGCGGAAGGCCCATAGCTCCTGGCCGAACACCAACGAGTCGGACAGCATGGCGCGTCCCGTTACGTCGGAAAGCCCGTCAACCTGACCATCGACGTGAATCAACGCCTGAAGGTCGCCCCCCTCTTCGTCGATGACCCGTACCTCGACGGCACACCCGACGCATGCTTCTTCGGGAGCCGCGGTAAAGGACTGCGCGGGAACCGATGCGTCAAGATTCCACACGCGAAGCTCGGCTTCGAGGCGAGGGTAAAGCCAGGGCTCGAAAAACCAGGCGGCGCCGGGAACAGCTTCATCGTAGTCGCCCGTCAACGGATAACGGGCAATCACCCCACTGTCGGAAAGACTGCCCGGCACGCGGTAAACCACTTCACCCGTCACGGCGGAACCGTACGCGACTCCGTATACGACCAGCGCAAGGATCTCTTCGGGTGGAAGCTCGCTCATTTCCATGGGCGCAAACGGCGCCGGGCGCGTTGCAATCTCAAAGCCGGTTGCGCCGCAGGGGCCTGAAACCCGCGCCTCGCCCCGGTTGAGAATTCCGTCGGAAACTCCCTCGCTGACGCGGTCGGCAAAGAAGGTACACCAGCCGCTTGCCGGTACGGATACGTCGGCAGGGAAACTCAGGCCGTCCCACGAGTGATGGAGCGCCGGATAGTCGTTTCGTTCGGCCCGCCACTCGAAAACCACCCGGTCGGCCGCCACACCCTCTTCGACCGCCAACACCGCCGCTTCCGTCAAGGCAGGCGGCGGGGGATTCCACTGAACCGGCGCAAAGACGACAGGTTCGCCCCGCGAACGCCAGGGAGGCGAATCGGCTCTACCGGCAAACGCGTCTGCGGCATCGGTGAAAACGCGGTCGTAGCTTCCCCAGCGGCCATCGGGCTCGACGTCTTCGACAAAAAGAAGATGCGGCACGTCAAGCCATGCTTCTTCCCAGAGACCGCCGCCCGGCAACTCGGCCGACAGGCGCCATTCGCCGGCGGGGCTGGTGCCGTTCGACGCGTAAACCAGCCAATCGGCGCCTTCGGGCAGGCTTATCGACAGGCCTGCCCGGTAAACGGCGAAGGTTTCCCAGCTCTGCTTTCCGGTTCGCCGGTAGGCGAATTCATTCCACCCGGGAGAAAGCGCAACGGCATGCAGCGCGTCGGTGTACGGCTGCCAGCCGTCGGCGTGCAGCAGGCGAACATCGGCCACCGAGCCTCCCAGGGCTTCGAGCAGGTCGAAGTGGGCGGCCGTTACCATGGCAATGGCACTTCCCGCCTGGGCCGACCAGGGTTCGGCAAAGGCCGTCAAGTCAAGCGTTCGCTGTGGAGCAAGTCTCTCGTTGCCCGCAAGATCGATGGCCCGGGCATAGAGAACGGGCTGTACCGAAGTGCCGTCGGTCAGCGCAGTCGAATAAACGTAGGCGCCCGGGCCGGACCCGGCCTCTTCGAGCGCAAGGCAGACGTCGTCGGGTGCGCGGCAGATCTCGACGCGCTCAAGCCCCGTGAAGGCATCGCCGGCCTCGAGACGAAGTTCATTCTTCCACGTGTCGCGATCATGCGTAAAGTCGGTCGTGATCCACCCGATTTCGGGTGGCGTGCCGTCGACCACGAAGTCCCACGTATTGCCGGCCCATGCCGTACCGCCGGGTAGTCGCACCAGACATTGCACTCGGTGCGAGCGGTCGTGCGAGAAAGGGCCCACGTCGGTCGTTACCGCTCCCGCGTAGTCGTCGGCGGCAAGCACGATGACTTCGCCGTCGAGCACGAGCTCGGGCCGGGCAAGCGACACCGGAAGCTTGTATTTCACGGCGACGGGCACCTTCTGCCCGGTCTGGTAATAAACCCGTGGGGGAACGTCAAGCTGGCACCAGGCATCACTCTGGGTGGGCTCGAGTATGTATTCGTAGCTCACAGGGCCGTACAGACGGCCGTCGGGCGCTTCGACGATGACCTGCAACTGCGTCGACTTCGCCAACTGAACGGCAAAACGCCCTTCGGCACGCAGGTTGGCAGCCACCCGCGGCTCGTCGTCGAGGGCAAAGTATAGACCATACCCCTCGTCGGGGGCGGTCACCGATACCTCGAGCCGATAAGCCTGGTAGCTGCCCGGCGCCGGCGAAAGCTCGAGCGTCGGAAACTGCACCGGCACGGTAACCGGGGGGCGTCGGTCGTCACGGGTATCGCCCTCGCACCCCGCCGAAGCAAGGACCGACAGCAGTACCCCCCAGGCAACGCCCCGTGGCCCCCGCATTACCCGTTACCTCGAGTCGTAGCGCCTGCGCACGGCAAGACCGGCCAGCACTACGGCCAGCAACAGCGCGCTTGTGTCGCGAGCCTCCGACTGCGCGCAAGAGAGCCCGAAAGCTCGCTCCCACCAGGGGTCGGATCCGCCCGAGAAGCGCATGCGCGCCCCGCTTTCGTTACCCGCGAGGTCGCGGGCCCGCACCTGCAGCACGTGGTCGCCGCGAACCAGGCCGTCACGAGGTACGACGTCGCCGGAAAGTTGCCGCCAGTCTTCGCCGTTCCACGCGTATTCGACCGTAACGTAACCGGCCGGGGTCTGCGCGTCGGAAGCGCGTACGGTAATCGGGCTGCCGTCTTCGCCGCCCGAGAGCGTTACCTCGGGCGCGACGGTATCGACCCGGAACGAATACTCGGTGGCTTCGAGCGCCACCTTCGGCCCCGCCTCGGTGTACTCGACGGCCCGTACCTTGAGTTTGTGCGGCCCTTCGGTCAGCGTCGGCAGAATCAAGCTTTCCTGCTCCGTCGGCGTGTGCCAGAAACCGTCGTCGACGGAATACGTGTAGCCGACCGTCGAGTCCTGTCCCACGTGGGCAAAGGACCCCAGGGCCTCGATGGGAATTTCGGGTGTTACCGAGTTGAACCACTCGCGCCGCTCAGCGACGGGTACGAAGGCCTGGGGCTCAATGCTTCCGGGGGGCGACAGCAGCGCCGCCGTTTCGAGCAGGCTGAACACGTTCAGGTTGCCCAGGAAGCGAGCATAGACGCCCAGGTAGTCGCCACCGCCCACACCGTCGTCGTTGGGGCCGTCGGGACCCACGTGAACGGCGTCGATGGTGAAGTTGGCGAAGTTCATGCGTGAAACGAAAAACAGATTCACGAACGAGTTCATGAGGGCCGGAATGGCGTTTGAAAGTCCGATGCGATTGCAGCGCGAGGTGCCGTCGCAGATGGTTCGCTCGATTACGATGCTCGAGTCGCCTCTCGTCGTTCCGATGTCGTTAAAGTAGCCCGCAGGAAAATCGAGCCCGTTTTCCCAGGCCGCCTGAAGGTTCGGGCTGTTCATGTCGACGTAGAATTCGTAGTACCCCGAAACGGTACGCACGTTAACGTACGGACTGGTGCACTGCGGATCGTTGAACAGCGGATCGAGATAAAAACATCTTCGCACCGACTGTACGTGCAGACCGAGCACCGGTGTCCAGTACATCGTAATAATCGAAATGTCGCCGCCGTCGGGGTCGTCGAGCACGAAGTCGAGCTTCAAATCGGGTATGGCTATGCTGAGCGCATAGGGACCGCGCATGCGCAGGGGCGCCTCGCCGGCACTCGCCCCCTGCGAATCGGGCAGGAAGTCGAGAAAGCCCATGCCCGTGCGTACCCGCGGGGTCGCCGTGGGCGTCAGCCGCACCTTCATGTGACGGCCGGGGTACAGCGATGCAATCTCGGGCATGAAGGCCGCAAACCGCTCCGTCGCCAGCAGGCTCTTCCAGGGCGTGTCGCCCCCTTCCGCATCCTGGGCGGCAAACTCGAGACAACCGGCCCCCGAGGCGAACACCGCCTGCAGGAACTGGGCAATGGATCGCTGGTGCACGTGCAGGCTGAAGTCGTAGCGCACCGGGCTGGTTTCGCGCAGGCTCCAGTTGTTCGTATTCTGACGGAAGACGGCGCTGCCCGGAACCGTATCCCAGTTGCCGAGCGTGTTCTTTACGCCGGGCGTCACAAGACCCGAACCGGCAGGGGCCTGGTCGTACGTCGGATTGAAGCTGAGCCAGTGCGTCTGGGGATACAGCGCCGCAAAGTCCGACGCAGACCCGCCGTTATCGCGCAACGTGCGGGGGCCGCCGTTGTTGCCTGCCTGCAGGCACCACGAGGGCGGCCGCTTGTCTTCGGCGATGGGGCCCGCCCAGTACTCAGGCAGGCGCGCATGGCGGGAAAGATATTGACGCACACCCGTCTTGGGATTCAGGTAGCTGCCGCTCGCCCCTGTCACGTAGTCGTCGCCGTCCATGACCTGGTCTTCGTCTTCGGTCGCGGCGTGGCTGCCTCGCGAGCAGTTCGAACCGCAGCCCGAGGTGTTCGGATCCATGAGGGTCGGCACACCATATACCGAGGTCGAGAGCGGCGGGTCGTTGAGATCGACGTCCATGACATTGTTCGCCCCTACGGGCGGGCGGAAAGCCATGGGCTTGAAGCCTACCGACATGCGAAGATCGGCGACCTCGGAACCTCCGCCGGGTCCCGGTTGCATGAATATGGGCCACCGCACGGTTCCGTCGGGCATCGTCTTGTAAGCCCCCGGGTAGTTTCCCCCCACCGCATAAATGCCGTTTTCGATGAGCGCCGTGCCGATGTTCATCGGATCGCCAAGGGCCGTGTTCAGATTCGGAATCTCGGCGGCGAACTCTTCGAGGAAGGGCGCGATCATGTCCTTGAGCGCGTCTTCGATGATGGGAATGAGCATGTCGGGCACGCCCAGGGGAATGCGAATGCCGAGAATCCTGGCATTGTCGTTGAGAATGTCGCAGAACGAGAAGCTGATGCTGCCGAGAATACCCAGGTCAAGCGATATGCTGTCGCAGTACGCCGACGGCATGAGAAAGGGATCGGTGCGATTGAGCTTCAGACTGTCGACCGTGGCCTCGAAGCTCAGCCGCGAAGGGTTGAGCTTACCGTCGTTGTAGGGGTTGAAGATGCCCGTGCAACCGGCAGCACTCGCAGAGGTACAGGAGGTGTCATCGACATTGAACAGACGCAGGGTCGCCTCGACCTGCAGGCTGTTGAAGCCCACGTACCCGAGCACCCGCTTGTTCTCGTTGTTCGAATTGGGGAACAGGGGAATGTCGCTGAGATACAGATCGGCCGCCGCCCCCAGCTCGAGCCGGATGTCGGGAGCCCCCAGTTTGATTCGAATGCGCGGATCCGTTCCACCGTAAAGTTGGAACTCATCAAGCTTCAGCATGTACCAGCCGCCGCCGGGGCTGAAGCGATTTTCCATCTGGGCGCTCGACAAGGCTTTTGGGTTGGGTATGTTCGAGCACCAGGCGTCGGAGCAGGGAGGCTGGGCGCCGCAACGCCCCGGCGAACCGTAGCCCCCTGAGTTCGGATTACCCGGATACATCCATTTTCTGTCGTCGTTGTTCGGGTTGTACGTGCCGTCGGAGTTCCAGGTATCGAAGGGGTTGCATTGCACCCAATCGCTCTCTTCGTAACTCCAGTAGGACTTGGGCAACACACAATTGGCAGCTTGCCCCGCCGTCAGGTAGCGGGGCTGACCGCTCACCAGCTGCCCGGTATAAAAACGCTCGGGACCGCAGCCGTACGTACCGTTGAACGATGATCGGTTTACGCTGTGCACCTGCATCTGATTGTAGTTCAGGTACAGCGACTGATCGTCGCCGGGGCGGAAATAGGTGCCGAGCTGCCTGCTGTACGCAGCCGTACGGCTGTAGGCCCCGGCGCTGGTGGGCAGGTTCTTCAGCCAGACATCCCAACGTTGGTAGGTATGGGCATTGCAGTCACCCGGCTTGTAACGGTAGCGCCAGACGCCGACGCAGGCGCCCCAGGCCATGCCGCCGCAACAGTATCGGCCGTCGCCGAGACACTGAACGCCGTTTTCACAGTCCCAGGTTTCGGTAATCAGGCGCCGCTGCAGGCTGTCGAGGCCGATATAGGGCCCGCGCTTGACTGTCGGCGTCCACGAGTCGGTGGGTACCCGTTCGTGCTCGACGTGCATGTTCGGGAAAATGAACAGGCGAATGTTGTAATCGAGATCGATGCCGAGCGTGATGTCTTTAAGCTGCGGTCCGCATGCGGCAGTATCGCCCGACCCCGAATCCTTGGAGTACCGGCTGGTGCAGAACTGAAGTTGGTTGAAGCTGGCGCCGTCGTCGGCAATCCAGAAACCGTTTTCGCGAAAGTGGGGGCGAATGTCCGAATGCACCGACGGCTTTCCGCCCATGTAGGCCGTTCCGGGGCGCCGCACCTGGAGCCAGCGGGTTCCGGGCGCCATCTGGCTGGTCTTGCGGCACTCGAGCCCGCAGTACTTGGTGCGATAATCGAAGCCCCCGAGACAACCCGAGGCGCTGTCGCAGCCGGGGTCGTTACGCACGCGCGAGCGCCCATCATAGCGCACCCAGTCCCACAGCATGGGCGTGGTACGGGCCAGACCGGCATTGCCGTGATTGATGTAGTCGTAGCCGGGGTCGAGAATGAGGTTGGCTCCGGTCGGGTCCTTACCGGGCGTGCCCCAATCCTTGAACGTGTCCCGCACGGTTATGCGCAGGTAGTCCCAGGCGCCGCGGGTGAGTCGCAGACGGGCGGCGGTACCGGTGATATTGGGGTCGTTGAGGGGCAACGCCTTTTTAACCGGCCCGTCGAACGAAGGCCCTGAAGACAGTTCGATGACCTGGCCCTCGTCCTCGACTGCTGCTCGGGCCGTTCCAGGGTAGAAGAGGAAAAGCGAGAGTAACGCAGTGACTATCGGTTTCTTCATTGCCCACCCCCATTGGCTTCGCACATCGACAGGTCTTCGCCCGGCGGCGCGGCTTCGGGATCGTCGCAGTAAACGCTTGCGCCGTACCGCGTGCGACCGTGCTTGAGCAGACGGGATTCGGCCGCCTGGTAGTCGTGGGCGGCAATCAACGAGGCCAGCGAGTAGGCCTCGAGCATGGCGATGTCGCGGCGCGCATAACGCTCGTCGGTGTCGCCCCGCATGCCCTCAATGAGTTTCGAGACATGTTCGGCGGTAATGTAGGCGCCGAAGCCCCCGCGCAGCAGGTCGGAAATCGAAAGCAGCAGCTCTTCGTCGGTCTGGGTCGCCACTGCGGCAGCCACGACGGAGGCCAGCGGGTAGGCGGCGGCATTGAACCAGGTATCGGACACGCACTGATTGGCCTTGAGCACGGTAAGTACCCGCAATTTCCGGGCCTCGAGCTCGCCGGGCAACCGCGAAAGCAACGACTGTGCCTTCGCCTGATTCCACTCTTTCTCATCGCTGCGGCATGCAGAGAGCAGCAGGTTCAGATCGTAAACGGTATGGAAGGCCTGGCTGAGCTGAGCCTTGGCCGTGGTGGGTCGGGCGGTCGAGTCGCTCTTGAAAGTCATGCCCTGGCGGCCGGGTCGGGTCCGGAAGGGAATGCCCCTGCCCAACCGCTCTTCGTCGGGCACCCCGGCAATATGCTCTTCATAGCCCATGTCGAGTTCGAACGACACTTCGAGGCTCTGCATGGCGTGGGCCAGATACTTGCCGTCGGGCAGGTGAGAAGAATACGCACGAGTCAAGGCACTCGAAAGGGCCTCGAGCAGGCTGTCGACCTGGTATCCGTAATAAACGGGGCCCGAAACCGCAGCGTCGTCCGATGCATGCGAGGGCGTCGCGGCGGGAAAAGCACTCAGCGCAAGACAACCGAGTCCGGCGAGCATTCGTGTAATACGCTTTTTCATCTTTCCCACCTGTTTCCGCGATCCACAGTTTGCGGCAGGCTGCTTCTCGCAGAGAAGTCATTCTGCCGTTTGAGTTGCCCCCAACCGAATCAAGCGGACGCACCGAGGTTCGGATACCGATCAAAGGCCATCACATAATATCACAGGTTTATGACATAGCAAGGGGGGCTTCGAAACTTCGTCGTGCCCCTCTGTTTCGACCTGCTGCGTCATTTTCGCGGAATGTTAAGATAAAAAATATACATCGGCGTCTTATATAAACAGTTAGTATCAGCGTGACGCGAGTGTAATCCACAGCGGAAAACTGAGGAAAGTGATTTCGCGTGGCACTTGCCAAGTTGTGTGGGAGCCATCATGGCGGGTAAAACTGCCTGCGCCCCACTCATCAAGCCGGTAAGCGCAACCACGCAACAGGTATGTTACATCCCCCCCCCCGTCTGAAGTTTCTCACCCGAAAATATTCCGAAAAGGCGAGGGCATTCCGCCCTTGCCAACAAGTCTGAAACCCCGCTGTGTGGTACACTCCCCCTTTGCCTCGCTTTCCGTAACCTTGATGTCGATCTTCCTTCGAAAGCACTATTTCAACCTGCTTCTGCCGCTCGTACTCCTGCTTGCCTGGGCAAGTCGCGACGTCGCACTTTCCGAGCATGTCTCGCGGTCGGCCCTGCAAAGCGGCGCCGTCATAGTCATCTTCCTGATTACGGGCTTTTTGCTTCCGCTCAAGGAGTTCCTGGCCGGCGTAGCCAATGTTCGGCTGCACGTCTGGGCCCAATCCTTTTCGTTTCTGGCGTATCCGCTTGCCATGCTGGCGGTGGTCACGGTGGGGCAGGCATGGCTTACGCCGGAAATTCGCCAGGGCATGCTCGTGCTGGCGGTCGTGCCCACGACGGTCAGTTCGTGCGTCATTTACACAACGCTCGCACGTGGAAACATCGCCGGGGCGGCCTTCACCGCCATTGCGGGCAACTTCGCGGGCGTCATCATAAGTCCCCTGTTGTTTTCGCTGCTGGTGGCCACCACCGCGGGTATTTCGGTCGACTGGAACCAGATTGGCAGCCTGCTGCTCGAGATTCTGGTGCCTCTGCTCTTCGGGCTAGCGCTGCGAACCCGGGTACGCCTGCTTCCACCCTCGTTGGGAAACACCCTGCGCGTCGTTTCGGGGCTGGCGCTCCTGCTCATCATTTACTTCGCCGTGCAGTCGGCACTGGGGCCCAAAAGCAGCATCTGGCGCTGGAGCCTTGGCGAGCTGGTCGGCCCCGTGCTTACCCTGACGGTTTTCAATCTTTCCATGCTGGCCGCCATCTGGTGGTCAAGCCGGTTGTCGGGCCTGCCGCGCGACGATCGTAAGACCATGCTCTTCGTGGGGTCGCAGAAGACCGTTACCGTGGGGCTTCCCCTGCTGCACGCCTTCTACAGCGATACGCCCGAGCTGATGGGGGTCGTATCCATACCCCTCATTATTTATCATCCGCTTCAACTGGTAATCGCCGGGTTCGTCGCCCCCCGTCTGGCCGAAGACCCCGAAGACGAGCACATGGTCGAAAACGCCACATGATACCCTCCAGTCGCATTCTGCAGTCTGCCCACACGCCCGGGCGTCACTGCGCCGGCACCGGTATCGCCGGTCTGGTGAACTTTCACGGAGCGGGCTTTTCCGATGCCATGTGCTTCGGTCTGGGCGAGGGGCTGAGCTTACGGCGTGGACGGAGCTGGCCCTGATTCTCAAGGCAATTTCCGAAGGCCCCGCGCCTGACTTCACATCTGCGGTCGACGCACTTCGGCGCGTCATCGACCGCGAAGACCGATATCACCGGGCGGTTCTGGGTTAAGCCGCCCTTCGCGAATCCGAACCACTGGGGGAGGAAGAGATATGCAACGCGTCGCACTGGTTACCGGAGGCGCCATTCGCGTGGGCCGGGCCATTTCCGAAGCCCTGTACGAAGCCGGCTTTACCCTTGCCCTGCACTACCACGGCAGCGCCGAAGCGGCCGTGCGCTTTCAGGACGAGCACCCCGGCAGCACGTTACACCGGGCCGACCTGGCCGAGGTAAGTGAAGTCAATCGCCTGGCCGACGAAGTGGCCGGGGCGCACGGCCGAATCGATGTGCTCGTGAACTCGGCGGCCCTCTTCTACCCCACTCCCGTGGGAGAAGCGACGCAGGAACAGTGGGATCGGCTGCACCACGTGAACCTGCGCGCCCCCTTCTTTCTCGCGCAAGCCGTACGGCCCCATATGCCGGCGGGTGGCGTCATCATCAACATCGCCGACGTCAACGCCGTCGTACCCTGGGCCCGTTATCTTGCCTACGGCACCACGAAGGCCGGCATTGTCTCGCTCACGCACGGTCTGGCTCGCGAGCTGGCCCCCGATATTCGCGTGAACGCCGTGGCCCCCGGCCCCGTGCTCCTGCCCGAATCCTATGCTGCAGACAAGCGCAGTGAGAGCGTCGAGCGCACACTGTTGAAGCGCGAAGGAACGCCGGCCCATGTGGCGCACGCCGTACGGTTTCTGGTCGAAAACGATTACATCACGGGCGCCGTGCTACCCGTCGATGGGGGGCGGGCGCTCACGTAACGGGGAACCGACGCAAACGCGGAACGGGGAACTCGAAACGCGGAACCCAACGCAAACGCGGAGCGCGAAAAACGGGAACCAACGCTAATGCGGAATGGCAACTGTGCCCGTGGCCATGCCTGCGGCTGGAGCAGACGACGGACGACCGACGTCCGCCGACCTCCGTGCAGCCGTGCACGTCAATGCGCTTCGGCCCAGCTGATTCCTTCGCCCACATCGACCACGAGGGGAACGGTAAGCGCAATCACGCCTTCCATAATCTCGCGCACCAGCCCGCGAACGGTTTCCTTTTCGTCGTGGGGAACCTCGAACAGCAGCTCGTCGTGTACCTGCAGGGTCATGCGGGTACGCAGCTTGCGCTCGCGCAGAGCTTCGTCGACACGCACCATGGCAATCTTGATCATGTCGGCCGCCGTGCCCTGAATGGGGGTGTTGATGGCCGTTCGCTCGGCGAACTGACGGACCTGCATGTTGCGGGCCATGATGTCGGGCAACAGGCGGCGCCGACCGAACAAGGTCGAAACGAATCCGCCCTGCCGCGCCTCTTCGGGCATGCGTTGAATGTAGCGCTTGACGCCCTCGTATCGCTCGAAATATCGGTTGATGATATCCTGCGCTTCGGCAGTGCCGATGCCCAGCGCCGTTGAAAGGCCGTAGGCCGTCTGTCCATAGGCAATGCCGAAATTCACGGCCTTGGCCTTGCGGCGCATGTTGTCGTCGACCTGCGTGGGGTCGACGCCGAACACCTCCGAGGCGGTGCGGCGGTGCACGTCTTCGCTGTTGCGGAAACTTTCCTGCAGAATGGCGTCGTCGGCAATATGGGCCAGCAGACGCAGCTCGACCTGGCTGTAGTCGAAGCTCATCATGACCATGCCCTCTTCGGCCACAAACGCCTGGCGAATACGGCGCCCCTCTTCGTCGCGAATAGGTATGTTCTGGAGGTTGGGGTCGGAGCTCGACAGACGCCCCGTGGCCGTCACCAGCTGGTTGAACCGGCAGTGAATGCGGCCGTCATCCCGGATAAGCGGGGGCAGCGCGTCGACATAGGTGCCCTTCAGCTTGGCGACCGTGCGATACTGCAGAATCAGCCTGGGCAGGGGATATTCGAGCGCCAGCTTTTCCAGGGCATCGCTGTCGGTCGTGAACTGACCGGTTTTCGTTTTTTTGATGCCCTTCGTCGCATAACCGAGCTTCTCGAACATGATTTCGTTGAGCTGCCGGGGCGACTGAATGTTGAATTGGCCGCCGGCGATGTCGAAAATCTTCGCCTCCAGCTCGCCCATGGTCTTGGCCAGCTCTTCGCTCAACTTGCCCAGGTGATCGCGGTCGACCTTGACGCCGGCACGCTCGAGCCGGGCAAGCACCGGCACCAGCGGACGCTCGATGTCGACATACAGCGACATCAGCCCCGAGGCAATGAGCTGGGGTTCGATTTCGTCTAGCAGACGCAACATGGCGTCGGCTCGATGGCAGGTAATACCGGCTACTTCTTCGCCCGTACACGCTCCCAGGGCTCGCGTGTTGCGCCCGGTTCCGCAGATCGTGTCCCACCCGGGCAACCGGCGCTGCAGGTATTCGTTGGCGAGCGCCCCCAGCTCCTGGCTCGGTCGCGACGGATTGAGCAGGTACGACATGAGCCCGATGTCGTCGACCGGCCCCACGGTCTCGCCGTCTTCGAGCATCAACGCAAGGTACAGCGACTTTGCGTCGACGGCCACGCGACGCACGTCTTCCCGCTCAAAGAAAGACTGTACCGTGGGCAACACCGCCTTCCACGTCAGTTCGCCCGTGAGGGGCAGGTAGAAGCCGGCCTCGTCGCTTCGCCGGGCGAAGGCGAGCCCGACGGGGGCATCCGACAACGAATCGCCGTCTTCGAGCAACAGTTCGAAGGCGTACACGTCGCCCGCGCCGGCCGTGGCAAAGGCATCATCGAGTTCATCGACGCTCGTAAGCACCCGCGACGATTCGACGTCGTGCACGGCCACTTCGGCGCGAACGGCTTCTTCTTCTTCAAAGGCGGCGGTGAGGCGGTTGAACTCCAACTCGCGGAAAAGCTTCACCAGCGCTTCCTTGTCAGGCTCAATGCGGGCAAAGTCTTCGATGGACTCCGGAATCTCGCACTCTTCGTGCAACGCCACCAGCTTGCGCGAGAGGCGCGCCTGGTCGGCATATTTCTCGACATTCTCGCGCTGCTTGCCCTTCAGGCTTGTCGTGCACGAGAGCAGGTTTTCGAGGCTTCCGAAATCGTTGACCAACTTGACGGCGGTTTTCTGACCGATACCCGGAATACCGGGCACGTTGTCGATCTTGTCGCCCATCAGCGCCAGCACATCGCCCAGCTTCTCGGGGGGAACGCCCCATTTTTCGATGACGCCGTCACGGTCGTACAGCTTGTCCTTCATGGTGTCGAGCAACATGACCCTGTCGTCGTCGACCAGCTGCATGAGGTCTTTGTCGCCGCTGACGATGACGACGCGCCAGCCTTCGCGGCGCGCGCGGCAGGCCAGCGTGGCGATGATGTCGTCGGCCTCGAACCCCGGCATTTCGAGGCGCTTCACGCGAAAGCCGTCGAGCACCTGCTTGATCACCGGAAACTGCGGCGAAAGCTCAGAGGGCGTCTCGCCCCGCTCGGCCTTGTACTCGGCAAACATCTCGTCGCGAAAGGTCTTTTCGGGCGCGTCGAAGGCCGCCACGATGGCGTCGGGCTTTTCTTCGCGGAACAGCTTGATGAGCATGTTCGAAGTGCCCATGACGGCGTTGGTCGGAAAACCGCGCGAATTGGTAAGCAGCGGAAGCGCATGAAAGGCGCGGAAAATAATGTTCGGCGTGTCGATGAGGTAAAGAGACTTCATGGCAAGGGTACTTGGGGCCGCAACGGATACGCGAGGCCCCTGAAATGCAGGTCAACGGCTGACCGGGCGAACGCCGGAAATGGCGCACGCAAACGGCGTAACCACGCATTATACCATTCACGTGCAGGACGGTTGCATGGTGAACGCAGACGGCAGACGGCGGACGGCAGGGGGAGTGATAGGTGATAGGTGATAGGTGAGAGGTGAGAGGTGAGAGGTGAGAGGTTAATCGCCCAGTCCGGTGGCGCGCGTGTGACCTGTGGCCGGTTCACGGTCGGCACGGGTGCAGGGTTGTGACCTGTGGCCGGTTGCGTGGCTAAGGGGGCCACGTTCAGCTATCCGGGCGCTGCCTGCTGCCCGCAGAAAGAAAATTTACGAAAGACACGGGAACGAAGTGGCGCGTCGCCGGTAGCAAGCCCACCCCTCTGCGCTCCCTGCGGGCTCCTGTAAAACGCACTTCGCTTACAAGTGGGCGCGAAGCGCGACCGAAGCCGACCACCCAGGAAACAAAAAGGGCGGCCTGCGCCGCCCTTTTGTCTTATTTCACCAGAACGAAGGTTACCCGATCGGATAACAGGTACTCACGCGCAACCCGGTTGACGTCTTCGACCGAAACGGCATCGATACGCTCCGGATATTCGTCGAAGGCAAACCGGAAGCCGAGGCCGCTCAGTTCGCCATTGGCCATGGTCGACGCGCGGGCGATTCGAGTCTGCAGGTCGACGGCCATGTTGCCGATGAGAAAGCTCTTGGCCTCTTCGACCTCACGTTCGCTTACCCCCCGCTCGCGCAACAACCGAATCTGCTCCTTCACGCCGGTAACGGCTTCGTCGACCTTGTCGGGTGCGGTCGCGATGTACACCAACCAGGTACCGGCCTCGTAGCGCAGCGGAAGAATACTTGTGACGGAATACGCCAGGCTCTGCCTGTCGCGCAGTTGCAGGAACAGACGGCCGCCCATGCCGGCCATGATGGCGTTCATGACCTCGAAGGCATAACGATCATCGGAACGAATATCGGGCCCCGGCCAGCCGTAGAAGATGTGACTCTGCGCCTTGCCTTTCTCGACCACCCCGGAAACCGGACGGTTGTGCGCGGGAAAATCAAGCTCGGCAACCCGGAATTCGCCCTGGGCACGGTGGCTCGCAAATCGCCGTGCGTACTCTTCTATGAACCGCTCGGCTTCGACGTTGCCCACCACCGAAACGACCATGCTGTCGGAACGCAACACGTCTTCCTTGTAGTCGCGCAGATCGTCGCGTTGAATGCGGCGCACGACTTCTTCATCGCCCAGGCCCATGCGGCCGTAGCCGTTCTCGCCGAACATGGCCGGAAGGAATTCGAGCAGCCCGAGCTCAAAGAGATTGTCCTGACGCAACCGGAACTGGGGCAGAATGCGCTGACGCACGCTCTCTACCTCTTCGGCCGGGAATGATGCACGCTGCACGACGTCGGCGAAAATGTCGAGGCCCGGGTAACCGACGGTTTCCTCGTCCTGAATGTAGCGCATCGAGAAAGACACGTTGTCGTAGTTCTCGCGGAAGCTCAAGCTGCCGTTGATATCTTCAAGACGGGCCACGAGCTGCTCGCGGGTCAGGTTTTCGGTGCCCAGCGTCAACGCCCCCGTCATGAAGTTGGTTATGCCCGCCCACTCGGCAGGCTCGTTCCTCAGCCCACCCAGGAAGCCGCCGGTAATCGAGACAATGGGAAGCGAGGGATCGGGCGTTACGAGCAATGACGTGCCGTTGTCGAAACGTACCACGGTCGTTCCTTCGATCTGTTCACGCTCGACCACCTTCAATGCAGGAGCGCGCTTGCGGGCCCGCTCCCACTCGTCGGAGACGATGGAGGCGACTTTCACTTCATCGGCCTTACCCGCGTCTTCGTCGCTGACGACGGCCAACGTCAGGTTCTCGGGATGCAGATACTTACGAGCGACCTCGGCAATATCGGTCGGCGTCAGGCCGGCGATGTAGTCGAGATACTTACGGTCGAAATCGATATCGCCGGCGATGACCTTGAAGAAGCCCAGCTGGCTTGCCATGCCCTGCGCCGTTTCCATCTGGTAAACGAAGTCGGCGGCCACCTTGCTCTTGGCAAACTCGAGCCGGTCTTCAGGCACGTCGCCGTTGGCAAGGTCGAACAGGATGCGCAGACTCTGCCGAATGACCTCGGGCCGCTTCTGCGGGTCATAGGTGGCGCCGGCCACGAAGTATCCGGGGTCTACCGGCGTCCAACTGTAGGTATACACGGAAGTCGCCAGGCGCAACCGATGCACCAGCTCGCTGATGAGCAGGCCGTTCGAACTTCCCGACATCATGTCGGAAATGACGTCCATGGCCCACGATTCCTCATCGTTGATGGGGGGAATGTGAAAGCCCATGGCCAGGCGCTCTTGCTGGAAGGGCTTGATCTCATGAACGAAGCGGAACTCATTCTGCGCTGCCTGCCCGGGGCGCTCACGGCTGAGATCGGGGTTGGATTCGAACCCGCGGAACGCGGCCGCAATCTTTTCCCGTGCCTCGGCCGTTTCAAAATCGCCTACGATGACGAGGGTCATGTTGTTGGGCGCGTACCAGTTCTTGAAGAAGTCGAGAATCTGCTGCCGGGTCAGCGAGCGCACGGTCTCTTCGCTGCCGATGACCGGGCGTCCATACGGGTGGCGCGGAAACATCTTTCCGCTCATGGCCTCGTGCAGCGCACGGTCGGGGTTGTCGCGGCCGCGCCGGATTTCCTCGACCACGACTTCGAGTTCCTTCCGCAGCTCTTCGGGGTCGAACGAGCTGTTCTGGGTCGCATCGGCCAGAATGTCGAGGCCGGTGTCGAAAAACCGTGACGCCAGCGTCAGATGGTAAACCGTCTGGTCGTTGGACGTGTAGGCGTTGATGTCGCCGCCCGCGGCACTTACCTCACGCCCGATCTGGCCCACTTCGCGCTTGTCGGTACCCTTGAAAAGCATGTGCTCGAAGACATGGGCGATGCCGGCCTGGCTTTCGACTTCATCGGCGCCGCCGACCCGCACCCACATCTGCATGGCCACCACCGGCGCCGAGCGCTCCTCACGCAGAACGACAGTCAGACCGTTGGGCAGTTGGTACACCGTGGGCCGGGCAACCGCCTCGTCTTCCCCTTGCGCGGGGGCGGCCCTGCCCTCTTCCCTGACATTGGCTTTACCGCCGGCACAGGCCGAAACGAACGACAGAACGAGAAGAAGCAACCAGAAAGGGTACATCCGCAGAGTATTCAGCATAGAAACCTACAAGCAATAACACGGCAAAGCCTCATTATACAGAGCCCTACCGACGTGGGGAACGTGGTCTGCCAAAAATCGCTCGCGGGTGTGCGGACTCGAGAGCGTTCGGAAGTGGAACGCCCCTATCGGCGGCGCCCTTTTCCCGGCAGGCCTCGCCCAAAAAAGAAAACGCCGAACCACGGGAACATTCCGCATTCGGCGCTCGCACAATTTCCACAATGGAGCTGAGGCTCAGTAACCCTTTTCGAGTACCCAGACACCGTGTTCATACCGCCAGTGTTCGACTTTACGAACCTTACGCAGCGTGACGTCGGGTATCTCGATTTCCCGGCGCAGCACGAAAACGGTGGCGGTAGTGACCTCGTCGGGGGCCTGGCCGGGTTTGCCGTACGCAAGGCTCTCGATGACGATGCTCTCGATGTTCAGCACGTCGGTGCTGTCGCCGTAGCGTTCGAGAAAGTCGGCCCGCTCTTCGGGGTCGACATGGGAAGCAGCCTGGGGAACGCGCTTCCAGCGCAGGTTCTTGTGGAAGTCGGCCACCTGCTCATTCAACTGGTCTTGCCGCTTCTGCGCCTGGCGCCGGGCCGCGCAGGCGGAAAAGGCGCCCTGCCCGAAAACGAGCAGGAGGGCCATCACGAAAATGCGTCGAAAGCTACGCATGCAGGCTTACAGCCCGACCAGGTCGAGAATGCCGTCGAGCGAGGTCGACAGCGCCGCCAGCCAGGCGTTGAAGGTGCGGTTGTCGGCCCGGTCGAAACCCGAGCGGCTGTCGACATTGCGCAGCGCATCGGCCACGTCGCCGCCCGTTGCATCGGCAAGACCTTCGAGGTCGAGCCACAGAACGCCGTGGAAGCTGGCATCCTGGAAAGCAATGTAGGGGAAGCTGCCTTCGATACCGTCGGCTTCAATGGGCGTCAACGTAACGGCCGCATCGGTTACCGCAGCGGCGAAGTGAGCCGTATCGGCACGGGCATCGCCCTCGCCGCAGGTCAAGCCGTCGAGCAGGTCGTCGAAGCTCGCCGGGCGGAAGGCGACCGGAAGCGAACCGGCGTCGCTGCGGCATTCACGCTCCATGACGAAACCATTGGCCGTGGCAAGACAATCGGCCATGTCATTGCAGGCGATATCTTCCCACACCGGCAGCAGGCCGCGCAGGTTACCGGCAAGGTCGCTGTCGTCGACGGCGAAGAAGGCGTACAGGTCAATCTCAAGGCTGTCGCCGAGGAAGCTGCGAACCGTGTTCTTGATGAGCGTCGGGGTCGCAATGGCCAGACCGGCCGATTCGGCAATGCTCGAACCCAGCGAAGCCACCAGCGGCAGCAGGTCGTGGTCGAAATTGATACGCGGACGCTCGTCGTAGAAACCTCCCAGGGCCTCAAGCTGAACGCGGTCGCGCTCGGCGTATTCGGCCGGAATGCTCACGACGTCGTCCCAGTGCAGGTTCACGCGCAGCTTCTGGAAGAGGCAGGCCGAATGCTCCATGAGGTTCGGCAGCTCCGAGCTGTTGCCGATTTCGGCAAGCCCCAGCAGGCTGAACGATTCACGGGCGGTCTCTTCATCATAGACGGCCGTTTCGTCGTCGATACCGGCGCAGCTGTCGGCCAGCGGGTTGAGCGCCGGGTCGTAGCGGCCGTTGTCGTTGGCGTCGACGTACTGGAGCATGTCGTCGCTCTGGTCGTCGGTTTCAATGCTGGTCAGGTACAGGGCCGTCTGCCAGTTGTGAACCGCCTTGCCGATCTGCCAGCCGGCCTTGGCCAGCAGCTCGTTGCCGCCGTCGGGCTTGACCGACAGGAAGTTCGGGTAGTTCGGGTCGTTGAGAATGTAGGTAATCAGGCTCTGCAGGTGCTGCAAATTATCCATGCTGAAGCCCGACTGCGACAGGTAGTCGTACGCGCGCAGCACGTCGAAGCGCAGGTCGATGCTGTCGCCCAGGTTCAGCGCGCCGAGAAGGCCGGTCACCAGGGTATCGACCAGGAACAGGTCGGCGCGATCCCACTCGCCGCCGAGATCGATCGTCGGCTCGGTGCTGGCCGAAAGATAAATGGGCAGTGACTTGATGCGGAACGTGAAACCCGGGTTCCCCTGGGCAAGCAGCAGATTGCGATCGATGCTCTCGAACTTCGAGCGAAGGTCGTGAATGACGTCGGTCACCAGCTGATTCACGAATTCGTTCTCTTCGGCCGAGGCAGGAGCGAGGCCGCCGGCCAGCGACGAAACCAGGCGAATCGTATCGGTGAAGCTCAGGAGGTCGGCCAGCACCATGCCGAAGCGGGCTTCGGAATGGGTCGGGTCGTAATTGTCGACCACGTAGGCGAAGTTTTCCCTGGCCTGTCCCCAGCGATTTTCGCTGAGGTACTTCTTGCCCTGGGTGACAAGGCGTTCGGAATCTTCCTGGAGGGCTTCATCGCCATTATAGCCGCGACAACCGGCGGCAAAGGTCGATAGAGCAAGGGTGAGGGCAAGGATCGACTTCACGAATGTACGCACGGGGCATTCTCCGGGCTTCCAAAGGTTTGGCGTACAGAATATTCAGCAGTAACCGAATTGTCAAATAACCGGTCGGCGTTTCGGGCCTCGCCCCGATGCAGCAACGACGAATGTGCCCGATTTCCACGCGGTCGAATGAGATACCGGTGTCACTGTCGGGGCAAGAACGAGCGCCTCGCCAATCGGGGGCGTCGGCCGGGAACGCTTTGCCTGCCGCCACGCTTCAGAAAAGAACGCGCATGCCGACATTCAGGCGGGTAGCGGGCACGAAACGGCGGGTGGTTTCGCCGCTCGTGTCGGGGTAGTAGCGAAGCGCCGCGAACAATACGACAGGCAGCGTGATCTGCGCGTCGAGGCCCGCTTCGCCGTAGGGCAGAAGCAGGGCACGCCGCAACGCAAGCGCGCCGGTAATCTGTTGCCAGGCCACCTCGGCCCCCAGCGAAGCCGTGGCGTCGAGACCGCCGGTGACACCGTCCCAATGCAGAAGCGGTTGGCGGTACCGGCTGAACAGCCCGGCCCGCCACTCGGAAAGACGCGTGCGCTCGCCCGTGCCGTCATCGACCAGAAATCTTTCGTCTTCGAGGTATCCTCGCACGATGGTGCGGGAAAGGCCGGCGCCGATTCCGAGCCTGGGCATGGGCAGCCATTCAAGCTCGAGACCGGTCGACAGGTAGGGGTCGCTGCCGAAGACGTCGCGCTGAAAGTCGATGCCCAGGTAGTTCAGGCTGAAGGCGAAGGGGCGGCGCTCGGTAATATAGCGTACTTTGCTTCCGTCGACGACGGCGGTGCCCACCTCGGTGCCTGCCGGAAATACGGCATCGCCGGAAAGGTATTCAAGCGCGAAGGGCGGCTCTTCGACGCCCTCGCCTATCGGCTGCCCCGACAACGCCCGCACGACATGCACCCGATCGGGCGTGCCGACCGAAGCCCAGGCGGTAACGAGGGCACTTACCGGCAACAGGAATGTCGCGACGGTGGGGCCGGCCAGCAGAAACACCCCGTTCAGCGGCAGCGCAAGCGCCGCCACACCCGTACGCGCAAACGCCCGATCGGCAGGCACCAGCCGCGTAACGGACGTAACGCTTTCGCCCACCTGCAGCCGGTTCAGGGCGAACGCCTCATCGTCTTCGACGGCAAGCGGCGTAACCCCCACGGCGGCTCCGTTCCACGTAACGGGCAGGCCGGGCGGGTCCGACGTAACCAGCATGCGGTGCGTACAGCCCGCCGCTACGATGACCGGCAAAAGCAGAAGCCCCACCATACGCGGCAACAACCGGGCGCTGAAGCGACGCATACCTTCCTCAACCGGGGTAAAGATAGTCGCCCAGAACGCGCAACGCGAAAAGCGTGTCGATTTCCCGCTTGCCTCGCAGCGCGGCCTCGGCCTGCAGGCGCTGCAGGGCGCCGATGACACGGGCCGGCGTCTGCAGCCGTTCAACCAACGTAGCCAGGGCTTCGGGGTCGACGACCAGCGATAGAGCCGCCGCCGTTTCACGAGCCACGGCATGCACGATTTCGGTTTCCATGGCCACGGAAACAATACGTCCGCCCAATTGCTGAAAGCGTTGCCTGATTGCGCCCGCATCGGAGGCCTCGTCGTCAAGCGCCGCAATCAGGCGCTTATCGCCATAGCCGCCGTGGGGAAGGGGTAGAACGAGCGGGTCTTCGAAACAGATGTCGTTCTGCCCTGCTTCAGCCGCGATTTTTCTCGCCCGACGCACGAGCGTCGACTTTCCGCTGCCCTGTGGGCCGCAGAGAAGAATACGCCGGAAATATTCGTCGCCCGCCACACAGGCGCTGACGCCCTGATAGGCCAGCGTATTGGCGGGTGTGACCAGAAAGGTATCTGTTTCCATTGAACAACCGTACTAACAAAGTACCCGTGGGCTTACCGGAACGCCAGCCCCGGTATCTTCAAGGTTTGCGCGGCCCTTCGTAAGCGCTTTCACCGTACGAACCTGCATACCGGCGACACTGGTGCTATGCTTATGTGTCAGGCACCCGAATACCAAACCGTTCCTGCAGTAGAAACCATGGCCGTAGATACCCGCAAGCTGAAGGATGACGCCAACGCCCTGTATCTGAAGGGCAAGATCAAGGACGCCATCAAACTTCTTGAAACCGTCGTCAAGACAGACAAACGCGACGTCAAGTCGATGGTCAAGCTGGGCGACTGCTTTCGCAAGGTCAACGACAAGAACAACGCGATCGCTTCGTACAAGCAGGCCGCGCGCCTCTACGCCGCCCAGGGCTTTCTCGTAAACGCCATCAGCGTAAGCAAGATGATTCTCAGTCTCGACCCCAACGAGAAAGAGATACAGGAAATGCTGGCCGGCCTTTACGCCAAACGCGAGCGGGAAACGGGCGGCGGCGATACGGCCGCCGGGGTCAAGGGAGCAAGCCTCGACATACTCGAACAGTTCCGCAAGAAGCCTGCGGCGGCAACACCGGCCGGGGCCCCGGCCGAGGCCCCGGCACCGGCTGCGGCCCCGTCCGCGCCTGCACCGGCTGCCGTAGAAGCCGCCCCGGTAGCCGAAACCGACGACGAAATCATTCTTGGGGCCGACGACGATCTCGATGTCGACGGCGAAGACATTCTTTCCCAGATTCCGAGCATTCCCCTCTTCTCGCACCTTACGCGCGACGAGTTCATTCACATCATCGACCAGTTGCAGCTGCTGGTGTACGAACCCAACGAT
This sequence comes from bacterium, assembly GCA_041687475.1. GTDB lineage: Bacteria > J088 > JAWLBW01 > JAWLBW01 > JAWLBW01 > JAWLBW01. The sequence continues at coordinate 38,537 of JAWLBW010000003.1, forward strand.
CTCATCATCTGCGAGGGCGATCACGGCGACTCGTTCTTCGTGATTACGCGCGGAACGGCGGTGGTAACCAAGAAGGACCCGAGCGGACAGGAGGTCGAGGTGGCCGAACTGAGCGAGGGCAACTTCTTCGGCGAGTTCGCCTTCCTGGCCGACTCCGACCGGCGGGCTTCGGTCATGGCACGTACCGAACTCGAGGTGCTCGAGTTCAGCCGCGACAAACTCGACGCCATGATTGCTCGCTACCCCCGCGTGCGCGAGGTCATGCTCGAATTCTACCGCGAGCGGGTCATGAAGACGCTGCTGGCCATCAGCCCCCTCTTCCAGCCGTTTCAGGAGCATGAGAAGCAGGAACTGGCCGGACGCTTCGAGCACACCGAAGTGCCCAAGGGCACCGTCGTCATTCAGGAAGGCACCGAAGGCGACGGCCTGTACCTCATCATGAGCGGTTCGGTGCGCGTGACGAAAAACATCGACGGAAAGGAAGTCGAGTTGGCCACCCTGAACGACGGCGAGTTCTTCGGCGAAATGTCGCTGCTGCTGCGGCAGAAGACCACGGCCACCGTTGCCGCCCTTTCGTCGGCGAGCTTCTTCAAGCTGCCCAAAGCCGTGTTCAACGAGCTCATTCTGACCCACCCGCAGATTCTCGAGGTGGTTTCGGAGTTCACCGACAAGCGCAAGGCAAGCACCCAGCGCGTGCTGGCCGGCAGCGGCGCCCTCGCGGGCGCCGGCATGGTCTGAGCCCGGTACGAGCGCGGTCGACAGCCGTTCGAGCGCGGTCGTAGAAGTCAGGGCCCGGGTAAAAACAGGCGAATACCGACCGAACGTGAATCGGCTCGCATGAGCGAAGCCCGACCGCGTTCTCCCGACCAGCTGCCGTCGGCCGACTCGCCGAACCGGCCGGCCAGCAGCCGCGAAATACGGTCGGCGAATTCGCGGGCATGGTGTTCGTCGTCCCAGACCGTATCCCACGCAAAGCCGATACCGGGTGCTTCACCCGCCACGGCATACAGTCCATAGCGGTCGCCGCCCCACCCTTCGGCGGCAATGCGTGCCTGTTCGAACCCCAGGTCCTGCTCCAGTAAGGCAAGCACTCCCAGTTCGCCGTATGTGTCATCGGTAACCGCGCGGGCCCCCTGCCATTCAGGCAACGGAGGCGGCACGGCCACCACGACGGGCTCATCGCTCTCGTTCAGGTATTTTTCGGGATGCAGAATCTGCTCGGTCGAGCGCGGCGGACGTACGTAGGCACGGTTCAGAGCGGCGGTCCCGGCGCGGTTGTACAGCGCCATGACAAACCGCAGCCCTTCGCCGTAGGCAAAGAGAAGCTGACGCTTGAGAAAGGGGGGCGCCGCATTCCACCCGGTTTCTTCATGCTCGGCATGGGCGGCCCAGGCCACCTTGCGAAGCGGCTTGCCGATGACGTAGTACAGGCCGACCAGCATGGCCTCGCCCTCGACGAAGGCGCTTCGCGCCGCATCGGCGTCGCTGTTGCCGACCGGTTGCATGTAGGCCCGCAGGTCGAAGTTCTGGTCGCTGAGCGCGTGGGCCAGCTCGTGGGCCAGCAGAAACTCGCCGCCGATGTCGCGCTGAAGGACGGTACCGAGAACGTCGAGCATTCCCCCCAGGCTGGTGTTGCCGTCGACGAGGCGCATGACTCGCTGTTCGGTGTCGTAGTAACCGGCCGTCTGTTCGGTAAGCAGATCGACGAGCACATCGTGCAGGGAAAGATCGGCCGGCAGCAGGCCCAGGCCCCGGTAAAGCGCTTCCTCGGCCGCAAGTGTTTCAGCGCCGACATCGCGCTCGATGCTGGCGATGAGCTCACCGCGCAGCTCGCCCGCTTCCACCAGTTCAATCGGCAGGGGGCCCCGCAACGGCAGACCGCGCACCTCTGCGGTGCGGGCGGCCACGTCGCGTACGAATTTTTCATTGAGGCTTCCGTCGCGCAGCAGACCGTTGCGGCTGCACGACGGAAGAAAGCATGCAAAAAGAAGGACGCTCAGTTGGAAGATACGGGACCGTACCAGCGCCATTCACCACCTTCGTACCGCCACAGGTGCTCATGGCGATCAACCTCGCGGGCGGTCGGCGCCTTTCCGGGACCCGTGCGCTTTGTTGCTTCCAGATAATTGATCGGCGCCCGCGCTTTTCCCTTGAGGAAGTCGATTTTCGGCTCGCCCGCGGCAACGACCGAGTCGTATCGCCGCTCGGCCAGACCGCCGGTCAGCTGCTCGAATGCGGGCAGCGCCTCGTCGGCCACGTATGGGCGGGCCTGGTCGAATTGCCTGGAGTTCACAGCCTTGTTCATGCCGTATACCGCTCTGCCGAGCGAAAGCGTCATGTCCTTGGCCGACTTCTTCGGCTGGCTGTCGCAGGCGGCAACCAGTATCAATGCAAACGCAAACAGCGTAACAACTCGACGCATAATCTCAGTATACACGGAAGGTGGTTTTTGCAGAGGGTGCGCGGGTTGCGCCCCATCGACGAAAGCAGACGACGCTCGCCCGTAGAGGCCGGGAACGTCTTCCGGGCAGTAAGCATACCTTCTTTCGCGACCGCACGGCAAGCCGGTTTGCCGAATCTTGAGCGCTCAATACCCGACCATGTCGGTCGCCGATCCTTTGGCATATCCGACGTAGAAGTGGGAAAATAGAGGATTCAGCCTCTGTCACGAAAGGATGTCATGACCCAGTCGCGCTCTTCTCAGTCGCACCCGATTCATCGTCAGCTTGCCGAACGCATTCTGATCTTCGACGGCGCCATGGGCACCATGATCCAACGCCATCGTCTTGACGAGGCCGCCTTCCGCGGCGAGCGTTTCAAAGATCACCCGGTCGACGTACGCGGTAACAACGACCTGCTGAACCTGACGCAGCCCGACGTCATTCGCGACATTCACCGGGCTTATCTGGAAGCCGGCGCCGACATCATCGAGACGAACACCTTCAGCTGCAATTCGGTCTCGATGGCCGACTACCGGATGGAGGCACTTTCGTACGAGCTTAACGTGGCCGGCGCCCGGCTGGCCCGCGAGGCCGTCGAGGCCTTTCTGCCGCAGAACGACGGTCGGCCCCGCTATGTCGCCGGAGCCCTGGGGCCGACGACCCGCACTGCCTCTCTCTCGCCCGACGTAAACGATCCGGGCTTTCGCGCCGTTACCTTCCAGGATCTGGTGACCGCCTATACCGAACAGGTACGGGGCCTCATCGACGGCGGCGTCGACCTGCTGCTCATCGAGACGATTACCGATACGCTCAACGCCAAGGCCGCGCTCTTTGCCGCCGACGAAGTCTTTCGCGAGAAGGGCGTCGAGCTGCCCATCATGATCAGCGGCACCATCGTCGACCGCAGCGGGCGCACGCTCTCGGGGCAGACGTCGGAGGCTTTCTGGTATTCGGTGCGCCACAGCAGCCCGCTGAGCGTGGGCTTGAACTGTTCGCTGGGGGCGAAGGAAATGCGCCCCTTCCTCGAAGATGTTTCGCGCATTGCCGATGCCTACGTAACCGTGTACCCCAACGCCGGTCTGCCCAATCAATTCGGCGAGTACGACCAGGGGGCCGACGAAATGGCCGGCTTCCTGCGTGAATTTGCCGAAGCGGGCCTGGTCAACATGGTCGGCGGCTGCTGCGGCACCACCCCTGAACACATTCGCCGCATCGCCGAAGTCGTAAAGGACTACAAGCCGCGCGTGGTGCCAGATCTCGAGCGGCACATGCGCCTGAGCGGCCTCGAGCCCCTGGTGCTTGACCCGTCGAAGAATTTCATCAACGTGGGCGAGCGCACCAACGTGACCGGCTCGCCGAAATTCTCCCGACTCATTCTCAGCGGCGACTACGAAGGCGCACTGGCCGTCGCCCGCCAGCAGGTCGAAAACGGCGCCCAGATCATCGACATCAACCTTGACGAGGGCATGCTCGACGGCAAGGCCGCCATGGTCAAGTTCCTGAACCTCATCGGCTCGGAACCCGACATTTCGCGGGTGCCCATCATGCTCGACTCTTCGAAGTGGGAGGTGCTCGAAGCCGGGCTCGCCTGCATTCAGGGCAAGGGTGTGGTGAACTCGATCAGCCTCAAGGAAGGCGAAGCGTCGTTCAAGCAGCAGGCAAGTGTGATTCGCCGCTACGGCGCAGCCGTGGTGGTCATGGCCTTCGACGAAAAGGGCCAGGCCGACACCCGCGATCGCAAGGTCGAGGTGTGCACGCGGGCCTACCGCATTCTGGTCGACGAAGTCGGCTTTCCGCCCGAAGACATCATCTTCGACCCGAACATTCTCACCGTTGCCACGGGCATGGATGAGCACAACAATTATGCGGTCGACTTCATCGAAGCCACCCGCATCATCAAGGAAACCCTGCCGCACTGCTATGTCTCGGGCGGCGTGAGCAATATTTCCTTTTCGTTCCGCGGCAACAACCCGGTGCGCGAGGCCATGCACTCGGCCTTTCTCTATCACGCCATCAGGGCCGGGCTCGACATGGGCATCGTCAACGCCGGCATGCTGGGCGTGTACGAAGAAATTCCCAAGGATCTGCTCGAGCTGGTCGAAGACGTACTTCTGAACCGGCGCCCCGACGCCACCGAGCGGCTCATTGCCTTTGCCGAACAGGTAAAGCAGAGCGAGGGCACCGCAGAGGGCAAGGTCGAAGCCTGGCGTGAAGCCTCGGTCGAAAAGCGACTCGAATATGCCTTGGTCAAGGGTGTGGTCGATTACATCGACGAAGACACCGAAGAGGCGCGGCAGAAATTCGAGCGTCCGCTGCAGGTCATCGAAGGTCCGCTCATGGCGGGCATGAACGTGGTGGGCGACCTGTTCGGCTCGGGCAAGATGTTTCTGCCCCAGGTGGTCAAAAGCGCCCGCGTCATGAAGAAGGCCGTGGCCTACCTCATGCCCTATCTCGAAGCCGAGAAGGCCGAGGGGGGCGCCCGCGAGGCCGGCACCATCGTCATGGCGACGGTGAAGGGCGACGTACACGACATCGGCAAGAACATCGTCGGAGTCGTGCTGTCGTGCAATAATTATCGCGTTGTCGACCTCGGCGTCATGGTGCCGACCCAGAAAATTCTCGAAACCGCCGTTGCCGAGAAGGCCGACGCCATCGGCCTGAGCGGCCTCATTACGCCGTCACTGGACGAGATGGTGAGCGTGGCGAAGGAAATGGAGCGCCAGGGCTTCAAGATTCCCCTGCTCATCGGCGGCGCCACGACCTCGCGGGCGCATACGGCCGTGAAGATCGAACCGGTCTATACGGCCCCCACGGTACACGTGCTCGACGCCTCGCGCAGCGTGAACGTGGTGCAGCGCCTGCTCAGCAGGGACCTCAAGGACGAATTCGTTCGCGACACGCGCCAGGAGTACGCGGGGCTGCGTGAATTGCACCAGAACAAGCAGCAGCGCAAGTTGCTCTCGCTCGAGGAAGCGCGTGAACGCCGTGCGAAATTCGATTGGTCGCAGGTCGATATCGTCAAGCCGTCGTTCCTGGGTACAAAAACGCTGGTCGACTTTCCGCTGGCGCAGCTGCGCGAGCGCATCGACTGGTCGCCCCTCTTCCACACCTGGGAGCTGAGGGGACGGTATCCGAAGATTTTCGACGACGCCACCGTGGGCACCGAAGCCCGCAAGCTGTTCGACGACGCACAGCGGCTACTCGATCGCATCATCGGCGAAAAGCTGCTCAGCGCTTCGGGAGTCATCGCCTTCTGGCCGGCCAACAGCACGGGCGACGACATCGAGCTGTACAGCGACGACGGGCGCAAGCAGGTTCACAGGGTCCTGCACACCCTGCGCCAGCAAGCCGACAAGACCTCGGGCCAGCCCAACCTTGCCCTGGCCGACTATGTCGCGCCCAAGGAAAGCGGCAGGGCCGACTACGTCGGCGGGTTCGCCGTGACCGCCGGGCTGGGGCTCGAGTCGCTGGTCGAAGTCTTCGATCGCGACCACGACGACTACAATTCAATCATGGCCAAGGCCCTGGCAGATCGGCTGGCCGAAGCCTTCGCCGAAACCCTGCACGAGCTGGTGCGCAAGGAGTTCTGGGGTTACGCAAAGGATGAGCGGCTCGACAATGAAGCGCTCATTCGCGAAGCGTACCGCGGCATTAGGCCGGCCGCGGGCTACCCGGCAAGCCCCGACCACACCGAAAAGGCCACCTTGTGGGAGCTGCTCGATGCCGAGCGCAATGCCTCGATTCGCCTGACCGAGACCTTCGCCATGTATCCGGGCGCCAGCGTGAGCGGTCTGTACTTCGCGCATCCCGAGTCACGCTACTTCAACGTCGGCACCATCGGCCGCGATCAGGTCGAAGACTACGCCCGACGCAAAGGCATGGAAATCAACACGGTCGAGCGCTGGCTGGCGCCCTACCTGGGTTACGATCCGGAAAAGCTGAAGGTCTGAGACGGCTCTGGGCCGATGCGGCGGCCGTCGGCACCGGGCGCGTGGACGCTACCCGCCGCCTGCGTGTATGCTGTAGAGTACTTACCGCCGCAAGGGATGAGGGGTTGTGAAGCAGGCAAATTGTCTATCGTGCATGCATTTCGAACGCGTCGACCACGCCTGCCGATTCGACACGGCAAGCAAGCGGGGTGAAGCCCCCCGCATTGCACCGGGAACCGACGTGCGCACCTTCCGATGCGCCGATTATCTCGGCTGGGAAAACGAGTCTCTGCCCTTTGCGCCGAGCGGAAACGTAAAGCGCGTTCGCGAGGGATGACGCAGGTGATTGACCAGATCGGAAAACCCGCCGATCATGCGCTCGCCCTGCATGACAAGCGGTAGCGACTGGCCGGTTTCGTTTTCGAGGCTCAGGGCCTGCGCGTCGTCGACCCTGATTTCGACGAAGGGTTGATGGCGATCCATCAACGTAAGCATGATGCGCTCGACCTGGGGACCCTCTTCCCGCGTGTAGATTTCGTAGTGCATCGTTCTTCTCCCTCGCAGAAATGTTCCTGCTCGACCGTAGAACCGCTGTGCCCACCGACGGCCTGCACCGTAATTCCGGGTGCGAATGCCGCCATTTCGTCGGCCGGCAACCTTGTGCCCCGGCACTTGTGGTATGATCCGACCGTCACGCCTCTGATGAGGCGGAAAGGACCATCATATACAGAATTTCAGAATTTGCAATTTTTTCTGTAACAATGCCTGAAGTTTCCCTGCCAAACGTTCTCGTTCCCCTTGCACTGGGCCTGGCGCTGGTGCTCTCGCGGCTCGAGGTACTCGTGCTGCGCAGGCGGCAACGCAGGCTGTTGAAACGCGAGGCCGCGCTCGAGGCGCGGGCCCGCGTGGCCGACGACACCGAACGCCTGCATGCGAAGTATCGCGATCAGGCGTTTCGCGAGGGGGTACTGGAAGGTCTCCGGCAGGCCGACGGGCAGGTTCGCGCACAGGACGACAGGGTATGGCGCCAGGGTTACGAGCACGGACTGCTTGAAGGCGAGCGCAAGGCCGAAGAGCACTTTCGCGTCGACTACTGGACCGAAATTCACAAGAACCAGGGCTACTTCTTCACCTCGGCCGAGGTCATTGCCTACACCCAGCTGATGTACAAGAACATTCCCATCGGCCAGCCGCAGCGCCACGTGCTCGAAAAGTCGGAGAGCGTCGATCGCGAAAGCATCGAACGCGCCGTCAGCCGCATGCTGGGCGAAAAAGCGCCGGTCGGGCCGGAAACGGGCGCCCTCGACGAAGGCACAGGCCCCCGCCTGCGCGTCGTGCCCCGCGAACCGGCCAAGGCCCTCGCCGGCGGCAAGGGCTGACCGATTCACCCGAACGATCGACCTTGCTACCCGGCTGGTTCCGCCCGGGTTCACCGCGATCGAGCGCAGAACAGCTTCAGCACTTCGAACCGGTTAGGGCCAGCCACTTACCCCAGTATTTCCCACGCTCGGTATCAGCGCCGTGCCATGCCGCCGGCGCCCATGCGCGACATCCACTGCTGCATTTCCTGCTGCAACTTTTCGCGTTGTTGATCGTTCAGCGCCTGCATGACGGCTTCGCGCTCTTCCCACAAGCTGCGGGCCCACTGCTGGTATGCTTCGTTGTGCGCCTCGACCTGCTCGGTAACGGCATCGCGGTCGGCCGCAGGATCCATGATGATGGCCGACATGCCGTGCATCGAGGTCATCATCGAGCGGCGCATTTCCTGCCGTTGTGCGCGGTAGTCTTGCTGCAGGCGCATGATTCGGCCCAACTGTTCGTCGGTCAGCTCCAGTTCTTCGGCATTGGCGAGCACCGGATGCGAGAAGCTGCTCATGCCTCCACGCATCATAGCCCCGCGCATCTGGGCCCCGCGCATCTGGCCGCGCATGCGGGTGCGCTTGCCCCCCTGCATGTCATCGTCCATGCGGCTCATGCCTCTTCCATCCTGCGTTCCCTGGGCACGCTGCTGTTGCTGCGCGTGCGCGGTACCCGTGATCATCGCCGATATCGCCAGAGCGGCGAGTACGCGTTTCATAAACTTCTCCTCACATGGTATTTTCCGCCACTCTAGCACGGCGCTTCGTTGCCGCGCGCTTTCCGGCTCCTATCGCGAACCGGGGGCTCGACATGCCTCTGTCGTTTACAGGCATGGGCACCAACCCATGTTTGTCGTTCGGGCCGTCCGTGCGACACTCGGCCCCTTCTGATACACTCTGCCTTCTGCACTCTGCTTTCCTTCCGGGTTTTCCACATGTATGACGCACTCAGGCCCCTGCTTTTCAAGCTCGACGCTGAAACCGCGCACGGACTCGGCCACCGCGCTCTCGGCATGGCCGAAACCTTTCCACCACTGCGGCACGCCTGGGAACGACGTTTCACCCGCCACGACGAGCGGCTGACCACCACGTGCTTCGGGCTGCGGTTTCCCAACCCGGTCGGACTGGCTGCAGGGTTCGACAAGGACGGCGAGCACCCGCGCGCGCTGGCGGCGCTGGGGTTCGGTTATATCGAAGTCGGTACGGTCACGGCCTTTCCGCAACCGGGAAATCCGCCGCCGCGTCTTTTCCGCCTTCCGCCCGACGGCGCGCTGCTCAACCGCATGGGTTTCAACAACCATGGCGCGAAAACCCTGGCCGACAACCTGCGGGGCAAGCAGGTGCCCGTTCCCCTCGGCATAAACCTCGGTAAATCGAAGATCACGCCGAATGAGGCGGCGCTTGACGACTACCTGGCAAGCCTCGACGCCGTGCACGATCTGGCCGATTATTTGGTCGTGAACGTGTCGAGCCCGAACACCCCCGGTCTGCGTGCCCTGCAGGAAAAGGAACCGCTGCGCAATCTGCTTGCGGGCCTGGGCGAAAGACTGCGCGCCCTTTCGGGTGGAACCGGCCCCAAACCCCTTCTGCTCAAGATTGCGCCCGACCTCAGCGACAGCCAGCTCGGCGAGATCGTCGACCTGTTGGGCGAAGTACACGTCGACGGCCTCATCGCCACGAATACAACCATTTCACGCGAGGGCCTTCGCACCCCGGCGCCTGCCGTCGAAGCGTTGGGCGCGGGGGGAATCTCGGGGAGACCGGTCACCGCCCGGTCGACCGAGGTCATTCGCTTTCTGCACCGGCAAACCGCCGGCAAGACACCCATCATCGGCGTCGGCGGCATCTTCACCGGCCAGGACGCGGTCGAGAAAATGAAGGCCGGGGCCTCGCTGGTGCAGGTGTACACCGGCTTCATTTACGGCGGCCCCGGCACCATCGCCCGCATTCTCGACGAAATGCTCGTGCTGGCCGTGCGCGACGGCGTCAAGAACGTGCGCGACTGGGTGGGAGCGGCGTAAGCTTTGCTTACGCCGAATGCCCGATGCCCAATGGCCAATGCTCAACTACCTATTATCCATGGCCGAGGTGGGAACCCACGTTACAGCCCTGCCCACGGTGACCAACTCTGCGCGAAGGCGCTTCTTGCACCGGGCGCCGGCTTGTGCCATATTATCGGCTCTGCAACGTGCGGTTCGCGGTCGCGTGAACGGCACTTCGTGACTCTGCCGGAAGGGTTTTCCGGCTTTCATTCGTAGAATCTGCTTGAAACGCAATCGTGCAGGCGGCGCGCAGCCGCAATACATGCTTCCGCTCGTATCGGGTCCGGGCATTGCCCCGGTGCGCTACGGATTGAGCCATGAAGACGGGCTCGAGCCCGAGCAGCTTGCCTTTCTGCAGACCTACCTGCGGCGTCACCTGCCCCGCTCGCTGCCCTGCCTGAGCGAATCGGCGCGACGGGCCCTCTCCGACCGCGAGCGGGAACAATACGAGGCCGAATCGCGGCGACTCGACGAGCAGCGGCGGCTCATGCTGGAAGCGGCCCTCTACGCCGCCCGGCGCCAATGGCCCAGGCTGCGCCTGCACCCCAAGTGTCACGTCGACGTGCAGCTCGTCATGCCCCTCGGCGACGACGACCCCACGATACCGTTCTGAACGTGCTGCTCGGTGGTCGGCGGACGGCAGACGGCGAACGGCGGTGCGTGCTGCACGGGTTGACCTTCGGAGCTTCAGACTCTCAGACCTTCAGATCTTCAGACTTTCAGACTTTCGGACTTTCGGACCACGGCGCGTGCTGCACGGGTGCACGGTTTACCCCCGACCGTGACCCCGCTTGTCGCACGTGCCCCCTGAGAGGCTGATCATTGATCACATTTTCAGGCAATGTCCTGCGTCGACTCTAATGACTGGTTTCCGGATTAAGTGCTGAGGCCCGGAGGGCCGGCTTATGCTAAGCCCAGGACGTAAGTCCTGGGTTACGTGGGAAAAGGCCCTGGGAACC
>JAWLBW010000004.1:0-41046 GCA_041687475.1 bacterium
GCCTGACGACGCGCGCCACGTCTTCTTCGGTAAGGGCGCCCGCCAGTGCCTGGCTGATGTCGTGCAGAATCTGCAGGTCGTGCAGGGTGCGGGCCTTTTCGCGCTGTTCGGTTACCTCGCGAACCGTGACGACGAGAAACCGCTTTCCGCTCTGGGTCTGCCAGGGATGAATGTCGTCAATCCAGTACCGGATGCGCGATTCCTCGCCAGGGTCGGCCGATGGAGAAATTCCTTCGAGGGGAATTCCCAGAATCGGTTTTCCCGTTGTGAGTACCCGGCGAGCAAGCTCTTCGAGTCTCAGCGTATCGGGATAGTCGGGCAGCACCTCGCTGAAGCGCTTGCCCAGATGCCTCTCGGCCGGAAGTCCGTTTGCCGCGGCAAGAATGTCGTTGACGTGGCGGTAGCGAAGTTCATTGTCGAGCACGGCGATGCCCACCGGCGTCGAGGCAACGAGCATGTCGATCAGCGACAGCAGGTTTTCGGTATCGGCATCGCCCAGGAGTTGCTTCATGCGACATCAGGGGTAAAAGAAAAGCCTAGCACCTTTCCCTACCGGCAACAATGCACTGCCGCTGAAGTCGGCGGGCGATTTCTCAGCCCGCAATAAGTTTCGAAAGCGCGCCCTCGATGTGTTTCCTGAGCCTGTCGGCCAAGGGGGCTTCGCCGTAGGCGCCCAGAGTCAGGGTGGTATCGTCGGCAGTCGGTACACTGAAGCCGTTCAGCCAGCTGCCGTTCAGGCCGATGCATACCGTCGGCAGCGGCGCACCGTTTTCGGGCAGATGCGCCGCCTGCGAGAGGGCGCCGAGCAATCGTGCCCCGACGGCTTCTGCCTCTTCGGCGCCGAGTTCGCCCACAGCCGTCACGACCAGGCCCTGCCCGTCGATGAGAAAGGCCGAATGCGCGTTCGTAAGCTGCAGGGTCCAGCGAAGCAGGCTCTCCCAGGAATCGGGGCCGTAATCGCCGGCATGCAGGTCGGGTTCGACCAGGCCGGGGGCGATGTCGGTGCCGCTTTCGGCAAGGCGGGAACCGTACTTGACACCGGTCGCACGGAACCCGGTGTAGGTGGCGGGGGCGCTCTCGGCCTCGCCGCCCGACTGCCCGGTGTGCTCATCGGGACGCAGGCGACGGCTGAGTGCGGCAGCCTGCTTGAGGTCCGGCGATTCAGAGAAGTTGGCGTTCTTCATTGCTTTCGGGCTCCTTCGTCTTTGTCAGCCGCAGAACTGTGTTTTCAACTTCGGCCGCAAGCATGTCGAAACGGCGTGCCTCCGGCGAAGGTCGACCGCCGAGAAAGGCTACCGGCAAGCCCTTGCGGCTGGCCTCTGCGAAGATTTCGGCTCGGGGTATGGCGGTGTCGAGAACCCCCGAGAAGCCGCTCCACAAGTCGCCCAGCACGGCCAGCGAGTTGTCTTTGTGCTTTTCGACCATGGTGGGCAGAATGCCGGCCAGCTGCAGCGCGGGGTTTTCATTCGACTGCACGTGCTCAATGACGCGCAGCGCCTGCGATACCGATCGCAGGGTAAGCGATTCGGCCTGAAAGACCAGCAGGGCGAAGTGCGACGCCCGCAGGGCGGCGCGGGTAACCATGCCCACACCCGCAGGTGTGTCGACGATGACGTAGTCGAAACCTTCTTCAACGCCGGCCAGTGCCTCGGCGAGCGTACCCGGTTGAAAGAGCGCCTGCTCGTATTCGCAGTAGTCGACGGGGTCGAGGCGTCCGCGCGTGAGCATCGAAAGGGTGTCGAGCTTTGTCGGGGTAACGGCCTGTTTCGGCTCAATTTCGCCCATGAGCAGCTCGGCCAACCCGCCGAAGGCCGTGTCGCCGCGGGCCAGTGAGAGTCCGATGCCCCCCTGCGGGTCGAGGTCGACGAGCAGGGTGCGCCGATTGCGTTCGGCGAGGGCGACGGCCAGATTCAACGAAACCGTCGTCTTGCCGACGCCGCCTTTCTGGCTGGTGATGCAGATGCGAGTCGTCATGCGTTATCCTGCCTCGGGCTCGGATTTGCCGAAGCCCATTTCGCGCAGGCGGGCCAGGTTGGCCTCGAGTTTTCTGTCGTCGGGCCGCAGGGCCGCCGCGCGGGTGAAGATTTCGTAGGCCTGCTCATGGTCTTTGTCGAGCAGCGCTTTCACGCCCTCGTCCCAGAGTGCCTCATATTCGTCGGCGTCTTCGACCTGCTCGGCTTCGACCAACTGCGCGTCTTCGAGCTGCAAATCGGTGAGCAGGTCGATTCCGTCTTCGGCGTCGCCGTGTCGGCCGTCGTCGTTCCAGCCTTCTTCGTCGGTCTGCCGGGCCGCCTCCATCAAGAGCTCTTCCCAGTTTCCCTGAATGGTGCGCGAGCCCTCGGGTTCCTTGAGCGCGTGACATGCGACATTGCCCTTCATGGAGAAGGCAATACGACGAAAGGCGTCCCACCCCAGCCCCGCATCGTCTTCGGCCGACCATACCTCGCCCTGCACGATTTGAATGCGGGCGGTCGGTTTGCCTTGTCGATGAACTTCGATGGATACCGAATGCCGTCCCAGACAGGCCAACTGCAGGTAGTCGATGGCGCCGAAGGGGGCCGCCTCTTCGCCCTCGCCTGCCGAACCGGTCTTGTCCGAAACGATGCGACGCAGCTCCTGCAGCGATATCGGTTTCTCGTAAACCTCGACATTGGCGTGGCGGGGAATCTGCGATCCGTAGGCTTTCAGGTACGCCGAAATGTAGACCAGGGGCACCCTGATGTTCCGGCTTCCCAGTTCACCCAGCATTTCGATGCCGGAGCGGTCGGGCAGGTCTATGTCGGAAAGAATGAGGTTCGGTCGAAGACCGCCGTCGAGCAGGCGCAGTGCCTCTTCGACCGTGCCGGCTTCTGCCAGCTCGATGCCCGGCAGCTTCTGCAGGCCCCGCACCATCGATTCGCGCAGCGTGGCCTCGTCTTCGAGTATGAGTACGAGCGGCATCTTTTTCCTCAGGCAGGCAGGGTGAACGAGGTCGGAAGAAGATCGGTTCCGCATTCGAGATTTTCGCACCAGTCGACGAACCTACCGATCATTTCGGGACCTTTGAACATGGCCCCGTGCTGGGGGGCGATGATATCGACGTCAAGGGCGCGCACCATGGATGCCCAGGCCCGCATGGCGCGGTTCGAGGCCATGTAGCGCTTGTGAAAGCCTTCCATATACTGAATGTGCGAGTCGAAATCGTTGACCCAGACATAGTCCATGCCCAGCGAAGCGCCCAGATCGCCGGAGTAAAGAATGCGCGAAACCGGGTCGTATACCTGAAAGTTGCCCGCCGAGTGCAGGAAATGGGCCGGTACGATGATCAGTTCCGCGCCATCGAGCTGAAGGCGCATGCCTTCGTCGGCGATGGGCTTCAGGCGGTCTATGACCAGGTGATCGAGGCCGAAGTGCGGTACGAAGCGAATCCACAGCGACGAGACATAGGCCGTGGCGTCGGTGGTCATGAGCCAGCCGTTGGCGGCGGCCACGATGTCGGGATCCTGGTGAGACAGAAAGATGTATTCGAGACGGGCCTTGCCCAGGTGCGCATTGGTTTCGGATATCGCCTTGTTGTAGACCTTGTGGCCGCCCGGGTCTAGAATCATGCCCGCGTTGCCGTGAATGATCAGGTGCTGGTTGGCCTGCACCGCCTGGGCGTGACCGAAATCTTCGAGAAGAATGTTCTTGTGAACGCCGTTGTCGAACAGAATTGTGGTTGGCATGGGCTTGCTCTCAGAGAATGTGTGCGATTTCGGACACGGCCTTCTTCATGTCGAGGAAAATAAGGCCGAGCTTGGCGTCATGGGTGGTGAGTACGAGCAAGAGGGTGCCGGCCGAGGCATTGCTCATCACTACATATCCGTTGTCGCCCTTGATGAGAACCTGCTCGAGCGAGCCCCGGCCCAGCTCCATGGCGGCGCGGGTTCCCAGGCTGAGCAGGGTCGCGCTCATTCCGGCCACGCGAACTTCTTCGATATGTTGGGGAAGGGCGCTGGCAATGACCAGGCCGTCTTCCGAAATGACCGCGGCCGCCTCGATGTCGGGAGTTCCCGACTGCAGCGCCCGCAGTGTGCGATTGAGGTCGTCGATACGTGACATTGGGTCTCTCCTTGGAACGCTGGCCGTCAGGGCATGGCCGCAGGATCGATGGGCAGGTGCACGGTTACCTTTGTACCCTTGCCCTTGGTTGATTCGATGGTCAGGGTGCCGCCCGCCTTTTCGGTTACCAGGCGGCAAAGGGCCAGCCCGATACCGCTGCCGTTTGATTTGGTGGTGTAGAAGAGCTCGCGACACCGTTCAAGAACTTCGGGCGACATGCCGCTTCCGGTGTCGACGACTTCCAGCTCGAGCACGGCTCCCTGCTTCAGAGCGGCCCTGAGGTTGATGCGATCGCCCGCGCGGCAGGCGTGTATGGCATTGTTGACGAGGTTGAAGGCGATCGCACGAATGACCCCGGCCGAAAACGGAAGCAGCGGCAGGGTCTCGATGTGCGAGCCGCCCGCAATGCCCTTGGAGTTCATCTGGGGTTCGAGTATCCGGCAGACTTCGTGCAGCGCATAGTCGACCGCCTCGAAGCGAAGGCTACGCAGGTCGCCGCTGGCAAGGCCGATTCCATCGAGGTTGAGCTTCATGCGGCGCGTTTCGCCGAGAATGGCATGCAGCTGACGTTGTACTTCGCCGGCGGGTACCTCTTCGAGCAGTACCTCGACGGCCGTGGTGATGGCGGCGAGCGGATTTTTCAGCTCATGCAGAATCGACGGCATGGTATCGCCGACGGCGGCAAGCAGAAGAAGACGATTGCGCTCTTCGGCCAGGGCTTCGAACGCGGTTACATCCTGAAAGATCAGGGTTTGAAATTCGGCGTCGGGCTCGCCGCCGTCGAAACGGAAGGGCGACACGCTGAATCCCAGTTTGAGGCGTTCCCGGTTCGGGCGTTCGTAGCCGCAACGAAATCGATGCCCGTCTTCAGACGGCTCGGCGTCGTGCCAGAATTCGGGTGCGGCTTCGGGTACGACCGTGGCAAGCGGCTCGCCCAGCATGGCGTCGGCCGACTGGCCGAGCAGGGCCACCGCGCGGGGATTCGCGTATACGATACTTGCGCTGCGATCGATAACGATAACGGCGGCCGTTAACGTATCGAGCAGCCGAATGGCGAATGCGACGTCGGGGCCGGCCGCTGTGGCCAGGCGCATTGCCGTTGTCTGGGGAGCGGATCGCGCGTTTTCCATTGCTCTGGGCGAGGAGCAAGAAGCGTGCCCTTGCCCGCAAGCCCGGCGGTTTTCACGGGAATTCCTCTCGGCAGGCCGATACGTGACGGAACGGAGCGTTTCGATGCGTGACAGGTGTAGGGTGCGGATACGGTGGGGCGGTGCGAACCAATACACCAAGGCGGGCGTCACGGGTGGCTGGAAAGCCCCTCGGGCGCCCGGCAAAACGCCGAGCGCCGTTTATCGGGGGCCGAGCGTTATCGTTCTTCACGCCCGATAGGGGCCTCGGGCTTCTCGCTTGAAGATGTGGCAGATGTCGTACCGGGCGAACTTCCGGCCGGTTGCGGAAACTTTTCGTAATTCAGTGTTTCAGGTTGCCTGATGGTGGCCCGCTTGACCCGTCTTCGCTGAGACATTCCTTAACCTCCTGTCTGCATACCTCAATCCTACCATGGGTAGATGATTTCGCCGTGCTTGACGGGCGACTGCCAAAGCGCACCATCTTCTTCGGTGATCGCTGAGACGGGGCTCAGTCTGTGTTGCGAAGAAAAGCTTCAAGGCATGCCCCGACCTGCTCGGGCTCTTCTTCATGGGGCCAGTGTCCTGCGTCGGAGATTTCGCAGGCTTCGGCTTGGGGAAGGGCTTCCTTCCACCTGGCGAGGTAACCCGGGCCGAAAGCCTTATCCTTCATGCCCCATAGCAGGAGCGTGGGTATTTGATTCAACGCCGCTCGCTTTTCCCACAGCCGCGCATAGTGGGCGCGAGAGCCCGACAGCGACCGTGCGAGGGCCCAGAGTACCTTCTCGCGACCCGCCGTATCGGGAAAAACTGACAGATACTGTGCGTGAAGAGCCGGGGTAAGCTTCCGCCGATCGCCGTAGAACGAGGGCATGAGCATACGTTGCGACGCATTCAGTCGGCGGTACAGGAAGCGCCCGAACCCGCTTGCCGCCATGCGCGCACTGCGAAACAGGCTTTTGTCGTCGTCGAGCGGCCACATCCACGTATTCAGCAGCGCCATTCGTATGACGCGGCGTTTCGAATCCAGCGCCAGCGGAAGGCCGATGGGCCCGCCGAAGTCGTGCGCCACGAGGGTGAGCGCAGACAGGTTCAAGGCGTCGACGAAGCGTGCGAGTCGTCTTGCATGGGCTTCAGGCCTGTAGTCGGCGCCCAACGGACGCTCGGAAAGACCGAAGCCGAGGTGGTCGACGGCAATGCATCGGTAACCCTTACTGAGGCGAGCAATGAGGTGGCGGTACTCGAAAGACCATGTGGGCGTTCCGTGAACGAAAAGAATGGTCGGACCCCGGCCTTCATCGACGTAGTGCATTCGACCTTCGTCGACGGTAAGGTACCGGGCGGGGTGGGGCCAGGCCGCGCGGTCGAGCCATGGGGGCGTAGATGATGGATGCTTCCATCTGATTCTCTCCGTGGATGGTCAAGTTTACTTTACCTTCTGGAAGTAAAGCATGCTTGTCTAAATGAGTAAAGTAGGCTTTACTGAAAAACATGGGAAGCGTGAAAACAAGGCAGCTTGAACGTCTGGCCGAAGCAAAGCAGGCAAGTGCGGCTCAGCTGCTGCTGAAGTGTGCCCGCCTGCTGAACGAAGAGGCCATGCGCAGAGTCAACGCCGGAGGGCGTGGGCTCGTGATGCGTCCCGCGCACGCGGCGCTCATTCCCCACATCGAATTCGAGGGAAGTCGCATTACCGATATCGCCGGCAGGGCCGGAGTTACGAAGCAAGCCGTGGGCCAGGTCGTCGACGAGATGGAGCAGGAGGGGTTGGTTGAACGACTGCCCGACCCGCACGACCGCAGGGCGAAGCTGGTACGGTTCACGGGGCGAGGTGCCGAGGCAATCTTCTACGGTCTTTCGGTGCTCGGTGAAATTGAAAGGGAGCTGGAGCGCGAGGTGGGGCGTACGCACGTGCGTGCCCTGTCTGCCGCTCTTTCGGCCATTCTACCCGTGCTCGAGGGCATGCAGCCTTCCGACGAGCAGCGTTGAAGAAGAGAAAAAGGGGTGGCGGCTTGCGCCGTTCTTTTGTGGGCGTACACTGAATCGGCAGCCTTTTTCCGCTGCGCAGGAGCGTGTTGTCATGAAGCAAGGTTGGTTTCCGGTCGGCCCTTCGGCCATTCTGGCGTTCGTACTGGTGACGGGGTGCCAGGGCGAGAGAATTTCGGCACTCGAGCAGGAAAATGCCGAGCTCGTGCAGGAACGAGCGCACCTGACCCAGGAAATGCGGGAACGCGAGCGCCGCATCGTCGAAACCTTCACGGCGTTGACGGACATCAATGAAGACCTGGCCGCCGTCGACGAGCAGATTGTCGCCCTGCAGCCGAAGGAAGACGGCGAAGCAGCACGGTTAGCCGCCGTGACCGAGGCGACCCATCGACACATCGATAACCTGCGTCAGGCACTGGAAGCCAAGCAGCAGCGTCTCGAAGAGCTCGAGCACCAGAACGAGAAGGCAGGCGTGCGCATTGCCGAGCTGACACGGCGCATTCGCGACCTTTCCCGAACGCTTGAAGAGAAGCAGGCCTTCATCATTACCCTGCAAACCCGCCTTACCGAGATGGACGGGCTGCTTGCCGCGCAGGGTGCGACCATTGCGACGCAGAAGCTGGAGCTCGGGCGGCGTGAAAATGAAATTGCGGCGCAGCGACGGCGTATTGAACGACTTGAAGAAAGCGCCACCCGGGTCTGGTACGTCGTGGGCAGCGAAGACGAACTGGCGCAGAACGCAGTGGTTCGTGAAGATGGCGGCTTCCTGTTCGGCTGGGGTGCGGTATACGTATTGAACCACCCCATTGATGAAGGTCGATTCGTGCGCGCTACGGTCAAGACCGAGCGCATCGAGGTTCCGGGTGGGGTGTCGAGCCTCGTTCCGCCACGCAGCGAGGCCAGTTACCGTATCGAGGACTCACCCGAGGGGCGGTCGACCATCGTCATCGTCGACGCCGAGAAGTTCTGGTCGTTCCGTCACCTGGCCGTGATAGCCCGCTGAGAAGTCGTCGGCCTGCACAGCGCGGGCTGGCCGCGCCGGCCCTGTCGTGCTACCATCGTCAAACGATGTTGCCATCCTTTCAGCATTATTCCTATCCCGACCTCGACCCCTCTCTCTGCGTTGAAACGGGGCCGAACCACGTACGGTGGACGGGGAATCAGGGCGAGTTGGAAGTTCGCATTGCCGGACCGCAGGTCATTCACCTGATCTATCGAGGATACATCGGGCCTGAGTTTGTCGAGCCGCTCATTCGCATGAGCTGGTCGTGCCTGCTGTTCATGGGCAACTTTCACGCCTTTGCCGATACGTGGCAGGCCAGCGATTATGATCGGAATACGCGCCGAACGGTCGAGACCTGGTCGAAGCATTGGCGCTCGCGCATACTCTCGTACAGCATTCTCGTTCGCTCGCCTATCGTGGCCATGGCCATGTCGGTCTTGAGCATTCTCGTGCGCGGTACGATAAAGATTTATCGGTCGCCCGACGAGTTCGCGGGCGCGCTTCAGGAAAGGGTTGCCCGATCGAAGCATCGTGCCGACGCGGCCTGAGACGAATTCTGCGTATCGTCAGAGCAGCGAGCCCGCCAGCAGCAGCTGGGCCACCGTAAAGTACATGACCACCCCGAACACGTCGACGATGGTGGCTACGAAGGGGGCCGAGGCGCTCGCCGGATCGAACCCCAGTCGTCGCAGAAGAAAGGGCAGCATCGAGCCGGCCAGCGTTCCCCAGATGACGACGCCGAGCAGGCTGATTGACACCGTGAAGGCCAGCCTGAGGTAGTGGGGGCCGTAGCTGTCGAAAAGCCACTCCCAGACGGCCACGCGCAGAAAGCCGACGGCGCCCAGCCCCAGCCCCAGCAATACGCCCGACTTGAATTCACGGCGAACGACCTGCCACCAGTCGGGTAGCTTGACCTCGCCGAGAGCCATGGCTCGTATGACCAGCGTGGTTGCCTGTGAACCCGAGTTGCCGCCGCTGGCGATGATGAGCGGTACGAATACGGTGAGAATTACCGCCTGGGCAATCGCGTCTTCAAACCGACTCATGGCCGTGGCGGTGAGAGAGCCGCCGACGAAGAGAACCATGAGCCAGCCCACCCGCTTCTTTACCAGGGGAAGCACCGGCGTCTGCATATAGGGAACGTCGAGGGCTTCCATACCACCGAGCTTCTGGATGTCTTCGGTGGCTTCTTCGTTGAAGACGTCGAGAATGTCGTCGACGGTAATGATGCCCTTCATGTGCATCTCTTCGTCGACGACCGGAATTGCCGCAAGGTCGTGTTGCGCGATAAGCCGGGCAACCTCTTCCTGGTCGGTTCGTTCGGTGGCGACGAGTACGTCGCGCTGCATGATTTCTTCTACCCGCTTCGTGCCGTTTGAGGCGAGAAGTTCGCGTAACGACGCCACGCCCAGCAGGTGCTGTTCGCGATCGAGTACGTAGGCGTAGTTCATCGTCTCGGGCTTCTCGCGCACCTGCCGGCGCAGGTAGGTAATGGCTTCGTCGACCGACATCTCGGGGCGCAGCCTAGCGAAGCGGGGGCTCATCAGGCCGCCGGCATCGTCTTCGGCGTAGGCAAGCAGTCCGGTTACCTCGTTGCGGGTCTTTACGTCGAGGCAGAGCAGAAGTTCCGATCGTAGCTCGGCCGGCGCCTCCTGAATGACGTCGGTGGCGTCGTCGGGCGGCAGCAGGCGCAGCCAGAGTTGCCTTTCGTTGGGGCTCAGGCCCTGCAGAATGGTTACCTGGCTGTAGGTGCTGCGTGTCAGAAAAAAGTCTGCCGCCTCTTCGGGGCGCAGCATGCGAAAGCCGGCCACCCGGTCTTCGGGAGAAAGGAGGGGCCATGCCTGCGCGAGATCGTCTTCGGTGAGTTGTTCGAACGGTGCCACCGCTCACCCTCCAGTAGAATACGAAACGAACTCTCCATTGTACTACGGAGAAAACGTTCTACCAGAGAGGTTCGTCGACGCGAGGGCCGCAGGCGGTAAAGTGCCCGGCGCCGCATACAGCCCACGCGAGCCCGGTGTGCAGGAAGTCGGCTGCGCGTCGGTAACGCGTGGCGAGGCTGATTGCTACATCGTGCGAATCTCGATGACGCGGTAGTCCTTGGTTTCGCTCGGGCTTTCATCAAGTCCGACGCGTATGTACTGCCCCGGGCGTACTTTCTGGTTGGCGTTTTCGAGGCCAATCAGAATGCGCTCGCCCTGAAACGTCTGCAGCGCTATCTGCGTGGCGTCGACGCCGACCACCCGGCCGTAAACTTCATTGTCTTCGGCATCGCCGGCAAGCAGTTCGAGTTCACTGGCCTGCAGCGCGGGTTTGGCCACGACTTCGATGGATTGCCCTTCTGTCAGGCCCTGGAGCTGCTGCTGCGTGGCTTGCAGTTCGATGTCGCGATTGGCGACGTTCAGCTCGAGTGAGTCATCGTCTATTTTGCTGATCGTTCCCTGCAGCTGCTGTTCGGGCAACTGAATACGGGTTTCCTGGGTGACTGCTTCGGGCTGTTCGGCGCGATTGAAGCACCCACTCGTCGTGCCGGCCGTCCAGGCCAGAGCCGCGAGTATCGCGAGATGTCTGTACATATATCCTCCTGCCACCTTTCTGCCATGAGAGCATGTCGATACATGGGCGAAAAGAGCATCGGCAGAAAGGGCCGCCGCCGGCGCTCCAGCGGGCAACGTGCGCTGTCGCAGGTTGTGCGGTCGCTTTTCGACCGCGGGCTGCCATCGGTTGCAGGCTCCGGTGCCCGGCTATATCTGGCCCATGCGATCTTGTACCTCGGCGGCAAACAGGCGCCTTCCCAGATCTTCGACGGTCGAGTTGCCATGCACGCGAACGCAGGCGGTCAGGGTGCTGCCGGTGCGAAGGCCGGTATCGGTGCTTCGTATCTGCGACAGCGTGACTTTCTCGTTGGCCCTGAGGCGGAAGGAGTCCATGCTTTCAGCCAGCCTGAAGGTCTCGCTTCCGAACTTCGCGGCTATACGCGTTCTGACCGTGTCGGTATACCGCTCGATCTGCTCCCTGGAACAACCGATGGCAAGAAACCGCACGGACAGCGGCGCCATTTTCTTTTCGCTCAGGAGAAGAAGGTTCTGCATGCCGTGGGCCTGTCGCGCATCGCCTACCGTGTGGCTGAAGAATATGGCCAAGGCTATCTGCAGTGGCCTGCTTCCGATGGAGCGTAATACCAGCTCGGGGTTTGCGAGGCGAATGTTACCATACCAGCACTCGCGACCTTGCCGCGCGGCGGTAAAGGCCTGGGTGAAGTGGGTGAGGTGATACGGCAGAATGCCTTTCGGCCGGCCGTACCATCCGTCGTGGGGCGAAGTGCTCTCGGAGCGCCAGGGAAGCGTCTCGGCGGCATCGGGCGTGCGGGAAAAACGTCTGAAGCCATCGGGTGGAAGAGGGCGAAACCAGGCCTTTCCTCTATGTACCCCCACGGCAGCCGAATAACTGCCCACCTCCCACAACCGACGCCAGAACGTGTGAGCGCTCATGCCGCCGCGCTCCATGGCAAGCTCCATGAACTCGGCATTGCTCATGCTGATGCGACCGTCGGGCCGGGTAACCGGTGCGAGAAGCATGTCCAGCGGTGTTTCGAGCCACGCGGGGGTGGCGTACAGAATCGGAGCGACGATTTCGGTATCGACTTCGTCGATGGTCTGAAAGACTTTTCGTGCGTAAGCGCCGGAAAGGCGACGTTGGGGAATGACGCCGTCTTCGTCGAGAACGAGGGTGTCGCGGCCGTGTGGGTACATGGTACCTCCGTCGGGGTTGTCGGGAGAAACACGGGCTTGAAGATACTTCGGTGCCGTGTCGCCGACCAGACCACTCGGAGGAGTGCGGGTGCTTGCAGAGCGGGCGCTCTGCCACGTAAGGGCTACGTTAACCCATGTGCTGCGTCAATGGCAAGCCGCGTCGCGTCAAAAAGTGTTGCCTGTTCGGGCATTCTGCCCGAGAAGGTGGGGGCCGGCGGGTTGCCCGCCGGCCTCAGAAAGGTCTCAGGCCGGCACCGCTTCGGCCGATTCGATTTCGAGACCGACGAGCTTGAGGGGCGTTCCGTTTTCCAGGGTATCGCCTACAGGGCAACGGGTCTGAATGAAACGGTAGAACTCCTCGACCTTTTCGGCAGGCGAGTTCGACTTGATGTGCGTGCGCAGTCGAATTTCCTGGAAGCCGTTGCGAACACCCGGCGTTCCCTTCAGGAAACCGTCGGGATCCAGGTCGCCGTCGACTTCGACACGGTATTCCTGCAGGTCGATGCCGTGGGCGCGCGCAAAGGCGGCGGCTACGATGGCCTGGCACGAGCCGAGGGCGGCCAGCAGTGCCTCGACCGGGTTGACGCCGGTATCGGTGCCGCCGAGCTCGGGCGGTTCGTCCATGATTACCTTGAAGCTGCGTACCTGGTTTTCGACCACGAGCGTACCCGGTACGCCCTGAGACTTCGCCTGAAAAGTGATGATCGGCACAATAAATCCTAGTGAAAAGGTGTGGAAAGCAGGGTTAATCCCGACGATTTATTGCAGAATGCCAGCAGGCACTCGAGTTGTCAAGCCTATCTCATGTGACGGGTTTCTCTGCCGAACCCGAGGGGCCGGTGGGAAGGGCCTGGCAAAAAAAAAGCCGACGCGTAGGGTCGGCTTTTAGGCGTTTGAGAGGTTTTCGCTCAGGCGGTCGTCGCGTCGAGTGCGAACCAGAGAATGGTGCGAGGGTGTGTCTGCGTCTTCCACATGGCGGGTCCCAGGAACAGACCGGGTGAGACTTCGCGAATCTCGTCGTGAATGCGGCGAATGACGAGGGGGTTGTCGGGGTGATCGTAGTCGAGAATGATGGTGTCGTGTCCGTCCCAGGCCGATTTGCCTGCGCGCGTGGTGAAGGGGAATAATTTGTGGCGACCGGCCAGGTGAACGCGATTGATGCCGCTGCCGCTCCGGTTTCCGCGCGACGAAAAGCTTTTGCCCTCCCAGACGAAGCGGCGATCGCCTGCAACCCTTCGAAGCGCTGCCGCAATGGGGCCCCGGTCGAGGAAGCGCACGGCAAGCATTCGCCCTTGCGGATTGCCGTTGAGCACCGACAAGGCCTGCGGCAGGCTGCCCCCTTCGTAAACGCGGGCAAGCTGCTCGAAGCTCATTCGGGCGAGTTGCTCGAGAGAAAGAACGTTACGCGGCGACGCGCTGGTCATCGTTGCCATCAAGACCTCCTGCCCAGGGGAAATGGTTTGCTCCCCAGCATGGTACGGGGGCGTCGGGCTGTCAAGGGGGGCGATGCGTCTTGCGTGTTTCCGCTTGGCAAAACCGGTCGTCGATTGTGCGCTTCACGGGGGTGGCGGCGAGGGGCCGGTTTGAAGAGAAGACGAAGTGTCTACTCGGCGGGTATGGCTGGGTGGCCGCTGTGCCGTTTACTACCTGATTTTGTTCAGGAAGCCTGACTCGGTTGTCGACCGAGGCTGGTTTGTCGCAGCAGTCGTTCGAAGGCGAGGCGCACGCGCTTTTCTGCCGCAGGGTCGCGCAGCAGGCGCAGGGTATGGTGAAAGCCCAGAACAATGCCGTACATTTCAAAGGCGAACTGGTCGGCGTCGGTATCGGGCCGGAAGTACTTCGCTTCGACGGCTGCGCGGGCCGCCTGCGCCATGGTGTCGAACCAGTCCTTCTGTATCTGGAAGAGCGTGTCACGCACGGGGCCAGGCTGGTCGTCGAGTTCAATCGCGGCAGCCACGAAGATGCAGCCGCCCGGCAACCAGTCTGAGTTTCCCCACGCAATCCAGTTGTCGAAAAGGGCGCGAATTCGCTGTTCGCCGCGGGGTTGGCGCAGCGCTGGAGCGATGACCGTGCCCACGAAATGCTCGCGGGCGTACTCGAGCACCTGAATCTGGAGCGCTTCCTTGGATTGGAAGTGGGCAAAGACGCCGCTTTTGGAAAGTTCGAGGTCGCCTGCAAGGCGCCCGATACTGAGCCCGTCGAGGCCCAGGCGGCTGGCCAGCTGCGTTGCGTGCTCGAGTATGGTATTGCGTGTGACTTCGCCCTTGCCCATCGCCTCAAAATAGCACGAACGTTCGCATGGCGCAATCCACGCGCGAACGCACGCCAATCTTCGCGGGGAATCACGCGATCAGGGTGCGCTCGACGCCCAGCTTTTTCATGCGGCTCTGCAGGGTCGACGGTTTGAGTCCGAGCAGGTCGGCGGCGCCGCCGTCGCCGTAAATGCGACCGCCGGTGCGGCGAAGGATTGCTATGATGTGGGCGCGCTCGACGTCTTCCAGCCGGGTCGAATCGGGGCCGTCGGGCTGCGTGTCGTGGGTGTCGAGCAGCAGATGAGCGGGTTCGATGGTTTTTCCCCGAGTGAGAATGGCTGCCCTTTCGAGTACATTGGCCAGTTCTCGCAGGTTGCCGGGCCACCGGTAGCGCCGTAGTTTCTCGAGAGCGGCACGGTTCAGCTTCAGCCCCCTTCGGCCCGTGCGGCGCGCCTGTTCGTCGAGCAGTATGGCGCAGGCGTAGGGCAGGGCGTCGAGGCGTTCGCGCAGCGGCGGCAAGCGCAGGGGGAAAACGTTGAGCCGGTAGAACAGGTCTTCACGAAAGCGCCTTTCTTGCATGGCTTTCTGCAGGTCGGCGTTGGTGGCCGCGAGTATTCGCACGTCGACCTTTACGGTGCGGTCGCTGCCCACCGGCTCGAAGCTGCCTTCCTGGAGCACGCGAAGGAGCTTTGATTGTAGCTCGATGGACATCTCGCCGATTTCGTCGAGTAGAAGCGTGCCGCCGTTGGCGAGTTGAAAGCGGCCGGCGCGGTCGCGGCTTGCCCCGGTAAAGGCGCCCTTGACGTGGCCGAAGAGTTCGCTTTCGAGCAGATTCTCGGGCACGGCCGCGCAGTTGAGGGCGATGAACGGTTGGTCGGCTCGCGGGCTCCACTGGTGAATGGCTCGCGCCAGACGTTCCTTGCCGGTGCCCGTTTCTCCGAGAATGAGCACCGGAGTGTCGGTCTGGGCCACCTGGCGTGACTGCCAGACAAGGGTGCGCATGGCTTCGCTGGTTTCGGCCTCGAGCAGGGGTATGGCTTCGCCGCCGATTTCCTCTTCAAGCGCCTTGGCGTGTTCGTGGTCCTGCTGGTGCAGGCGCTTCAGCGAAAGTGTGTCGCGGGTGGCCTGCAGCGCTACGGCCAGCAGCTGGGCGTAAACTTCGACCAGGTTGACCGCCTCGGGAGCGTAGGGCTCGCAACGGGCACGGTCGAGGGTGAGTATACCGAAGCATCGCTGTCCGGCGCACAGGGGCGCCACCATGCACGAGTGGCCGGCTGGAAGGTCCAGCACCCCGTCGAAGGGGTCGCCTTCGCCGTGGGCATGGTCTTCTTCGGTCAGGGCGCGGGCGCGACGGCTGTCGAGGGCCTCCTGGATTGAGGGGAAGTCGCTCAGGTTCAGCGAGTGGCGACGTACATCGGGGTTCACGAGCGCGCCCCGCACCACGCGGGCGTTCAGTCTGCCCTCTTCGAGGAAGAAGACGGTCGCAAGGTCGTAGGGTGCGATGCGGGCCAGCATGTCGAGGCCGCGCCGGAGCAGCCGGTCGGCGGCATCTTCTTCTGCGGCCAGAGCCAGCAGTTCACGCAGATCGGTGGTAAGGTCGAGTGGTGATGTGCGCATGCCTTCATTCTTTCGCATGTTCACCGAAATATCAATACACCCGCACCGCTATTTCGGTGGTGGAGGATGGGGAGTCCTGCGCACATGTGCACCTTCTTCCCCCTCAATCAGCATGTTTCATGGATTTTCGGTGCCTTGGCATACAACGTGCAATGAATTTAGGCAAGCGCCGCACTGAACGGCGACATGAACCCATCTCAAGGAGAATCTGACATGTTGACCATCGGAGATAAACTTCCTCCCTTTCGTCTGCAGGCATGCGTCAGCCGCGAACCCGGTAAGGAATTTGCCGAAATCACCTCGGAAAGCTACAAGGGCAAATGGCTTGTGCTGTTTTCGTGGCCCATGGACTTCACCTTCGTCTGCCCGACGGAAATTGCCGAGTTCGGCCGCCGCAGCGCCGACTTCGAGGCCCGGGGCGCTCAGGTGCTCGGCATGAGCACCGATACGCATTACGTGCACCTGGCCTGGCGTGAGCAGCACCCCGATCTGCGCGACCTTCCCTTTCCCATGCTGGCCGACACCAAACGCGAGCTTTCGGCGGCCCTCGGTATCCTGCACAAGGAAGACGGCGTAGATCTGCGTGCGACCTTCATCGTCGACCCCGAGGGTGTGATACGCTGGGTAAGCGTAAACGACTTGAGCGTGGGGCGCAGCGTACCCGAAACGCTTCGCGTACTCGAGGCCCTGCAGACCGGCGAGCTGACGCCGTGCAACTGGCAGGCCGGCGAGGCCACGCTCGGCGGCTGATGCCGCCGCCGTTTCCGTTCAGAAATGCGAATCAAGCTGTAACCGGTAACAAGGAGAGTTCTCATGGGCGAAATGCAGATAAACATTGGTATCGACGAACAGTCGCGGCGCGAGATAGCCGATGGACTCTCTCGCTTGCTGGCCGATACCTATACGCTGTACCTGAAAACGCATAATTTTCACTGGAACGTGACCGGGCCCATGTTCCAGACGCTGCACCTCATGTTCGAGACGCAGTACACCGAGTTGGCCACGGCCGTCGATCTGATTGCCGAGCGCATTCGGGCCCTGGGCTTCCGGGCGCCGGGTAGCTATGCCGAGTTCGGTAAGCTGAGTTCGATTGCCGAGGCGTCGGGTGAGCCCACCGCCGAGGAAATGATTCGGCAGCTGGTCGAAGGCCAGGAAGCCGTGGTGCGCACGGCGCGTGCCGTGTTGCCCAAGGTCGACGAGGTGTCTGATGAACCCACGGCCGACCTGCTGACCCAGCGCATGCAGGTGCACGAAAAGACTGCGTGGATGCTGCGCAGCCTGCTCGGCTGACCCTGGAAAGGGCACGGCAATGCCGTGCCCTACCGGGGGCTGATGATGACCTGTCGGGGCCACGGCACCGCCGTGGCCTCTACCGGCCGGCCGTGCTTTTCGGTAGATCCCGTCTGTAGATAGCCTTTCGGGGCGCAAACTTCCCTCCGTTCGCATACCTGAGTCGGCGGACCGTGCATTTCTTCGGCGATGCTCGGCAGCAAGAACGTGCGCCTGTTGCGCCGAGCCCCACCTTCGCGGTAAGCTTTGCAGCTGATTTTGCAGGAGGTCGGCATGCGAGGGGTGGTACGAAAGGCGTTGCTGCTTTCGTGTATCGGGTTGGGTCTTCTGGGCGCATGTGGGGTAGAAGAACCCGCTCCGGCCCACGTCGACGAAGAGTGGGACGGCCGCATGCGGTTTCATCGGGTTCTGGTGGTCGTGCTGGAAAACACGGATTACCAGGACGCGATGGCCATACCCTACCTTCGTTCGCTGGCTTCACGCGGCACACTCTTTTCCGACTACCATGCGATCTCGCGTCCGTCCTACCCGAACTACCTGGCCATGACGGCCGGCGGTACGTTCGGCGTAGACGATAGCGAGCAGCGCACGTTCAAAACGCATACCGTGGCGCGCCTGCTCGAGAACCGAGGGTATACCTGGCGTGCTTATGCCCAAGGCTACCCGGGCGACTGCAACCTGACTTCGCACCAGGGCGCATATTGGCGCAAGCACGTTCCCTTTCTCAGCTTCACCGCGGTAACCGACGATCCGGCACGCTGCGCCGCCGTGGTAGACGAACGGCAATTCGTCGTCGATTATGAAAGCGAGCAGCTTCCTTCCTTTGCCTTTTACGTACCCGACATACGCAACGATGGTCACGACACCGGGGTAGCTTTTGCCGGTCAATGGCTCGAACGGTTTCTCGAGCCCCTGCTGGCCGACCGCCGATTCATGCAGGAAACGCTGGTGGTCGTAACCTTCGATGAGGCAGACTCGTCCGATAACCAGGTATACACCGTCTTTCTGGGCGACATGGTGCGAACCGGACTCGTCGTAGACGAGCCCACGAACCACTACAACGTGTTACGGACCATCGAAGAAAATTTTCAGACAGGAACCCTCGGCCGTCGCGATGCCGTTAACGGTCCGCTGACAAGGGTGTGGAACGACGAGCACCGACTGCCCGTCGATCCAGGGTCGTAGGCCGGGCTCGTAGGCCGGGCTCGTAGGCCGGGCAACAGGGCGGTCCGGCGTCGGCTCCATGTGTCGGCCCTGCTCGAGGCCGCTTCCCATTCAGCGGGCGGGGCCGTACTCGGGCCGCTGTGAAAACCGTGCGACCCACTCGTCGATGAGGGCCCGGTTGTCGCTTTGCCAGGGATGAAAGCCGGGCCGGTACCAGGCCAGGTAGTCGGGCAGCAGTTGCCGCAGGGCGCCCGGCCGCACGAACAGCCACCGCAGTAGGCGCAGCCAGTGACGCGCGTCGTTCAGGCCGTCGGCCGCCAGCAGCCGCGCCGTGTGCTGCGCCACCATGACCCAGAAGAAAGCCGAGGCTACCAGCATGGCGCGCACGCGTTCGTGGTACGGCCCGCCTACCAGGTTGAAAAGGTCGTACGCCACCGCCTTGTGCTCGGTCTCTTCAACGGCGTGCCAGCGCCAGATCGCTTCCATGACCGGGTGCGCGCCGGCAATGACTCTTTCGTCTTTCATCATTACGTTGGCCATGATGGCGGTGAAATGCTCCAAGGCCGCCGTGGCTGCCAGGTTCCGCCGCCGCGAGCGCAGCCTGCGGGCAAGATTCAGACTGCGAGTCACGCGGCGTTCCAGCCCACCGATGTCGTAACCCTGGGCCCGTAGCCAGGCATTGTACCGCTCGTGCTCACGGCGGTGTACCGACTCCTGGGCCGAGAAGTCGCGTATGTGCCGGCGCATTTCCGGATCGTCGACGCGATCGGCGAAATTCTGCACGCACTCGATGAAGAATTTTTCGCCTTCAGGAAAGAAGGTAGACAGGGCATTGAAGAAGGCCGTTACCGCCGCGTCGCCGCCGTGCCAGTAGCGAGGCACTGTTTCGTCCAGCGCAAAGCGGAAGCGGCGTACGGTAAAGTCTACTGTGCGTCTGGGCGACGATCGCGATGTCTGTGTCAAGCGCATCTTCTCACCTCTTCTGCCAGTATAGGTTACGCCTTTCTGCTTTGCCTACCCGGTGTGATATTGGCCACAGCGCAGTGCCCCGATTTGCGGTATGCTGTTTTTTTACCTTGACCGGTACCTTCTGAAAGAGCGCGGTTGCGTGCTAAGGTACCTGAAAGGTTTGATGACGCCGCCGGCGTTCGCAGGGAGGGGGAGTATGACGCAGGCTCCCGAAAACGGCACCTGTCCGCATCTGACACAGTGCCCCATGTTCGCGCAGTTCGATTCACAGGCGAGCGGTCGCATTTTCCGCCTCTTTTATTGCGAGGGGAAATATCGCGATTGTCTACGATTCCAGAAGTCGGAGCGCGGCGAGTCGGTTTCCGACAATCTGTTGCCCAACGGCAAGGTCATCGGCGCCTGAGTCGGTCTCTCGGATGTAATGCGGTCGCGCTTCGCGCCCATTGGTTCGTGAAGTGCGTTTGCACAGGAGAGCGCAGGGGGCGCAGAGGAGGCTTGCTCGAACGAAGCGGTTGCCCTCTTCCCTGAGCATTTTCTTTTTTTTCTGCGTGCGTCAGGGTTTATCCGGTTCGCAGCAATGTGATTCTTGTCTGACGTATTTGGCCACCGGTCACAGTCCACCATCCTGCATCAGTGCTGCCTGAAAACCTCTCACCCCTCACTTATCACCTCGTGCATCCCTACAACAGCATGAGCGCCCACGCGATTCTTCTGGTATCGAGCTATCGCCGGGTGACCGGCCGCGACCTTCTTCCGCCGGGGGGAAGCGGCGCTGCAACCCCTGACGAGATTGTCGACGCCTTGTGGAATGCACCCTTCGCCGTGGTTTCCCATGGAGTCGAAGAAGACCCGATCTTCAATTACGGCAACCGCACGGCCCTCGAACTCTTCGAAATGGATTGGAAAAGGTTTACCAGCCTGCCCTCGCGCTTTTCGGCCGAACCCGTTGCGCGGGAGGAGCGCGCGCGGCTGCTTGCCGCCGTGACGGAGAGGGGATTCATCGACGACTACGCCGGTATTCGTATCTCGGCGACAGGGCGGCGCTTCGCCATCGTCGCAACGGTGTGGAACGTCGTCGACGAAGACGGCGTTTACCGGGGACAGGCGGCTACCTTCGCCCCGCCCCGGCGGGAAGGGTGACTCGGGGGCGGGCCGTCCACCCGTGCAGCACGTCGTCGGTTGGTCGGTCGCGGACCTTGCAGTCGTGTTTGCCGGTTCCGGTTGCACGGCTGCACGTTCCCCTTCGGCCGTGCCGACGGGCTACCGGCGGTTGTACGGTGGTCCGTCGAAATACGGTCACCCGTGCTGTACGCACCGCCGTCCGCCGTCCGCCGTCCGTCCGTGATACCATCTTTCCCATGGCCATTCGAATTGTTCGCTATCGCCTTGCCGACCGTAACGCATGGGGCGTGGTCGAGGGCGCCGATCGCCTTCTTCCACTGCATATCGATGCTTCTTCGCTCGCCGGGGTGCTGGCACACGGCGGTGAAGAGCTGGGGGCGATGGCGCGGGCAGCCAGGCCCCTTCCCCTTGCAGATGTCGAGCTGCTTTCGCCCGTGACCGAGCCCTGCCGTGTCGTGTGCCAGGGGCAGAACTACGTGGGACACGCCCGCGAAGCGGGTACCCGCGAACAGGCGCGCACCTTCAACCAGTTCTTTACCAAGGCTTCGAGTTCGCTGACGGGGCCGCGGGGGCCTGTGGTTCGGCCGCCCGGAGTGCGCTTGCTCGATTACGAAGTCGAGCTGGGCCTGGTGGTGGGACGTTCCATAACCGCTCCTGTCGAAATTACGCCCGCCAACCTGCATGAATACGTCGGCGGCTTCGTGTTGACCAATGACATTTCGGCCCGCGACGTACAGATTCCCCAGGGGCAGTGGTTCAAGGGCAAGAGTTACCGCACGTTCTGTCCGGTCGGTCCCTGGGTGTTCGTGCCCGAGCCGGGCGATACGGAGCGCATCGACGAGCTTGAGCTGCGCCTGTGGGTCAACAAAGAACTGCGGCAGGAGGGGCGGGCCGCCGACATGATTTACAAGCCGGCCGAAACCCTGACCGAGCTTTCGAAACTCATGGACCTCGCGCCGGGCGATCTGATCATGACCGGTACACCGGCGGGCGTGGCCCTGCAGGCGCCCGGAGCGCTTGCCATGCGCATCGCCGGTCTGCTCGACGAGGCCACGCGCATGAACATTTTCGTCAAACGACAATTGAAGCGCAGCCAGTACCTGCACGACGGCGACAAGGTGCGCGCCGAAATACGCACGCCCGACGGCAAGATCGATCTGGGAACACAGGAGTTTCCGATCGTGAGTGCCGGTTGAAGGGGGGGGCTGAGATCCCAGATCGCAGATCGCAGATCCCAAACCGGAATCGGATGCAGCGTCGCAGTTTCGTCTTCCGCGTTCCCCTTTCCGCGTTTGTGTTGGTTTTCTTTCCGCGTTCCGCGTTTAGGTTGGTTTCGCGTTTCCTCGTAAGTGTCGTGCACCCGTGAAGAAGGGTGTGGTAAAGTAGTGACCGAACGACTGACCGAACGAGCAGGGAGAGCAGTTCATGACCGCCTGGGAACGATTGATGGTGTTTTACGGCTCGTCGCACCGGCATCCGGTAAACGTGGCTTTTCACATGTTCGGCGTGCCCGTCATCGTGTGTGCCGGCTTCATTCCCTTCGCCTGGCTGCGTTGGGAGCTCGGGGCCGTGACCGTGACAGGCGCCTGGCTGGTTGCCCTGGCCGGCTTGGTTTACTACTTCAGCCTCGATCGACTCTTCGCCGCCTGCATCACGCCCGTCATCATCGCGCTGGTGGCCGCTGCCGACTATCTGGCCGGAACGTTGCCGATGAAGGAAGCGGGTATTTATGCGGCGGTCGGATTCTTCGGGGGCTACGCCCTGCAATTCGTCGGGCACGCCATCGAGGGCCGCAAACCCGCACTCTTCGAAAGCCTGTGGAAGGCCATGGTGACGGCGCCGCTGTTCGTGGTGGCCGAGGTCTTTCACAAGTTCGGCCTTCGCCGGGAGCTGTTCGACAAGGTGAACGCCGAAATCGCACGGCGCGAGCAGGGAGTGGCCGAGGCGGTCTGACCGGGAAATCGTCGGGCGTCCGGGGGGATGCGTTTTTCGTATTCGGCAGCGGCCGCAGGGCGAACGTTGTCGGTGAAGGAGTATCGTCATGATAGAACCCCAGGTACATTCGGCCCCGCCTGCCGCCGTTCAGGTCGGCGAGCCGTTTCTACAGGGGAAGCGTCTTGTACGCTTCGAAGCCCTGCAGAATGCCCTCGTTCCCCGTTCGGCAGGCTTCTCCGAGGCCCAGCGAACCGAGTCGCGCCGGCTGGTGAACCAGCTGGTCGGCAACATGCCCGCCGCCAATCAGCGTAAGCTCGGCCTCTTTCTCGCCATCATCGATCTCCTTTCCATGTTCTTCGGTCTGCGAGCCTTTCGCAGGCTGAGCCCGGTCAAACAGAAAGCCGTGCTGGTCTGGCTGTTCGACAGTCCGGTCGGGCTGTTGCGCAAGGGCTTCTGGGGCCTGAACACCGTCGCCAGGATGGGCGTGTACGGGCAGCCGGGGCTGTACGACGAAATCGGCTACAAGGTACGGGAGACGCCCCATGACTGAACGACGCCTCGATTACGACGTGGTCATCATCGGCTCGGGCGCCGGTGGCGGAACGGTGGCGAAGGAGCTGTCGGACCTGTGCCGCCAGGGCCTGCGCGTGGCCCTGCTGGAATGGGGCGGCCGCTTCGAGAAGCACGACAACACCCGCCGCGAAGTCGAGATGGCGGGCAAGTTGTACTTCGACAACGGCGGCTTTCAGACCTCGACGCAGGACATGACGCTGGCCTTTGCCCGCGCACTGGGCGGGTCGACAACCGTGTATACGGGCGTTACCTTCAAGCCGCCCGAGAGCGCGCTTCGAAAGTGGAATGTGCCGGGCCTCGACATGACCGACCTCGCGCCGCGGCTCGAGAAGTACATGGCCGAGAACAACGTACACCTGCAGCCCGAAGAAAACATCAACCGGAATAACCGCCTCTTTGCCCAAGCCTGTGAAAAGCTCGGGTGGAAGCTGGGCCAGTTTCCGCTCAACATCAAGGGTTGCGCGGGGCTGAACACCTGCAACATCGGCTGTGCGCGACACGCCAAGCAGGGCACGGCGGTGGTGCAGATTCCGGTGGCCGAGGCCAATGGGGTCGAAGTCATCACGTTCTGCCGGGCCGATCGCATTGAAGGCGACGAGGTCGTGGCCGATGTGCTGCCGGCCCAGTACGGGCTTGCGCCTTCGAAGCTTGAGCCGGGGCGTTACCGCTTCCGTGCGAAGAAGATCGTGCTGGCGGCCGGTACGATGAACACCATTCCGCTGCTCATGCGCTCGTTCGGCGAAGCGGCGTGGCCCACGCTGGGGCGCTATTTCACCTGTCATCCGGCGCTCACGTTGGTGGCCGAGCATCCCGAGCCGGTCGAGGGGGCCATGGGCCACCCGAAGAGTTATTACTGCGACGAGTTCGTCGAGTCGGACAAGTTTCTGCTCGAGACCTGCATGTACTTTCCGTTCACGACGTCGAAGAATCTGGTTGGCTTCGGGCCCGAAGTCGACGAGCTGATGTCGCGCTTTCGCTACATGCAGCAGATTCTCGTGCTCGTGCTCGACGAAGCCCACGCCGAAAACCGAGTCACCATCAACGACGAGGGTAAGCCGGTCGTTCATTACAAGATTGACGACGGCCTCGTCGAAGCCTTCGTGAAGTCGGTGCGCGCGAGCGGGCGCCTGTTCTTCGCCGCCGGCGCCACGCGTGCCCACCTGCCGGGGGCCGGACGGTTCTTTACCTTTGCCGAAGAGGCTGAACGACTGGACGAGTTGATTTCCGCCGACCGATTCAAGCCGGGCCAGGTATCCATTGCGGCCGCGCACCTCATGGGCGGATGTCGTATGGGCACCGACCCGCAGACATCGGTTACCGATCCGTGGGGCCGGGTGCACGGCAAGCCGAACCTGTACGTGGCCGACGCCAGCCTCTTTCCCGGTTCGGCCGAGGTGAATCCGTACCTGACCATCATGGCCCTGGCCGATCGGGTAGCCGAGGCCGTGCGCGGCGACCTGGTGGCGGTGTAGGGAGGGACTTCTACACGGAGGCGCAGAGGCACCGAGCTTTGTTGACGAGGGGTAGGTATTGCGCCATTGGGGTGCGCCGGACTTCTGGTCGGCAGGCCTGAGTCTGAATATCAATCAGTTACTGAGCCTGACTTCTTGCCGACCGTGACTCTGCGCTATACGCCATGACATCCGTCATACCGTCCCTCGACTATCCGTGCGCATGCTATGTGACCGGGGAGGATACCAATGCCCACCATTATCGAACAGCTCTGCAACGAACACCGCTTCATCATCGACACCCTCGACGAGGTGTACCGCCTGGGCATTTCGACGCCCAGTGCGCGCGAATCTTTGCGAAAGGTAAAGACCGTGCTGCTGCAGCATTTGGAACGCGAAGACGCCGAACTCTACCCCGTTCTTGACGAGAAAGCGGCGGTAAATGCGACGCTGGCCAATCTCCTTCAAACCATGCGAAGCGAGATGGACGAGGTCTCGAAAACCGCCCTCGCATTCTTCGAGCGGTACGACGACGGCGGCGAAGGATTCGAATTCGCCCGCGATTTCGGAAAATTACGCACGCAGATGCAATCGCGCATTCGCCGCGAGGAATCGCGCCTGTATCCCCATTTCACATGACAACTCCCGGACGCGTCGTTGCCGATTGCAGCGGCAGCCGAAATGGGTATAGGAAAATGGAGGGATACACATGCGTACGAACATCGTCATCGATGACCATCTCATGGAAGAAGCACTTCGGCTCACAGGGGTCAAAACCAAGCGTGAGGTGGTAGAGCTCGGACTTCAGACATTGATTACCTTGCGCCGACAAGAAGACATCCGGAAGTTACGGGGCAAGCTGCAATGGGAAGGAGACCTTGAAGCAATGAGGACCGATTGTGGTTCTTATTGACTTCAGCGACCGCGACTTTGAACCCTTTGTTTCCCACTTGGGTTTGGTAGCCGTCGCCTGAGTCTTCTCAGGGCAGCAATGAAAAACCCCGCCGAGGCGGGGTTCTGAAGTCTTGGTGGAAAATGTCGGATCGCACTAAGCCAGGGAGCGAGTATCTGAAGGTCCGACAGTCTGAATGTCTGAAAGTCTGAAAGTCAGACCGTCAGACCTCCCGACCATCCGAGCGTCAGCCCGTCACCTTCCGCACCACGGCGCGGCCGATGAAGCGGAACTTATCGCCCAGGGGAAAACGCTTGAGGTTCGTCTTCACCACACCCTGGGTAAAGCGGGTGCGCTTCGAGTAGTCGATGCGTACGTCGACGACGGCGGGCTGGCCCTTTCCGATGGTTTCGAGCGCGTCCTTGATTCCCCCCGCTATCTGCTTGTTGTTCTCGATGACGATGTATTTGGCGCCCGTGGCCAGGGCGATGCCTTCCATCTTTACATTGCCGAGAATAGTGCAGGTCTTGCGGTTGTAGGGTATTTCCTGCGCCTGGGCAATCTGCGAAAGTTCCCCGTCGTAGAAGACGAAATACGCCGCGGGCGCGCATTCGGTCGTGCCCGTGAGAATTTCGAGGCCGGTCATGAGGAAGGCGCCGTCGCCCACGATGCCCACGACCTGTTTGTCGGGGTTGGCGAGCTTCGCGCCGATGGCGCCCGGCACGCAGTAGCCCATGCAGTTGAAGTCGGTGGGCGAGATGAAGTGACGGGGATGCCGCACCTCGAAGAGCTCTGCAGCGAGAAAGGTGTGATTGCCGTCATCCACAACGGTAATGGCGTCGTCGTCGAGCTGCTTGCGCAGTTCGTCGAAGAACATGGCCGGGTTCACGCGGTCGTTGACGTGGCGGTACCACTCTTCCTTGTAGGCCTGCTTGTCCACGGCAATCTGGGCGGCGACACGGTCGCGGCGTTCGCCATTGGAGACGCCCCGGGCCTTGAGTCGTTCGAGCAGCTTGGGAATGACCACGCGGGCGTCGCCTTCGATGGCCACTTTGGCTTTGTAATTGCGGTTCAGCGCGCCGGGGTCGATGTCGATGTGAATGTGGTTTTCGGGCACCGTGCAGCCGAAGCTGCCGGTGGGAATTTCGCCGAAGGCCGTGCCGACCGACAACATGCAGTCGACATCCTTGAACGCGTTGGTAGCCGCCGGAACCGCCGCGTTCGAGAAGCCCATGCCCGTGTGCAGGGGATGCGTTCCCGGAAAGGAGCTCAGCCCCTGCAGCGTCGTTGAAACCGGCGCGCCGAGCAGGTCGGCGATGGCCTGGGTTTCTGCTGCCACGTCGACCGCGCCCCAGCCGAGGAATAGTCCCGGCTTCTTGGCGTTGACAAGCATTTCGACGGCTTCGTCAATCAGGCTGTCGGGTGATTTCTGCGTAAGCGGCGGCGGCTCGAAAACCGGAACATCATCGACCTGGCCCTGGAAAAGCTGCAGGTTAACCGGAATTTCGACGAAGACCGGTCCGGGTTTTCCGCTTACCGCCGTGCGATAGGCCTCGAAAATCATCGGAACGATGTCCTTCTGCTCCTGCGCCTTCCACGTGCCTTTGGTAATGCCGGCGAGAATCTTGTGCTGGTCGAGCTCGTGCAGCTGAAAGCCGACCTCGACGTCGGTGCGAATGCCGCCCGAAATGACCAGCAGGGGAATGCCGTCGAGATAGGCTTCGCCGATGCCGCTCATGGCGTGGGTAATACCGGCGGCGGGTACGATGACCATGACACCGATACGTCCGTTGCCCGTTCGGCTCAGCGCCTCGGCCGCGAATGAGCCCCCGGCTTCATGGGTAACCAGCGTGGGGCTGATTTTCTCCGACTTGTTCAGCTCGTCGTACAGCTCGGTATTGTGCACGCCCGGAATACCGAACGTATGCGATACCGGAAGCTGTTCGAGGGCATAGCGCGCAAGCCATGCGCCGCCTTTCTTGCCGCCGATGCGTACCGTCCTGGTCTGTTCGGGCGCGGTGGCTACTGCCATATCAGACTCCTGCAATGGTTTTTCCGGCGACGCGTCCGGTCAGGACGCAGCTGCCGAGAAAGGTTCCCTCGAGCGAACGCAGTCCGTGAATGCCGCCGCCGCCGAAGCCCGCGGCCTCGCCCACGGCGTACAGGCCCGAAATCGGCTGTCCGCTCGCGTTCAGCACGCGACTGCCCATATCGGTCTGAATGCCGCCCATGCTCTTGCGCGAAAGAATGAATTCGCGCACGGCGATAAGCGGTCCGGCCTTGGGATCGAGAATCTTCTGGTACTTACAGGTGCGAATCTTGTCGCCGCGATTGGTGCGGTAGTTCATGATTCGTCGCAGCTGCTCGTCGTTGAAGAAGGCTTCGCCGCGATCGATGAAGCCGTCATAGGCCTTAATGTCTGCTTCGAGCCGTTCGCCGTTGACCTGCAGCCCGTACAGGCTTTTCTCGTTCATCTTCTTGACGAGTTCGGGCAGGCTGTCGGCCACGAGGAAATCGTCGGGGCATTCCTTCTGCAACCTTTCGACAAGGTCGTTGTTGCCGAACAGCAGGTGCTTGACCATCATGGCCTTGTTCTTGTGGCGGAAGGCCGTCATGTGTTCCGAACCCGAAACCGCTAGCTCCTTGGCCGCGATTTTCCAGTTCATGACCTGCCACGAATATTTGCCCGGCTGCTTGAGAATGTTTTCGACGAGGAAACGGGTGTCGGTGTAGCTGACGAGGGGCATGGGCCCGATTCGTTCGCCCAAGGCGTTTACCCAGAGCGCCGAGCGGGCCGGCACCAGGCTGAGACCGTCGTGCGGCTTGCGCTTTGCCGGGTGATGCACGCCGGCTGCGTAATGCCATTGCTTATCCATATGGGTCAGGTTGCCGCCGATTTCGGCCACCTTCTCGTGCAGCATGCCGTCGCCGTAAATGTGGGCGCCGTTGAGCATGAGTTCGGGGGGGTCGCCCCACGGCTTGTACCAGTTGGCGCGCACTTTGCTCAGGTCGCCGCCGCAGATACCGCCCGAGGCAATGACCACGTGCTCGGCGCGCACGGTAAAGGCCGAGCCGTCGGCCATGCTCTTGCCGCGCAGGCCCACGGCCTTGCCGCCCTCGCTCTCGACGCCGTTGATTTCGTGATCGAAGACGATTTCGAGGTTCTTGCGGTTCGGATGGGCCTCAAGCGCTTTCACGCACTTATCGATGATTTCCCAGCCGGTACCCCAGGTAATGTGCCAGCGGGGCACGCTGTTGCCCGGTTCGAATACCCCGCGCTCGGGCCAGTTTACGACCGGCAGGAACTCGACCTTCTTCGAATCGAGAAAGTGGTAAATGTATTCGAGCGAGTTTTCGCAGTAGAACTTCGCCCACTCCTTGGGCAGCGTATCGTTCTCGCCGAATTCGGCGTAGCGCTGCCAGTCGGCCCAGGCCAGCTCGGGCGAATCCTTGATGCCCATGCGCTTCTGGTGGGGCGTGCCGATGATGTGCACGCCGCCGAAGGACTCCTTGGCGAGTCCGCCGAACTTTTCGGCTTTGTCTTTGTCGATGAGAAGGACTTTTTTTCCGTGGTCGAGCAGCTCGTACGCCGTCACGATGCCGGCGAGTCCGCCGCCGGCGATGACCACTTCCGTCTGAAAGGAACGATCGGCCATGGTGCTCACTCTTGGGAAGCAAGGGGCTGAGGGCTGCCCCGGTCGCAGGGCAGGGTAGGTTTCGTGGCTTTATCCTAGCAAACGGGGCATTCCTTGTAAAAAGAAATGACATGATTGTTACCGTGCAGACCGGCAACAGCACGACCACCCATGCAATCCGTTTCCTGCTTGAGGATTGTGGATTGTGGATTAAGGATTCGGCCGAAAGCCGTTCAGCCGTACAGCACGGCCGTAAGCACCGCATTCAACACGATGACGATGCCCGCGCCCCAGACGACCGCCCGGTTCGTGGCGTCGCCGACGCCGCGGGGGCCGCCGTGGGCCATGTACCCCGCATAGCAGAGGGTGGGAAAGGCGGCCAGTGCCGCCACGAAACACTTGAACATCATGTTGACCAGGTCGGCGAGCTGCATGTTCTGATAGACCTGGTTCATGAAGTAGGTACCGTTCAGGCCATACTGCAGGGTCGCCGTCACATAGCCGGCCGACAGACAGGCCGACAGGGCGGCCACCGACACCAGCGGAATGGTTACGATGGCGGCTACGAAGCGCGGGGCAATCAGGTACTTGAACGGATCGACCGACATGACCTCGAGCGCGTCGATCTGCTCGCGAATGCGCATGGTGGCCAGCTCGCCGGCCACCGTGCTGCCGGCCTTGGCCCCGATCATGGCGGTGGTGAGAATGGGGGCGAACTCGCGTACGGCCGCCACGGCGAGAAAGAGGCCGGTCAGGTCGGTGGCGCCGAGAATCTGCAGCAGACCGTAGCCCTGCATGACGATGTTCGTGCCGACGAAGGCAACCACCGTCAGCACGATGGGCAGGCTGCCCACGCCGACTTCGACGCACTGCCGCAGGGTTTCGGCCGTAAACGGATTGGTCGTGAACAGGGCGCGATAACTGCGGGCCGTGAACCGCGCGACGTCGCCGATGGTATAAAAAAATGCCTGAACCACGTTTACCCCTGCAGTTTGATGAGAAGCGCGGTCAGCAGCGAATTAGCGATGAAGAACGCAATGACCGACTGCACCACGGCGCGGTTGGCCGCGCGCCCGACCCCTTCGGCGCCGCCCTGTGCATGGTATCCATGGTAGGTCGCAATGAGACCGATGAGCAGCCCGAACACGGCCGCTTTGATGCAGCCGTTGGCGAAGTCGACGAAGCTCAGGGCGTCATGGGCCGATATCAGGTAGGTGCCGGCGCTTACGTAGCCCTTGGCCTGCGAGCCGATATAGGCAGCCAGGCTGCCGGCCATGGCGCCCAAGGCGTTGAGAATGGGCGCTGCAAGAAGGAAGGCGAAAACCCGGGGGGCAACAACGGCATGCACGGGGTTCACCGCTATCAGATGCATGGCGTCGAATTCTTCCTTCATGCGCATGGCGCCGAGTTCGGTGGTCGTCGAGCTGCCCGACTGAAGCGCCACCATCAGGGCCGCGACCACGGGGGCGAATTCGCGGAAGACGAGCAGGGTGGCGAAGCCGCCCAACAGGGTATCGGCGCCGACCATCTGCAGAATGGCGGCGGCCTGAATGGCAATGGCCAGGCTGAAACCGCCCACGACAAAAATGACGGGCAACGCACAGCGACCCACGTATTCGAGCGTCTGCGCGATGGTCGCGGCAATGGGCAGCGGTCGCACGAATCCCTGGGCGAAGACGTCGACCGCAAACCGAAGAAACCGCCCGAGAGGTGCGAGCCCCGGAAGGGAAATGGTGCCACGGCGACCCGTGCCCTGCAGCACGGCCGATGGCTGTTGAGGAACCGGCATTGTCTCTCCCCCTTTACCTGCGCGGGGCTGATTATAACGCAGTTTGTTCCGGTAAGTAAACACTTGTATTCCCGAGCGCCCGCTGTCGGCCGGGTGAGCCTGCTGCAATCGATGCCGCAAGGCCGGCGAGCAGCCAATGACCCCTATGGTATAGTGAGCATTCGCAAATCAGACCGTTTTTCATAGCGAGGCGCAGCAGTCACATGGCCACTCCCCTTGTCATCGGTATTACCGGCGCGGCCGGGTTCATCGGAAAAGCCCTGGCCGCACGCGAAAGCGCCCGGGGCAACGTCGTGGTCGGCGTCGACCTCGATCCGGGCTGTGCCGCCTACTACCGCGGTCTGGGCGCCCGCTTCATGCAGGGCGACATTACCGACATCAAAGCCATGGCGAAGTTCACCAAGGGGCTCGATCGCATCTACCATACCGCCGCTGTCGTCAGGGAGTCGGGCGATTGGAATGTCTTTCGCCGCGTGAATGTCGACGGACCGCGCATGGTGGCCGAGGCTGCCCGAAAAAACGGGGTGGGTGAATTCGTGCACTTCTCATCGGTCATGGTGTATGGCTTCGAGTTTCCCGAAGGGGTAAGCGAAGATGCCGCCCTGCAGACGTGCGACAACCCCTACTGCGACACCAAACTCGAAGCCGAGATTGTGCTGGCGCCGTATCACGAGCCCGGTGTCTTCGACCTGTATTTCATACGTCCGGGCGATGTATACGGACCCGGTTCGGTACCGTGGACCATCCGGCCCATTGAAATGATGAAGAAACGCTTGTGGACGTACGCCGACAGCCGGAAGTCGATTTTCAACCACGTCTACATCGACAACCTGCTCGACGGCATCGACACGGTTGTGGCAAACAAAGCGAGCGGCCGGCCCTTCAACATCACCGACGACGCCCGCACCACGGTGCGCGACTTCTTCGGCCACTATCAGCAATGGCTGGGCATACGTTTCATTGCCGACGTTCCCGGCCCGGTGGCGCTCGGGCTGGGAGGCGTGGCCGGTCGCGTAAGCAGCCTGTTTCGCAAGGATCTCGGCATCAACCGCGAGGCTGTTCGTTACATGCTGCGGAAGCATAAGTACAGCGCCGAGGCCGTGAAGGCACTGGGGTACAGGCCCCGGGTCGATCTGGAAGAGGGCATGCGGCGCACGAAGGAATGGGCGGTAAAAGAAGGCCTGGTACCCGCGTAAGTGCACGGTTTGCCTGGCCTTCTGCGTCAGGAGAAGCCTGTTGTGCAAAGGTAATCCGATACCACCCGCGCGAATATTTCCGGCCTCTGCATTATCGTGCCAAACAGGCACGCCAACGCCTACCGGTGATACTCCCTCTGGGATCTGCGGATCTGAGATCTGGGATCTCACCAGATGCAACTATCTTTCCGGCAACCGATACCGTTTCCTTCCGAACGCGTTTATGACGCACTTCTCGACCGGTTTACCGAGCTTCCGTCCCACATACCGAATCTTCTGCTGATCGAAGAATTGGAACGCGAAAACATGGGGGAAGGGGGCGTTCACACGACCCATCGGTGGAAGGCCGACCCGGCACTGATACCCCGGTGGCTGCGGCCATTCGTTACCCCGCGACTGCTCGAGTGGACGGGATTTGCCGATTGGAGGCTCGATGCCCGTGAGGTCAGCTTCGAATTCGTGAGCGACTACGTCCGTGATCTTTACGATTGCCGGGGCACCTTCCGGGTTTTGGAGAGCGCCGGCCATGCGCTCGTCTGCGTGGGCATGTCGTTCGACGTTCACGCCTATCGGGTGCAGGGCGTTCCCCGCCCGGTGGTGGCACGGGCCGCTCGTCTGGTCGAGCGTACCCTCTGCAGTACCGTGCGGCCGAGTCTTTCGAGTCTTCCCGATGCCGTGGCCCGGCTTCTTCAACAAGAGCGTGACCACTGAATCTTACGGCAAGTACGGCAGGTCTGTCGTTCCTCTTCTGGAATTTGCGTTCTGCGATCTGCGATCCTGAAGCCATGCCTCGCTGGCCCCGCACCGCCACACCTCCGCCCGGTCTGGTTTACCGGTCCGAGTTTCTCACGGCCGACGAAGAAACCGCGTTGGTGCGTGAGGTAGAAGCCATATCTTTTCGGGAAGTACGCATGCATGGTGTCGCTGCCCGGCGAACGACCGCGCATTACGGCTACTCATACGCCTACGAAACCTTTCGGGTGGAACCGACCGAGCCCATCCCTCCGTTTCTGCAACCCCTTCGAAGGCGGTGTGCCGATTTCGCCTCGCTGGCCTGGGAGGAACTTGTCGAAGCCCTCGTAACCCGGTATCCGCCCGGCGCGGGTATCGGCTGGCACCGTGACGCACCTGCGTTCGGCGATAAGGTCATCGGTGTTTCCCTGCATGCGCCCTGCATCATGCGCTTTCGCTGGGAAAAGGGCGCCGAGCGCCTGGTTTACGAACGGGTGCTCGAGCCGCGATCGATCTACGTCATCGGGGGAACCGCCCGGTGGCAATGGCAGCACTCCATCACGAACACACCGGGGCTGCGGTATTCCGTGACGTTTCGCACGTTACGCCGGCGATTGTGAAGCTGGTTCCTACTTACTGGTTTCTTGCCACCGGGCCGGATTGTTGACGATATAGCGGCGAATTCGGTTCAGGGCCTTCGGGTTCCGGACGATGTGTTCGTAGAACCTGCTCTGCCACAATGGCTCACGGGTGAGGACCCTGGTCAGGTTGGCTTTTCGGGTGACAGCCGACTTGAAGGAGCGGATGATAGTCGAGACCGAGCCGGGAACCGGTTTGCTGAATTGCTCAAATTGAGGAACAGGCAGCTGCAGGCCGGCTGGAGACCGGCTGGAATTGCATCCCTCTTTTGTGGGGACACCTTGGTCAAAGTGTGGAGACCGGCTGGAATTGCATCCCTCTTTTGTGGGGACACGGCATGCCGTATCCCCACAAAAATAAATGATATTGCAACCCGGTTTCTCACAGGGTTGAAAAGGTTCCCCACAAGAATTGAGATTATTGCAGCCGGTTTCCTGACAGGATTCACAGCTGCCCCTCTCTTCCAGAATGAGGATGCCATGGAAGTGATCGGGCATTACCACAAAGGCATCGAGGGTCACCCGGGAAAAATGCAGGGGAATGGCCAGCCAGCATTCCTCTACAGTCCTTCCGATAGGGCTGAGCACCATCTGCCGGTCAACCACATCTCCGAACAGCCTTTTCCGCCTGAAAGTCTGCATGGTAATGAAGTAGGCTCCAGGGATGGTGTAATCGTAGCCCTGCAGCCGTTGAGTCTGGCGGTGGTGCTTCCGGGGATCGTAACGAACCGGCATCCCTTCCTCCCCGTTCATTCGGTGGCAGTCGGTAAGTTCAGGCCGCGGCAAGCAGCTGCCCTTCTATCTGATAGACCGTTTTCCGGGATAGGGGAAGGGGGGACAAAAAAACGGGCGGCATGTAGCCGCCCGTTTTTCCCCTGTTTGTGGGTGCCGGTCGATCAGGGAACCGTTGCCCGCCCGATCGTATTTGCGTCCGTACCGAACCAGATCGCCTTCTGCGGCGCGTGGTAAATCATATGTCGAACGGTGCCGCCGCCGCTGGGAA
Organism: bacterium; assembly: GCA_041687475.1. Lineage (GTDB taxonomy): Bacteria > J088 > JAWLBW01 > JAWLBW01 > JAWLBW01 > JAWLBW01. The sequence goes on from JAWLBW010000004.1 coordinate 34,204, forward strand.
TCGGCGTTACGTGCGCAAAGGATTCCTTCTTCGGGTCGAAACCGACCAGGCGGTTCGGCTGTGAACCCGTCTCAACGAACCAGAGGCGGTCGGAGTCGTCGACGGTCATGGCATAGGGCCGCGAACCGCTTCCACCCGGTGTTTTCCATTCATTGACCTTGCCGCTATCGGGAGCGAGTCGGCCGAGGGTACCGCGGGCATAGTCGACGTACCATACTTTGCCGTCGTCGGTCAGGGCCAGCCGGCGGGGTCGCGCATCCCTGGCGGGCAGTGTGTATTCCTTCAACCTGTTGGTTTTCGGGTCTACCGTGGCGATGCGGTTGGTGCCGAAGAGCACGGCCCACGGGCGGTTGCCATCGGTGACGATGCCGTACGGTCGCGATGCCTTCACCGATGGTTCAAGCAGCGTCACCTTTCCGCTTTTCGGATCAAGTCGGCCGATGAAGTTTCCGTGCTGCACGGTGAACCAGAGTGTGCCGTCGTCTGCGAAGATCAGCGTATGCGGATCCTTGGCCCGTTTGTCGGGCATCGGAAACTTTGTCACCTTCTCGGTTTTGGGAGCGATGCGGCCGATATGGGCGTCGCCGTTGCCTGCGTACCACATGGCGCCGTCGGGGCCGGCGACGATGTTGTGGGGCATGGCGTTTTCGGGAAGCGCAATACGGCGGAAGCTGCCCTTCTCCGGGTCGAGTACGCCCACGTAGTTGCCTGTCTGCCCCACGAACCATACCTTGCCGTCGGGCGCTACGTCAGGGTCGCGCGGGCGGGTGTGTTCCCACGGTACTTCCCATTCGCGAACGTCGAGCTTCGTTGCGGTTTTCGCGGTCGTTGTTTTTTCGGAAGCCGCCGCGGGCGATGCGACGACCATCAGTAGCAGTGTAGATAGCAAGGCGGTTGGCTTCATCGATTCCTCCCCATCGAGTGTTTCCTTCCATTCAAACACAATGGGAAGCGCATGGGCCGACTTGCCGCATCTGATCGTCGGCTTGGTAGGCGAAAGCTCAGCGGGCGGTTCGAATCTCCAACCGCCCGTATCAACCGTTGGCGCTGTTCAGAATCTCGCGCAGGGCATGGCCGAGCGCATCGCATTCTTCGTCGGTGCCGACGGTAATGCGCAGAAATTGGTCGATACGCGGCTTTTTGAAGTGGCGCACGAGAATGGCGCGCTCGCGCAGGGCCAAAGCGAGGGCCGCGGCATCGTGTTGCGGGTGGCGGGCAAACACAAAGTTGGCAGCCGAGGGCAGCACCTCGAATCCTAGGGTGGTAAGTTCGGTGGTCATTCGTTCACGACTGGCTACGACCTTGTCGCGCATTTCCTCGAAATAGGCGTTGTCTTCGACGGCCGCCACCGCGCCGGCAATGGCAGGGCGTCCGAGCGGGTACGAGTTGAAGCTGTTCTTGACGCGGTTGAGGCCGTCAATCAGCTCGGGTTGACCGACGGCGAAGCCGACGCGCAGGCCCGCGAGGGCACGTGATTTCGACAGGGTCTGCACGACCAGCAGGTTGGGAAACCGAGCCACCAGTTCGATGGCGCTCTTTCCCCCGAAATCGACATAGGCTTCGTCGACCACGACCACTGAGTCGGAATTGTTTTCGGTCAGCGCAGCGATGGCGTCCAGTTCGAGCAGGCAGCCGGTGGGCGCGTTGGGGTTGGGAAAGATGATGCCGCCGTTGGGCCGACGGTAGTCTTCGACACGAATGCCGAAGTGTTCGTCGAGCGGTATCGCCTGGTATTCGATGCCGTACAGGCCGCAGTACACCGGGTAGAAGCTGTAGGTGATGTCGGGAAAGAGAATCGGCTGTTCGTGTTTCAGCAGTCCGAGAAAGATGTGGGCGAGTACTTCGTCGGAGCCGTTTCCCACGAAAACCCAGGCGGGGTCAATGTCGTAGTATCGGCCGATAGCCTCCTTCAGGCGCTCGGCTTCGGGGTCGGGGTAGCGGCGCAGCGCTTCGCCGGCTTCGTTGCGCAGGGCTTCAAGCGCCCGCGGCGAAGGGGGGTAGGGGTTCTCGTTCGTGTTCAGCTTGATCAGGCGGTCGATTTTCGGCTGTTCGCCCGGAACGTAAGGGGTCAGGCCGTGAACGACGGCACTCCAGAAGCGGCTCATGTACGGTAAACCAGGATGCGGGGTGGAATGATCATCGTACCAACGGACTGCTACGGCTGCACGGTCGCACGGCGAAAGGGCCGTCGGCCGACTCGTCGATGATACTCAGGTCGGATTGTCTTCGCCGAGCCAGTGGGGGTTGGCGGCCGTGGCGTCGAAGGTCGAAGTCGTCTTGAAGGGCTCGTAGCGACCGGTAGCGGCCATAGACTCGGTTTTCGCAAGAATGTCCCGTACTTCTTCTTCCCCCATAGGGCGATAGTCGGCCGCCGCTTCGCAGGCCTGGTCGAGCATGTCCATATCGTCGACACCGACTATGACCGTCGAGGTGGGCAGGTTCAGGGCATAGCGTAGACATTCGCGCGGGCTTACCTCGCCCGAGCGCAGAAGGTGACCGTTGCCCATGCTCTTCATGCCGAGTACGCCGATGTTTGCGCGCACCAATTCGGGCAACACCATTTTCTCGAAGCTGCGATAGTGAGCGTCCATGACGTTGAGCGGCATCTGCACGGTGTCGAAGATAACCCCGTGTCGGCGGGCAACCTCGATCATGTGCAGGTGAATGACCGGGTCTTTGTGCCCCGTGAAGCCGATGTAGCGAAGCTTGCCCGCCTTGCGGGCTTCGACCAGGGCTGCGTGCGCGCCGTCTTCACGAAAGATGCGGTGAGGGTCGTCGAAGCGAATGACTTCGTGATGTTGAACGAGATCGACGCAGGCGACACCCAGGCGTTGCAGCGATTCATCGAGCTGGCGCAGGGCTTCCTTACCGTTGCGGCCGTCGACTTTCGTCATTACGAAGGCCTTGTCGCGATAGCCGTCGCGCAGGGCTTTACCCACGCGGCGTTCGCTCTCGCCGTCGTTGTAGTCCCAGGAGTTGTCGAGAAAGTTGACGCCTCGATCGAGGGCCGTTCTGATGATGCGCAGGGAAAGTTGTTCGGCCAGACGCGGTGCTCCGATGTGCCAACCGCCCAGGCCGATACCGGACACCTGCTCGCCTGTCGCGCCGAGCGTGCGCCGGGGAATCTCGCCATGTTCGACTGCCATGTACCTGCTCCTGCAAGAGTGTTCATCTTTTTTTCGAGCATGGGCATGGCCCCACCGTATCGACAAGGTCGACGGGTCGGTTACCGTCGCAGGGTGAACCGAAAAACGTCCCGGTCGAGCCGTTGCTGCGTCGGCGGGCGAGCAGCGTGAATTCTACCACCGGGTTGAATGCCATAAACGCCGGGAATTGTTCCCGGAAATTGCTCTTTCCAAGTCGGCGCTCTACTGGTTATCATGCACCTGTCATGTTGCGGCTTCTGGTACAGTCGGCAACGGCTCTTCTACTGCTGTCGGGCAGCGGTTTGGCCGGTTGCTCTCGCGATTTCGTGCGCGACTATTTCGACGTTCGACTAGTCGAGCTTGCTTCGAGGCAGCCGGTCGCCGATGCGTTTGTTTACGTACGGCCGGCTGCGGGCGATCATGGCGAGACTCCGCCGGCCAAGGTCGATTCCGGCTGGCCATTCGTGCGCACCGATGGCGCTGGCCTCGCTCGCTTTCGCCACCATGAGGGTCGCTTCGATTACTTCGTCGACACTGACGGCGACGGATCGATCGAAACCTTTGCTTTGAATGTGCCGACTACGTCGGAACTTGTGCTTTACCTCACGCAGAAGCAGAACGACGGCCGAAACGAAGAGCCCGACGACGGCGGAACCGACGATCCGGGCGATGATTCGTCGGTGGCCGAGCCGCTTCCCGTTACCGGTGCAGCGATTCAGCTCAACGAGGGGAACGACGTGACGGGCAGTTATTCCGTGACCGTTTCCCTTGCCGCCGAAAATGCGCTCATGGTCGGTCTGAGCGAAGACGCCGAGGCGTTTCCCGACCGGGTCATTCTGCTGCCCTACGCCCCGAAGACCATGTTTCAGCTTTCCTTCGGGCAGGGACGCAAGACGGTGTACGCCATGTTCTTCGGCGCCGGCGACCACTTTGTCGGTCCGGTCAGCGACAGCATCACGGTGCGAACGAACCCGCCGGCGCCGCCCCTCATCGAGCGTCTTCTCGTCGAAGAGAACCCGCCCGGGCAGAGCGATTTTCTGTCGGGCCTTGCCGGGGCCGTCGAGGCGGGTGTCCGGGTGCGTGTGTATGCCGATCGCTGGCTCGAACGCCTGCTGGGCGAAGGACCGGCCGCCGATGACGGCTCTTTCGGTCCCATCGACATTCAGGACGGCAGCAAGCCGGGCAATGTCGAAAAGGTCTGGGACTATGTGTACGTGACCGCCGTCGACGTGTTCGGAAGGGAAAGCTACCCCGCTTGGGTTACCAACGATTCGACGCCGCCCGAATTTCGACGCGGGCAGATGAGCGGCCGTTGGGTGGTCGACACTCTGGGCCAGGAGGTCGGAAACCCCGGCGACCGGTATCACTTCGCCTTCAGCGGCTCGACGGAAGTGGCAGGCGGTAGGGTCAATCTGTCGGCGCTTGGAATTTCCGACATTCAGACCTTTACCGGAAATACCTTCGCGTATACCCATACGCTGGCGCCCGACCTGTTTCGCGAGTCTTCCTGGGCGGTAACCATGGAAGTCTGGGATGCAGCCCGGAACCTTGCGGGTTGGATGGAAAGTTCGTTCAAGGTCGACATCAACACCATTGCCCCCGAACCGGTCGTCGTCACAGGTACCCGGAGCGGCAATCGGAAGGTCGGCGTTTACTGGGACGATCCCAACCTCGACAGCCTTTTCTACCGCGTTACCGTGTACGACCAGGCGGGCGAGTCCGTCATGAGCGGCGACATTCCGGCCCTCGAGTTCCGCAAGGAGAATATTTATCAGGAGTCGCCCGAGGTTCGGAACTGCGCCTGGTACACGGCCGACATTCAGGTCTTCGACGCCGCCATGAACCAGTCGGCCGTCATAAGCACCGTACCCATCGAAGCCGCGATTCCTCCGCCGCAGTTGGAGGCGTGGGGGGGCGTCGTCGATCGGGTCACGGATAAGGGCGACGTCTACTTCCACATGGATAGTGTGCCCTTCGCCTCTTCGTATGAGTTGAACTTCGCGCCGTGGTCTTCGCCTCCGTTCGCCTATACGACGCCATCGGGGCCGGCCTCGCCCATGACCTTCGCGACCCTGCCTGCGGCAGGCATGCGACGTGCCACCTTGCCGGGCTTGCCGGGCAATGAACGATTTTACCTGCGGGCGCGTGCGTTCGATGGCGATTGTGTCAGCGTTTATGGCCCCGTCATGCCGGTCTCGACGAAGCTGCGTGCTGAAACCGAGGTCGACGGCGGCAGCGATTTCGACGGCTTCGGTGGTGCGCTGGCCTGGCTGGGGCTCGAGTCTGCGACGGGGGGATTGAAGCTGGGCGTGGGCGCTTCGGGCATACGCACGGTCGAGCTGCTTACCGTGCTGCCCTGGGCCGAGCCGGTGTCGCTGCCCGATTACCTTGCTCCGCTTCTTTATGATTTACCGGCTACGCCGTTGGCAGGCATTGATTGGAATGCCGACGGTTCCTACTCGCTTCTGCAGGGATCACCCCTTGCCTCGCCGGGGGGGCGGTTTCTGGCGGGGCTGGTAAACGTCTATGCGCCTGAAGGCACCTTGCGTGCCACACTTGTCGGCGATGTCGAAGGGCTTCAGTTCGGCTACGCGATTGCCGATCTCGGCGACCTGACCGGAGACGGCGTTTCCGACTTTGCCGTCGGGGGCATCGGCTGCGTGTACCGCGACTGTCGTAATCTCGATGGCGATACGACCGCCCTGGAGGGACCGGGACGCGTCTCCGTGTACGACGGGGCCACCCTTGCGGTACTGCGCATTCACGAAGGGACGCCCGGCGTGCTCTTCGGTGCGGCCGTGGCGGGCGGCGTCGATTTGAACGGCGACGGCGTCGGCGAATATGTGATCGGCGCCCCGGGCCCCGCCGGACGCGCCCACCTTTCGCGGGTGTACGTGTTTGACGGCGCGACCGGAGAACGCAAAACCGAGATTGCCACCCGCTCGGCCTCTCACCGGTTCGGCGCGGCGCTATCGCTCTTGCCTGCCGGTGCGGGCAATGACAGCGGCATCGTCATCGGCGCGCCGTCGGAAAGCGAGACGGTGAAAGGTGAAGTGCACATGGTGCCCGGTTCAATCATCGACGATCCGGAGCAGGTCTGGACGTGGACGGTGAAAAGTGCCCTGTCCGATGGTGGAAGGGGCTTCGGCGCCAGCGTACATGCCGCGAGCAACCTGTCCGGCGACGGCGCCGTCGTGCTCGCAGGCGCCCCCGGTGCCGTGCAGGGGCTTTCCTATGGTGCGGGAGCAGTTTACGTCCTTGATGCCGCAACCGGGCGCCTGCGCTACGAGGTGGCCGGACGGCCCGGAGACGGCGGCCTGGGTTACAGCCTGCTTGTTCCACCGACCACGCCGTCGGCGGGCCGGTCATGGCTGACCGGTGCACCCGCTTCTACCCACGGCGGTTACCAGTCGGGGCGGGTCTATGTTTTTACCTTCGTGCCCTGAGCCGGGCCACCCGTCTGTTCCGGCTCATTTTACCGCGCGCCGCCTGACCGTCAACCCGTAGTGTCTTCGGGTGCAAGCACCATGCGTACGAGAAAGTCGGCTTCGCGGTCGACGACCTTGTCGAACCATTCGCCCTCATAGACATCGAAATGCCCGACGGGTACCTTCATGCTCTCGACACGGCGAATGCGGGCAATGGTTTTTTCGACGGCGCGCCAGGGAATGAGCGTATCGCCCTCGGCATAGACGAT
>JAWLBW010000005.1:0-39890 GCA_041687475.1 bacterium
GGGTTCTCCGTCGTGAGCAACGACGGAGCCCAATGTAATTCAGCTCTCGATCAGATTGTGAATTTCGTCGATCGCCTCGGTCTCGCCGAGCTGCTCGACCATTCCCTCGAAATCCTCTCCATGAAGGAGGAGTGATGGCGAACAGACGGGCCGTGCGCGTGGCCGATCTCATTCAGCGCATGGTAGGCGAGCTTCTGCTCAACGAAATCAAGGATCCCCGCCTCGAACTGGTTACGATTACCGGCGTGAAGGTAACCGACGATCTGTCGTACGCCACCATTTACTTCGCCGCTCACGGCGACGAGGCCCGACGTGACGAGGCACTGCGCGGTTTCAACGCGGCGGCCGGCTTCATGCGTGCGTACATGCGGCGTGAAACCGACCTGCGCTATATTCCCGACCTTCGGTTCGCCTACGACGTCTCGCTCGATGAGGGCGAGAAGATCGAGCGGCTCCTTCGCGAGGTCCGTCGCAGTGACGAAGGGTAGTCTCGAAAACGTGGCTGCCCTACTGCGCGAAGCCGCCGAAGTGCTTGTCGTTTCCCATCGCGTTCCCGAAGGCGATGCCCTGGGATCGAGCCTTGCCTTGACGCTGGGCCTGCGGTCGATGGGCAAGGGCGCGCGTCTTTTCAATGCCGACCCCTGTCCGCCGCGGCTGGCTTTTCTCCCCCGGGTTTCCGAGACGCTTGAGCACAGGCTTCCGCGTGAGCGTTTCGACGCGGTCGTCATGTGCGACTGCGCCGAGCCCGAACGTATTGCCGACGGGTTTCCCGGTGGGGTCGAAAGCACGCACTGGATCGTACTTGACCACCATCGGACCGAGGCGCCCGATTTCGGCACACTGGTGGTGCAGGATGAAGAGGCGCCGGCCACCAGTGAAATGATTTTGCGGCTGTTCGATTTGCTCGGAATCGTACTTACCCCCGCTACGGCAACCTGCCTGTATACCGGATTGGCGGTCGATACCGGAAATTTCCGCTTTTCGAACACCACGTCGCGTGCCTTTCGTGCGGCGGCGCGCCTGGTCGAGGCGGGCGCCGATGCCCCCGGCATTGCCCGGCTTCTCTTCGAAGAGCAACCTGTTGCGCGCTTGCGGTTGATGGCCCGCGTTCTCGATACGCTCGAACTGTCTGCGGGCGGAAACCTGGCCACGGTAAAGCTCACGCCTGCCATGCTGCGCGAAACCGGCGCGGTGGTGGACGATGCCGATGGGCTGGTGAACTACCCGCGCTCGTTGGCCGGATGCGCCGTTGCCGCCCTGCTTTACGAGCAGGCGCCTGACTCGACCCGCGTCAGCCTGCGAACGAGCCTTGAACCCATCGATGTTGAATCGGTGGCCCGCTCCTTTGGTGGTGGTGGCCACAAGCACGCCGCCGGGTGCACCATTGAGGCGCCGCTTGCCGAAGCCGCCCGGCTGCTGGCCATCGAAATCGAACAGATGTTGGGCAGAGTCTCGATATGAACGGCGTGTTGCTCATCGATAAGCCCGCGGGCATGACCTCGCGCGACGTCGACAACCGCATTCGCCGCCGGGTCGGCCGCAAGGTGCGCGTGGGACACGCCGGCACGCTCGATCCGTTTGCAACCGGGCTTCTGCCCATTCTTCTGGGCGAAGCCACCAAGCTCAGCGCGCACCTTACGGGTAGTCGCAAGACCTATCTGGCCGAGTTGTATCTCGGTGCCCGCACCGATACGGGCGACTGCGATGGGCGCGTGGTTGAAGAAGCCCCGGTGACCACGCTCGTCGCCGAGGCGATACGCGAAGCCATGGCCGGCCTTACCGGCACGGTGCGACAGCGCGTGCCCGCTTTCTCTGCGGTCAAGGTCGAGGGGCGTCGTTTGCACGAGCTTGCCCGGAAGGGCGATTTGGATGGCATTGAACTGCCCGAACGCGATATTGTGGTTGATGCGTGGCGACTCGCGTCGTTCGCCGCCGATCGCATCGTTTTCGAGGTCGACTGCAGTGCCGGCACCTATGTGCGGGTGCTCGGCGAACAGCTGGCAGGGGCCTTGGGCACGCTCGGGCACTTGGTTGCCCTGCGCCGTCTTCGTTCCGGGAATCTGCGCGTCGAAGACGCGCTTCGCCTCGAGCAGGCGCTTGAAGCAGATCCGGCCGCATTGCCGGTCGTCGGCCTCGAAGACGTGCTCGAATACCCGACCGTGCGACTCGAGGCCGCCCGTGCGCGCCTCGTGCGCCATGGCAGAATTATCGAGGCCGACCCGCAGATTCCGGGCCCGGTCGTGCAGGCCCGCGATGAAGACGGGCGCCTCTTGGCCCTGCTCGAACGCAGGGCAGACCCCGACGGGGTCGAAAATTGGAAGGTTTTACGTGGTTTTCACTCGACCTGAGCCGGGTGGCCACGCGATGTCCGACGCTGCGAACAGAGGGTCGGCACGCCTCTTCGTTACCTTTACAGGTAACGGGGTAGGTGATAGACTGTTCGATTAAATTTCTACTTTATAAGGAAAGGAGTGCCCGCTCATGGCTCTCACCGTAGAGAAAAAGAACGAAATTATCGGCGATCACAAGAAGCACCCGCAGGATACGGGTAGCCCCGAAGTGCAGATTGCGCTGCTTACCGAGCGCATCATCTATCTGACCGAACATTTCAAGACCCACAAGAAAGATTTTCATTCGCGTCGCGGCCTGCTGAAGCTGGTCGGTCGTCGTCGTAAGCTTCTCGACTACCTGAAGCGCACGGAAATCGAGCGTTACCGCGCCATCATCGAGAAGCTCGGAATCCGCAAATAATGCGGAGTGTGAGGATACCGTATGCTCTATACGCCCAAAGTTTTTGAAACCCAGGTCGACGGAAAGACGATTCGTATTGAAACGGGTCGTCTTGCCAAGCAGGCCCATGGGAGTGTGCTGGTCTCGTGCGGCGAGTCTGCCGTTCTTGTAACGGCGGTTGCCGACGCGAAGACGAAAGAGGGCGTTGACTTTCTTCCGTTGACGGTCAACTACCAGGAACAGTCCTACGCGGCCGGTAAGATTCCGGGCGGCTTCTTCAAGCGTGAAGGTAAGCCGAGCGAACGCGAGGTGCTCACGAGCCGCCTCATCGATCGCCCGCTGCGTCCGCTCTTCCCCGAAGGCTGGCGCTCGGAAACGCAGGTCATCGCCCTCGTGGTGTCGGCCGATCCGGAAAACGATCCGGACGTGCTTGCCATGATTGGCGCCTCGGCCGCGCTGACCATTTCGGACATTCCGTTCGACGGTCCCATCGGGGCTGTTCGCGTGGGCCGTGTCGACGGTAAATGGGTTGCCTACCCGACCCGCAGCGAGCTGGAAAACAGCGACGTGAACATCACGTTGGCGGCCAGCCGTGAATCGATCGTCATGGTCGAAGGCGGCGCCGACTTCGTGCCCGAAGCCGAGATCGTCGATGCCCTCGAATTCGGTCACAAGTCGCTGCAGGCCATTATCGACCTGCAGGAAAAGATGCAGGCCGAACTGGGTAAGACCAAGCGCGAATTCGAATCGCCGAAGATCGACGAAGATTTGTACGCGAAGATCAAGGAGTTCGCCGGTGCCCGCGTGGCCGAGGCGGCGCAGCTTGCCGACAAGGGCGAGCGCCGCGAACGTCTCTCGCAGATTCGCGACGAAATCGTTGCAGAGTTTGCCGGTACCGAAGAAACGGCCGAGCTGGTCGGCACCGTCAAGGACCTGTACGAAGAGCTTAAGTACCATACGGTGCGGCAGCTTATTCAGCAGGGTAAACGCATCGACGGTCGCAAGCTGAATGAAATCCGGCCCATCGTTACCGAAGCCGGCGTTCTGCCGCGGGCCCACGGTTCGGGTCTCTTCACCCGGGGCGAGACGCAGGCGCTCGTCGTGACCACGCTGGGCACCAGCGACGACGAGCAGCGTATCGATTCGCTGGTCGGCGACTTCACCAAGAAGTTCATGCTGCACTACAACTTCCCCCCGTTTTCGGTGGGTGAAGCGCGTCGTTTCGGTTTTCCGGGTCGGCGTGAAATCGGCCACGGTGCTCTTGCCGAGCGTGCCCTGCGCCCGGTGCTGCCGACCGAGGGCTTCGACTACACCATTCGTATCGTCAGCGACGTACTCGAAAGCAACGGTTCGAGCTCGATGGCGTCGGTCTGCGGCGGCACGGTCGGCCTGCTCGACGCCGGTGTGCCCATCAAGGCGCCGGTTGCCGGCATTGCCATGGGACTCATCAAGGAAGGCGACGACTTCCTGATTCTGTCCGACATCCTGGGCGATGAAGATCACCTGGGCGACATGGACTTCAAGGTCTGCGGCACGGCCGAGGGCGTTACCGCCCTGCAGATGGACATCAAGGTGGCGGGCGTTACCCGTGAAATCATGCAGCGCGCCCTTGAACAGGCGCGTGAAGGCCGGCTGCACATCCTGGGCAAGATGGCCGAATGCATTTCCGAACCGCGCGCCGAGCTCTCGCCGTACGCGCCGCGTCTCACGACAATCAAGATCAATCCTGATAAAATCAGGGACGTCATTGGTTCGGGTGGTAAAACGATTCGCGGAATCGTGGCGGCCACCGGCGCCAAGATCGATGTGGAAGACGACGGCACGATTCGCATTTTTGCTGCCGATCAGACCAGCACCAACAAGGCCGTGAAAATGGTCAAGGACCTCACGGAAGACGCCGAAGTTGGTGCCCTGTACATGGGCAAGGTGCGAAAGATCATGGACTTCGGCGCCTTTGTCGAGATTTTGCCCGGGACCGATGGTCTCGTGCACATCTCGCAGCTGGCGAACGAGCGGGTCGAGAGGGTCAGTGATGTCCTGAAGGAGGGCGATGAGGTTCTGGTCAAGGTGCTCGGCATCGACAACCAGGGCAAAATCAAGCTCTCGCGCAAGGAAGCGCTCGACGCTTCGGCCGAGCAGGCCGTCAATCGGTAACACCTGGGTGAGTATTTCGGAGGGGCGTGTTTAAGAAAACGCAGCTGGAGAACGGGCTTCGAATCGTAACGGAAGAAGTATCTTCCTTTCACACGGTCACGCTGGGCATTCACGTGGCCGTGGGATCTCGATTCGAAGAGGGTGGTGAAGCGGGATATTCCCATTTTCTTGAACATATGCTCTTCAAGGGCACGCCCCGTCGCACCGCGCCGCAGATTGCGCGTGAGATCGAGGCCGTGGGTGGTTTTCTGAACGCCTTTACGGCCCGCGAGTACACGAGCTATTACTGCAAGGTGCTCTATGAGCACTTCGAAGGCGCGGTCGATCTTCTCACCGACATCTTCCTGAACTCGACCTTCGATGGCGAAGAACTCGAGCGCGAACGTGAAGTCGTCAAGGAAGAAGTTCGCATGGTCGACGACATTCCAGACGATCTGGTCGTCGACCTTTTCTATCGCAATCTTTTCGGCGAGCACCCGCTCGGACGATCCATTCTCGGGTCGTTCGAGTCGCTCGACGGATTGACCCGCGACAGCCTCATTGACTACCAGAAGAAGCACTACCGCCCGAACAACGTGGTCATTGCCGCGGCCGGTCGGGTCGACCATGATCGCCTGGTCGAGCTTGTCTCACGCGCCTTCGAGGGGGTCAACGGTACGGCCAGCCGGAACTATGCGCCGCCTCTTCGCGGGGGGCGCCGCGCCTTTGTGCATCACAAGGCCACCGAGCAGAGCCATATCTGCATCGGCACGACTACCTACGGTTACGCCGATCCGCGCCGTCTTCCGCTTCTTCTTCTGAATACCGAACTGGGCGGGGGCATGGGCAGCCGGCTGTTTCAGGAAATTCGCGAGAAGCGGGGCCTGGCCTACCAGGTCGGTTCGCACAGCGCATCCTTTCTCGATACGGGCGTGCTTGAAATTTTTCTCGGAACGGCAACCCGCAACGTGCAGGAGGCCGTCGAGGTCTGCCTCGGCGAAGTCGAGAAACTGCGCCGCAATCCGCTTACCACAAGCGATGTAGAAGCGGTCAAGAATCAGCTCAAGGGCGCCCTGCTCATGTCGCTCGAAAGCAGTGACAGCCGCATGGGGCGGCTGGCACGCAACGAGGTCTACCTGGGGCAGTTCGTGAGCGTAACCGAGCTCATCGACCAGATTAACGCCGTTACCGCCGACGATGTCGCCAGGGTAATCGACGAGGTCCTTGATCCTGAAGCCATGACGCTTACCGTGCTCGGCGACGGCGAGAACATTCGCCTGTCTTCCTCATTCGAAACCGTCGTATGAACCTGACCGTTCCCGTGCAGGTTCTGCCGCATGGCGAGGGTCTGCCGCTTCCCGACTACGCCACGGCCCAGGCCGCCGGCCTTGATCTGCTTGCCGCCGTTTCGGAAACGATCGTGCTTGCCCCCATGGAGCGGCGGATCGTTCCGACCGGTATTGCCTGTGCCATTCCGGCCGGGTGGGAGGGACAGGTACGGGCCCGTTCGGGGCTTGCGGCGCGACACGGGGTGACCTGTCTGAATGCCCCGGGTACCATCGACGCCGATTATCGGGGCGAAATCGGGGTTATTCTGGTCAACCTGGGAAGCGAGTCTTTTTCCATCGAACGCGGTATGCGCATCGCGCAGCTGGTCTTCGCTCCGGTGGTGCGCATTGCCTGGCAGCCGGTTGCCGAACTCGACGAGACCCTGCGCGGCGAAGGCGGATTCGGCAGCACCGGGTTGACGACGACCTGAAGCCCGCCTTCCACGCAGCCCTTGGTACGGCTATGATGGGGGAAGGGGAACTTCAGCAGCCATGGGCAAGGTCGATCTTCACTCACATCTCATACCCGGAGTCGACGACGGCGTTCGCACCGTCGACGATGCGTTGCGTACCATTGAGGGGCTCATCGAGCGTGGTTACGACCGCCTCATGACCACGCCCCATCAGGTCGAGTTCTGGCGACCCGCGACCGACGTGCTCGAGTCGAAGCTGCTTGCGTTGCAGGAAGAGATTCTGCGGCGCGGCTGGCCCGTGGTGCTGGGTATGGGGGCCGAGTGCCACCTCGACGAGGCCTTTCTCCGGCGCCACCGTGAAGGCAGGCTCTTGAGCTACGGGCTTGCGGGCCGGGCCCTTCTGCTCGAACTTTCGCCCTTCTCGCCGCCTCCCTTTCTCCGCCAGCTGGTTTTTGAGCTCAAGGCAGCGGGAATCGTTCCGGTCGTGGCCCATCCGGAGCGATACCCCTGGCTTCTTTCGGGTGATGGGCACGAGCGGGTACGTGGGCTGCGTGAAGGCGGCTGCCTCTTTCAGGTCGATCTGGGCAGTTTCGCCGGTTGCTACGGTCGTGAGGCCCGGCGCACGGCCCGTCGGTTGGTTCAGCTTGACGCAGTCGATCTGGTTGCGTCGGATCTGCACGGACCCGACAAGATTCCGGCCCTGGTCGACGATGGGCTTCGGGCTCTGGGCGAACTGGTGTCGGCTGCAACCCTCTTCGGGCTTACCGAAGAGCGCCCCGGCGAGATCTTCCGCGATGCGGTTACCGGCCGCTGGGGGGGGAAGCATGCGACCGGTGGCGCCTAAAAGTCTGATTTCACTGAGCTTCAGCTTGCCGGTAAGCGATGGCTTCTGTTACCATTACAAGGATATCCGGTTGCCTGACCTGCGCCGGTCGTAACGCTTAGTGAATTCATGAGCCTGGTCGGTAATCTAGAAGATCTGCCCCTTGCAGACATTCTGCAGATCGTATCGCTGAGTCGAAAGTCGGGGGTTCTCGCACTTTCGCGCCAGGGTGTCGACGCGCGCCTGTATTTTCGGAGCGGTCTCGTGGTTGCGGCCATGGTTTCCGACTTCCGTCTCGATCTCGGGGGCTTTCTCACCCGAAAGGGGCTGTTGACCACGGCCGACGTCGAGAAACTGCGCGGGCGTGTCGACGGCGGCGAAGCCCTGCGGCCGATGCTGATCGGCGAGCTCGGCATACCCGACAAGATCATCGACGGTTTCTCGAAGGCCGGCATCGAGAAGGCGGTTTACCGCCTCTTTACGTGGGCAGAAGGCGCATTTACCTTCGAGCTCCAGGAAGAGCTCGACGAAAGTCTTATCAATCCTTTTCTGCCCTACTACGAACAGGGCATCAATCCGCAGTTTCTCGCGATGGAAGGGGCGCGCCTCAAGGACGAGAGCGACTACTTCACGACGCGAACCGAAGCGCGGAAGGCCGAAGCTCAGCCGGACGCTGTCGATGAAGGCGTCGGCGCCGCGCCGCAAGCCGAACCGCCCGCCGTCGTGCCGGAGCCGGGCCGGGAACCTGCGGTACCCCCCGCAGATACCGCTTCCGGCGCGCCCTCGTCTCGCGCCGAGACCGAGCCGCCCGTCGATTCTCAGCCGACCGCAGCCCAAGCTGCCGACGCCCTGCCGACGGAACCGCCTCCCCCGGTTGCGGTCATGCCGCCGGTCGAAGAAGAGTCGGGGCAGGTTTCGGTGGTGCCCGAAGCGGTTCGGGAAGCGAGTGCACCGGTCGGCGCACGCCCACTCGTCGTACTCGTCGACAACGATGTGGTCGCACTTCGCAATATTGAAGCGGCCCTGGTTCAGGCAGGCTATGAAGTCGCGCCGTTCAACCGGGTCGACGCGGTGGTCAAGGCGGTACGAGAGCTTCTTCGTAAGGGGCGCCCCCTGCTGTTGCTGGTCGATCTGGTCATGCCCAAGCGTGACGCCAGCGGCATGCTCGGCGGCCTCGAGGTGCTCGAACTCCTGCGGGGTGAAGAGCAGCACGTGCCCATGGTCATGTTGGCCGACCTCGAAAACAAAGAGGCCGAAGAGCGAGCCCAGGAGCTTGCCGTCGATGGGTATCTTCGCAAGCCGGGCCGGAAAACCTATGTTCGCGGCGAGAATACGACGCCTGACTTCCTGGCGTTCATCTCGGCACTCAAGAAGGAAGTCGAGCGTGTTGCCCCACGGGCGGCCGTTATCTCGGCTTCGAGCAGCGCCGACCCCTTTGTCGATCTGGGAAGCGAACTGAAGGGAGAACTCGAAGCGGCAACCGTGGCCATCAGTGCTTCGGCCCCCGCCGGTCTGGGCGCTCCCGTCGAAAAGAGCCGCGGCCTCGATCAGCTGAAGGAAATGGTGCGGGAACTCAACGATCCCCACTTCAACGCCGATGTGAGCCTGCTCATTCTGCGCTTTGCCGTAGAACTCATGGGCAGGGCGGTCATCTTCGTAGTCACCAATGAAGAAGTGTTGGGACTGGGGCAGGCCGGGATCGAGCGTTCCGATGCCACCCAGGCCGTCAGGGCGTTGCGCATACCCATTAATGAACCATCGATTTTCGCCGACGTTCTTTCCCACCGTACAGCCATACGGCGAAAGCTCGATTCGACCCCCTGGAACCGAAAACTTCTGGAGACGTTGGGGGGCATCGAGCCGTCCGAGTCGTTTGCGGCCCCGGTATTTACCAGCCGTCGCATTGCAGCCATCGTTTACGGCGACAACGGCGCCGAAAACAAGCCCGTAGGCGATGTCGACGCGTTCGAAATCTTCCTTTCCCATGCCGGCATCGCCATGGAGCGTTCGCTGCTTGAGCGGCGCCTTCGCGACTTGACATCAGGTCGCTGAGTAAACTATTCTGATTGACATTCTTTCAGGGGTGTCGGAGCGCGTGCCGAAGAAGCTGCTTGTCGTCGAAGACTCGGCGACCATGCGACAAATGATTGCCGCGACCCTCGGCCAGGTGCCCGGTGTCGAGATCGCCCAGTGCGCGAGCGGGTTTGAAGCTCTCAAAGCGATACCCCGTGAACGCTTTGATATGGTGTTGACAGACATCAACATGCCCGACATCAATGGGCTCGAGTTGATCGGGTTCCTGAAGGGCAACCCCGACACGCGCCATATACCCGTGGTCATTCTTTCGACCGAGGGGGCACAGCGCGATCAGGATAAAGGTTTGTCGCTGGGGGCCGCCGAGTACATCGTCAAGCCCTTTCAACCGGAGCAGCTGCGGGCGACCGTGGTGCGTCACCTTTTCAGCGAGTCAGCCTGATGGCCTCCATGAACGATGACAAAGCGCTCAAGGAATTCATTTCCGAGAGCGAAGAAATCATCGAAGAGCTTTATCAGAATCTGCACGCCATTGAAGACGGGGTGGCCGCGAGCAAGGTCGATCCCGACCTGCTGAACGCAATCTTCCGTGCGGCTCACTCTGAAAAAGGGCTGGCGGGCATGTTCGGTTTTTCGGGCCTGCAGAATTACGCCCACCGCCTCGAAGACCTTCTCGATCGGCTTCGCCTCGGCAAGCTTTCGTTCACGACCGTCGTTCTCAACCAGTTGTTTGAGGCGGTCGGTTTTCTGCGCACCCTCATCGGCGACATTTCGGCCGGCAAACCTGAAGACGCAGCGGCCATCGAAGCACGCATAGCCGCGCTCGACAAGGTGCTCGAAGGCGGCAACGAGGGCTCCGGCAGCAACCCCTTTGAGGGAGTGGCCTTTGACGAGGGCCTTCTCGGCGTACTCACCGAATATGAAGAGTATCGCCTCAAGACCAACATCGAGCAGGGATGTAATCTCTTCAAGGTCAAGGCAACCTTCGACCTCATGACCTTCGATCAGTCGCTCGATGCGCTGACGAAGAAGCTCAAGGAGCTGGGCGAGCTGATTACCACCCTGCCGAGTTCCGAACCCGCAGGCGACTCTGACATCAAATTCGACCTCATCGTGGGCTCCGAAAAGTCCCTCGAAGAGGTAGACGCAAGCGTCTCTGCCGAAGGGGTTTCCGTCGTCGAGATCGACCAGGCCAACAAAAAAAAAAAGCCTGTCTCTGATCTGACCGGCGCCATTGAATCCTTCCTAAACGAAAACACCGTCGTTGCCGACCGGAGCGACGACACCGGCGTTTCCGGCACCATTCGCAGCGTTTCCAAGACGGTGCGCGTCGACATCGAGAAGCTCGACAAGATCATGAACGTGGTCGGCGAGCTGGTGCTTCACTCTTCGCAGATCACCCGCTTTGCCGAGAAGCTTCGCGCCGAGCAGGGCAGTTCGGGGCCGGCCCTGCCGTTCTTCAAGGCGAGCAGGGCGCTCGAGCGTAAGCTGCGTGAACTGCAGGATGGGGTCATGGACACGCGCATGGTGCCCGTGAAGCAGGTGTTCGACAAGTTGCAGCGTATCGTTCGCAAGGAGGCCCAGCAGGTCGGCAAGGAAATCGATCTCGAGGTGCACGGTGGCGAGACCGAGCTCGATAAGCTCATTATCGAAGAACTCGGCGATCCGCTCATGCACATCATTCGCAACTCCATCGACCACGGACTCGAGTCGCCCGACGAGCGTGAAAGCAAAGCGAAACCCCGGCGGGGCACGATTCGCCTGCAGGCCTACCAGCGCGGCAACCACGTGCACATCGAGGTCGCCGACGACGGCCGGGGCATCGATCTCGAGAAAATTCGCAACAAGGCAAGAGAGCGCAAACTGGTCGAAAATGTCGATGGCCTCAAGGATGATGAAGTTCTGAACCTCATTTTTCACGCCGGATTTTCGACGAAGGACGAAGTCTCGGAACTGTCGGGCCGGGGTGTCGGCCTTGACGTGGTCAAGAAAAACATTTCAGACCTTCGCGGGCTTATCAACATCGACACCGAGCTGGGGCGGGGTACCCGGTTCACCCTGACCCTTCCGATTACCCTGGCCATCATCCGGGCTTTGATCATCGAGGCGGCCGGGCGCATGTACGCGATTCCGCTGAGCTCGATCATGACCAGCCTGATGATTGAGCCGCGCCAGATACGCACGGTCGAGCGGCGCGAAGTCATGGAGTTTCGCCACCAGCAAGGGGTGCAGACCCTGCCCCTCATCCGCCTCGATCGGGTCTTCGGACTTGCCCGCAAGGAATCGGCCATGCAGACGGGCGACATGTATGTTGTCGTACTCGAGCTGGCCGAGCGCCGGCTGGGGCTCATCGTCGACAGGCTTCACGGTCAGCAGGATATCGTCATCAAGAGCATCAGCGAGTTTTTGCGGAATACGCCGGGCATTGCCGGCGCCACCGATCTGGGTAATCAGCAGACCATTCTCGTGCTCGATACGGCCGCTCTCATCGACGAAGCGACACGGGGGGCCTGATGTACGAAGCTTTCTTCGGACTCGAGCGCCGTCCTTTCAATAAGACCCCCGACCCTGCCTTTCTCTATCGCGGCCGTAAGCATGGAGAAGCGCTTGCCCGATTGCTCTACGCTTGCGAAGAGCGAGAGCTCATGGTGCTCACGGGCGAAATCGGCGCCGGCAAGACCACGCTGACCCGGGCGCTGGTCGACGAACTCGATGAAGCCGCCTACCAAATCGTGCTGGTCATCAACCCCCGGCTTTCGGCGGTGCTCTTGCTGCAGACCTTGGCCGAGCGCCTCGGGCTGACCGATGCCCCCCGGCAACGCAATCGCCTGCTCGAAGCGGTGCAGGGCCGGCTTTTCGAGCTCGACCAGGAGGGCGTGACCCCGGTTCTCATCATCGACGAGGCCCAAATGCTGCCGGGCAAGGACGTGTTCGACGAACTCCGGCTGCTCACGAATTTCCAGCTCGACGACCGGAATCTGATTTCCGTTCTGCTTGTCGGGCAGCCCGAGTTGAATCGAAGGCTTGCTCACCCTGCCTATCGTGCATTGCAGCAACGGGTAGGAATCCGGTATCATCTTGAGGCATTGGACGAACAGGAGGTGCGCGAGTACGTCGACTTTCGCACCCGCGTCGCGGGACGTTCGGCGCCCCTGTTTACCGACGGCGCCGTGACCGGCCTGTGGCGGCTGAGCGGCGGAATTCCGAGGGTCATCAACAACATCGCCAACAGCGCGCTTCTCACCGGCTTCGGCCGTGGTGAAGACCCGGTTGGCGAAACCGCTGTCGAGGATGCGGCCAGGGAGCTGCAACTCGTACCGGCAGGCTGAACGTGGATTTACTGGAGATTCGCAAGAAGGCTAAGCAGCAGAAGGGGGCAGCTCCCACCGTTGTGAAGCCTCAGGAACCGCAACCCGAGCAGGCTCTCGAGCACGCGCCGGTGGTTTCCGTTTCCTCTGCACCCGACCCGGAAATCCGAGAGCTTGGCCTTGTCGAAGAGGCTGCCGCTGTTGAACCTGCGCCGCCGGTGCCGGTTCGCGAGACGGTCGTACCCGCGACGGATAGTGACGACAGCCTGGCCGCCGACTTCGAAGCCTTCATGGCGGGGTCTGTCGTGCAGGCGCCCGGAGGCAGCGCCGCACAACCGCCGGCCGATGCGGGCGAGTCCGACGCCGCTTTCGGCGAGGCCTTCTTCGACCTCGCCAGCGAGGAATTGTACCGACACACCTATGACGTCGACGACGGCGAAGACGAAGAGGCGGTGCAGGTACTGCTCTGTCGAATCGCCGACGAAGAATATGGCATAGACATTCATAAGATTCGAGAAATCATCAAGACGCGCGAAATTACCGAGATACCCCGGGCTCCGCGCTTCATTCTCGGAATCATTACGCTGCGCGGCACGGTCATTCCCGTGCTCGATCTGCGAGAGCGCCTCAACCTGCAGGTAAGCGACATGAACCGGCAGACGAAGATCGTCGTTGTCGCGCACGAAGAACAGCTTTTCGGACTTATCGTCGACACCGTAATCGATGTCGCGCGCATACCGGAGCGCACCATTGAAGGCACTCCTTCCGTCATGGTGGGGGTAGAAGGTAAGTTCATTCAGGGCATCGGACGCTCGAATGAACAGATGGTGATTCTCCTGAACCTGAATGAAGTTTTGGACGTCGACGTGAGGGCGGCGTAGCATGCGAAAGGAATTCCGCGCCAGACAGGATGAAACGCAGCTTGCCGTTTTGATGGTGGGCGGCGAGAAGTACGCGCTTGATATCATGCGTATCAAGGAAATTCAGCGTTATCAGGCCATCACGCGCATGCCCAAGGTGCCCGATTTCGTCGAAGGCGTCATTCACCTGCGCGGTCTGGTGATACCCATCGTCGACATGCGCAAGCGCCTCGATCTTCCCGTTACCGAACCCACCCGAAAGACGCGCATCGTCATTGCCAATATCAGCGGCAAGATCGTCGGCCTGCTTGTCGACGAGGTGAACGAAGTCATTCGCGTAAGCCGTCAGGATATCGGCGCCGCGCCTTCGCTTACCCGTGGCATCGGGGCCGAATACATCAACGGCGTGGTCAAGCGAAACGATGAGCTTCTGCTCATGCTCGACTACGAAAGAATTCTCTCGACCGAAGAGCGGGTTCGCATCGAAGGGGTGCGCCATCAGGTCGAACGCGGGCAGGTGAAGAAGGAGCAGGTGAAGGCCTCATGAGCATGTTCGGCTCAAGCCTGAAGCGGCGCTTCGTCGCCTTCATTTCCGCCGTCGTGGTCATACTCTCGACGGTCCTGTCCGTTCTGTTTTTCATCAACACCAGAACGCTGCTGCACGACGAGCTCGATCTGCGCGGCGAGCTCATTACCCGCCAGCTTGCCAACGGCGCCGACGTCGGTATCATCAACAACTCGCTGACCTACCTCGACCAGAAGATCAAGAACTTCGTAGACGACCGCGACCTTGCCTTTGTTATCTTCCGTCGCGACGACGGCCGTGTCCTGCTCGACTGGTACCGGCACCGTGAGTTACGCGACGAGATCAACAAGAACCCCGATGCCCCCTCGTATGCCTTTCAGGGGTACGACGTTCGCCATATTTCGCAGTCGGTAACTTCGTATACCGCCGCACTTACCGCCGACTTGTTCGCCGTGTTCGGTGAAGAGGCCGTGGGCGAAGCTGCCGAAGCGAAGGTCGAAACCGTAGGCAAGGTCGAAGTCGGCATCAGCACCGAGGCCGTGCAGGCCCGCCTCGACAACATTCTGAGCTCGGGCCTTCTCGTCGTGCTCACCGGCATTGCCATTGCCCTGCTGATCAGCTATTTCTACATCGACATCACCACCCGGCCGCTCAAGCGCATGGTTACGGCCGCGGGCAATGTGGCCGAAGGAAACCTGCACGACGAAATTCAGGTCGAGGCCACGGGCGAAATCGGAGACCTGGCCAGCTCCTTCAACTTCATGCTCACCAACCTGCGCGATCTCTTCCAGAACATCAAGGAAGCAAGCCAGAAGCTCTCGCACGTGAGCAGCCAGGTTGCGCACGCCAGTCGTGAAGTCTATGACGGCGCCCGCACGCAGAGCGAATCGGTCGAGTCCATGGGCGGCTACATCAAGGACATGAACGTAGCGCTCAAGGAAACGAAGGACATGACCGACTCTCTCTCGGTATCGGCCGTCGAGAGTTCATCGTCCATCAACCAGATGAGCATGACCATCAGCGCGGTCGACGAATCGATGCGCGTGCTGAATGAAAGCGTGCGTGAGACCAGCCTGTCCATCGAAGAAATCGTGGGCTCGATTTCCGAGGTGTCGGCCAACGTGGCCCGCCTCACGTCGGCGGCCAACGAAACGGCAACCTCGATGCTCGAGATTGACAGCTCGATCAAGCAGGTAGAAGGAAACAGCCGCGAAACGACCGCACTGTCCGAAAAAGTGCAGCAGGATGCCGAGCAGGGACGCGAGAGCGTGCAGAAGACCATTGCCGGCATGAACAAGATTCGCGAGTCGTCGCAGCAGATCGACATCGTTATCGGTAGCCTCGAAGAGAAGACCCACCGAATCGGCAGCATTCTCAACGTCATCGACGAAATCGCCGACCAGACCAATCTGCTTGCCCTGAATGCGGCCATTACCGCAGCCCAGGCCGGCGACCAGGGTAAATCTTTCGCGGTCGTGGCCGACGAAATCAAGGAACTTGCCGAGCGTACGACCAAGTCGACCAAGGAAATCGCCGATCTCATTACGGCCGTGCAGGACGAAAGCCGAAACGCCGTGCGGGCCATGGAAGTCGGCAACCGCAGCATCGAAGCCGGCGTGCAGCTGGCCGACAATGCCGGACAGGCCCTCGAAGAAATTCTGCAGAGCGCGCGCCGAAGCTCGGGCATGATTCGTGAGATCAGCCGGGCCACGAACGAGCAGGCAAAGGGCAGCCACCAGGTCACGGTCGCCATCAGCCAGATTGTCGACATGTGCGAACGCATCAGCCGCGCGACCCAGGATCAGAAGGAGCGCAGCCAGCAGATCGTCGAGGCGGCCGAGCGCATGAAGAACATTGCCGAAAAGGTGAAGCGAACGACGCGCGAACAGAGCCAGGGGTCGAAGCTCATTACCGCCGCCATCGAGAGCATCAACACCAATATCGGCCACATCAGCCACAATACCGATGAACAGTCGCGCGGCAGCGATCAGATCGTTCGCAGCGTCGACACCATTCGTGAAATCACACATCGCAATCAGCAGAACGTCGGCAAGCTCGAAGACGTAACCGAAATTCTCAATCACCAGACGGCTACCTTGATGGAGCTGGTGCGTAGATTTAAACTGTAGCGAGACCGCATATTCCCTACGGAAGACACCTCATGATCGTCAAGTGCCCACAGTGCGAAGCCAAGTACAAACTCGACCCGGCCAAGCTTACCTCGGCCGAACCGAAGATTCGCTGTAAGAAGTGCAGCACCGTTTTTAAAGCGGTTGAAGAAAAGCCGGCAGCAACGCCACCGCCTGCAGCGCCCGCCGCTTCCGAGCCACCGCCGACCGAGCGTAAGGAAGAAGTTCCGGCTCCCGCTCCGACGCCCGCTCCGGCGACTCCGGCGCCTACGCCGGTGGCTTCCGCTCCCGCTGCAACAACGACGGCCGCCGGCAACGCGGTGGTTGTGGTGGGGCACGAAAGCGAAGACGTGACCTCGATGGTCGAAGACCTTCTCGGTGAAGAGGGCTTCACGGTGGTGGCCGTGCACGACGGCATTCAGGCGCTCATGGAAATCGAGCAGCGCAAGCCGGCGGTTGCCATTCTCGACGTGGCGCTGCCCAAAATGTTCGGCTTCGAAATCTGCGAGGTTATCCGGCGCGACGACTCGCTTGCCGGTACCCGAACCGTACTCATCGCCGCCATTTACGACAAGACCCGGTACAAGCGTTCTCCTGCTTCGCTATACGGCGCCGACGACTACGTCGAAAAGCACCGGATTCCCGAAGACATCGTCGAGAAGATCAAGGCGCTCGTGGGCGGATCGGCTCCCGCCGGAGATTCGGCCGATGCGGGCGAGGCGAACCAGCAGGCCCCCGCGCCGGCTGCCCCGCAGCCGCAGGCCGCCGCCCCGCAGGCGCCTGCCGCACCGGCCGCCGCGCCGGCCTTCGACGAATCGACCCTTTCGCCCCAGGAACGGGAAGACCATGAGAAGGCCAAGCGCCTGGCTCGCATCATTGCTTCCGATGTCGCCCTCTACAATCCCGATGCCATGGCCGAAGGACTGCGCAACGGAAACCCCATGGACGCTCTCCGTTCCGACATCGAAGAAGGGCGCAAGCTCTACATCGAGCGGGTTCCCGCCGCCGTGCGCGAAAAGATGGATTACCTTACGCAGGCGCTTGAAGATCTGTTCGAAAAGAAGCGTAAGGATCTGGGTATCGGCCTGTAATGTCGGGGGCTGAGCGAACCGAGGTCGAGCGTTATCGAGCGGCCCTTTCGTTGTCTTCGCTTCTGCCGCCCGTTGTTTTCGACTCGGCTCGCGAGTCCCTGGGCGACGAAGCCTGGCGGGTCAGGCGGGCGGCGTGGGAGGCGGTGTGCCGTTCGGCTGCCTCTCTTGAGCAGCGGCTCGCGTTTTTCGTCGGTTGCCTTGAAGACAGCGAGAATGCCGGCATCAGGGGGGCAGCGGGCGAGGCGTTGATCTTTCTGGGCAAGTCTGCGGTACCCTTTCTCTGTCGCTCACTTTCGCAGGCCTCGGAACGCGGAAGGAAGGCCATTCTCGACATACTCGTGCAGATTGGCGATCGGGCGGCCGGTCCCGCGGCGCTTCAGACCTTGTTGTCCGACGTCGACGAGAATGTGCGCTTTTCGGCAGCCGAACTGGTCGGCACGGTGGGCACACGGGATGAAGCCGAGCGCTTGCTTGCTCTTGTCAACGGCATGGAAGGTTCCGACCGCTTTGCGGCACTGACGGCGCTCGTGCAAATCGCCCGCCGCGAGGGACTGACGGTCGAGGGCGCGGCGTTGCGAGAGTCGTTGGCCGACCCCATCTTTGCGATTCCCGCCATTCAGTTGCTGGGGTGCTCCGGTAATCAGGATGGCCTGCGCCTGCTGTGGGACATGGTCAGTGACCAATGGCCGCTCGATACGTTGCTGGCGGCGCTGGGCGAGGGTCTTGCGCGTTATCCGCAGTTGACGCTGGTCGACGCAGGCGATCGCCTTGCCGTCGTTCACAGGCGAGTCCGGGCCGATGCGGTTCCCAGCCGGTTGCGCCGGGCTGCGTTTGCCGTTACCACGGCGGTCGCCCCGCTGAAGCTGGCCGAGATAGTTTCCTCGCTTCTTGATGAGCCCGACGATGCCGAATGGTTGGCGGGGCACCTGCGTGAGCGACCCTCGGAAATCGTGCGCGGTGTTCTTTCTGCCCTGGTACGAAAACCCAACGGAAAGCGAATTGCAGCCCTGTTGCTTGCCGAGCGCCCCGAACTCGACGGCGAAGCCATTCTGCTGTCTCTGCTCAGCGAAGGGGGCGATCATCGGCGCGAAACCCTTGCCGCCCTGGGCCGCGTGGGTACTTTGCGCGCGGTGCCGCACCTGATGGCGGCATGCGGCGACGGCGACAGGGCGCTTGCCGAGACGGCAGCCGAAAGCCTCCTTACGCTTGCCGACAAGCGACTGACCGGCATGTCCGACCTTCTGGCCATGGGGGTGACCGAGTGGCGGGCCGAGGTCGTCGTACTGATGTTGCCTGCGGTGGGTCGTCTGCCCGCCGAACAGTCGGTTCCCATTCTCACCCAGGCCATGCGGCATGCCGATGGGCAGGTGCGTCGTGCGGCGGTGCTGGGGGCGGTGGGTGCGGTCGAGCGGGCCGAAATACTGCAGATTCTTCACGCCAGGCTGTCCGATGAAGACGATGAAGTGAGAAGCGCGGCGGCCTCGGTGCTGGGCGAATCCGGGGCACGGGAAGCCGCGGGCCCGCTTTCCATTCTGCTCGACGACGAAAACCCATGGGTGCAGGCTGCGGCCTTGCGTGCCCTTTCGAATCTGGGCTGCCCGCCCGAAGACGCGCGCCTGCTCGAGTTGTTGCGTCAGGGGGGGGTGGTCGCCACCGCTGCGGCCTGGGTGGCCGGACAGCACGTGCGGCAGGAAATGTTTCCGTCGCTGGCCGAGGCAATCGATCGCCTCGACGATTATCCGACTGCCGAGTTGCTCAAATCGCTTGCCTGGTACGAAAGCGACCTGCAGCCGGGCGTTCTCGGCGTGTTGCTGAGGCATCCGTCATGGCCTGTTCGTGGGGCGGCGGCTGCTTATATTACGCACAAGAAAACGCCCTGGATGGTCGAAATGGCCCGCGAGCGCATTGGGGTCGAAGAAGACGGCCTGGTGCGCATGCATCTGGAACAGCTGGCCGGAGACTGAGTGATGGATCTCGCGCCGGCCTCGTTACGGATGTCTCCGGAAGAATTCCGGCTGTTACGCGATCTGATGTACCGCCACTGCGGACTCCATTTCACCGAAGACAACCAGTTTCTTCTCGAAAGCAGGCTCGGAGCCCGCTTGCGTCAGCTGGGCCTGCGAACCTTTCGCGACTACTACCTTTACCTCCGTTTTCATCAGAACGCAGCGGCCGAACTCGAATTCTGCACCGACGTGCTGACCACCA
Source organism: bacterium (assembly GCA_041687475.1). Taxonomy (GTDB): domain Bacteria; phylum J088; class JAWLBW01; order JAWLBW01; family JAWLBW01; genus JAWLBW01. The sequence goes on from JAWLBW010000005.1 coordinate 19,584, forward strand.
ACGAGACATATTTCTTTCGCGAGCAGCAGCAATTGCGTGCCTTCAGCGAGGAAATTCTGCCGCAACTGCATGAAGAGAAGGGTGCCCGTAGAGAGCGCATGCTTCGCATATGGAGCGCCGGGTGCTCGACCGGCGAGGAACCCTACACCATTGCCATGCTTCTGCTTGAGCAGGAACGCTTCGAAGGCTGGCGAATCGAGATTGTCGGCACCGACATTTCGCAAAGGGTGCTCAAGCTGGCGCGACAGGGAATATACGGAAAGAGCGCGTTTCGCACGACCGATGCGAAATTCATCGAGAAGTATTTGAACCGATGGGCGATAAGTACCGCATCAGCGAGCAGGTACGACGCCTTGTCTCCTTCGGTCACCTGAATCTGCTCGACGCCCGGCGAATCGGCCTGCTGGGAAGCATGGACATCATTTTCTGCCGCAACGTACTGATTTATTTCGACGAGCAGATCAAGCGCCAGGTCGTTCAGCACTTCTACGATAAGCTTGTACCGGGCGGGTACCTGCTTCTCGGGCATTCGGAAAGTTTAGTTAACCTATCGTCGGCGTTCTCGCTCGAGCATCTGCGCCATGACCTCGTTTATCGCAGGCCGAGCGACTCATGACCAAACGCCGCGTGCTCATCATCGACGATTCGGCCTATAACCGAACGACCCTTTCGCGAATCGTCGGGGCCGATCCCGAACTCGAAGTCATCGCCACCGCCGCCGATGGCGAGGAAGCGCTGCGCAAGACGCTGCAGCTCGAGCCCGATCTGATTACGCTCGATCTCGATATGCCGCGCATGGATGGGTTTACCTTTCTGCGTATCGTGATGCAGAAGCGCCCGGTGCCCATCGTTGTCGTGAGTGCCCAGGCCCAGGCCGAAAACGTTTTCAAGGCCCTCGAGCTCGGGGCCGTCGACTTTCTGGCCAAGCCCACCCGGGCCATCAGCGAACGTCTGCACGAAATCGCGCCCGAGCTGCTCGGAAAGCTTCGCGCAGCGAGTCGTATCCGTCCCAGGGTGCCCGTACCCCCGCAGCGTCCGGCCATGCGAGCCGACGATACCGCCAGGGGCGGCCCTGTCGAACAACTCGAGGGCATTGTCGTTATCGGGGCTTCGACGGGCGGGCCGAGTGCGATTCAGAGGCTGCTGGGCGAACTTCCGATTCTGCCGGTTTCGATTCTTATCGCGCAACACATGCCGCCCCGTTTTACCGAAGCCTTTGCGGCTCGCCTTAATCGGTATACGGCCTACGGGGTCGAAGAAGCCACCGGTGGAGAAAGTCTGCGGAGCGGAACCTGTTGGATCGGACCGGGAGGAAAAAACCTGACCGTGCACCGTCATGACGACGAGTGGCGCCTGCAGGTTTCGGCGCCGTCGGGCGATCGATACGTGCCCAGCGTCGACCGACTGCTTCAGTCGGCGGCGACAGCCGCGGCAGATCGGGTGCTTTCCGTGGTGCTTACCGGAATGGGAGACGACGGCGCCGCTGGTTCACTCGAAATCAGAAAGAATGGTGGAATGGTTTTCGTCGAGAGCGAGGAAACGGCCGTCGTCTTCGGCATGCCCCGCGAGGCGGCGCGAATAGCGGGGGCGCACCGTATGCTGCCCTTGCCCGAGCTGCCGAAAGCCATCGCGCAATGGGTAGAAAAAGTAAGTATGGCCGACCGCACGATTTGAAAACAAAACGTCGTGTGTGCTATCACTAATAAAGTTACCGGAGTCTCCATGAGCGACGAAAAGGAACGAAGTCTGCTCCATAAGGGAGAAGAATTCCTCCAGATATTCAAGAAGGGAGCCGAGTTCACGCAGGATCTTCTCAAGGAGAATGAACGCCTGCGCTTTCGGAACGCGGCCCTGGAAGACGAACTGCGCAGTTCTCGCGACGAGAATTCTGCGTCGGAGCTGATCCAGTCGCTCAGGCTTCAGATCAAGCGTCTTGACGAAGAACTCGAGCAGGTGCGCAATCGCTTCACCGAAGTCGAAGCCGAAAACAAGGACTTTGCGCAGCGGTACATCGAGATTGAGGAAGAGAACAACAACCTCGCCAATCTCTACATTGCCAGCTATCAGCTGCACAGCACGCTGAATTTTCGCGAAGTTCTGCAGATCATTCTCGAAATCATCATCAACCTTGTCGGCGCCGAACAGTTCGGCATTCTGCTGCTCGACGAAAAGACCGAGCGTCTTGCGCCCGTGGCTTCCGAGGGCATTGAGCTCAGCGAACTGCCTTCGGTTCGCATCGGCGAGGGCATTATCGGCGAGGTCGCGCAGAGCGGTGAGAATTTCATTCCGAAGGAACTCAACCGTCCGGTCGATCTGCTGAATCCGCTCGTGTGTATTCCGCTGAAGATCAAGGAACACATCATCGGCGTGCTGGTCATATACAAGCTGCTCGAACAGAAGCAGCAGTTCGCCGACGTCGACTACGAGCTTTTCACCCTTCTGGCCGGTCATGCGGCCACGGCAATTTTCAGTTCGCGGTTGTACAGCGACAGCGAACGTAAGCTGGCCACGATCCAGGGGTTCCTGGACTTGTTGACGAAGTGAGTCCGTGCAGAAATTCAAAGTTTTGATCGTCGAAGATTCTCCCACGATGCGTCAGCTGATTCTGATGGCGTTACGTAGAATCAGAGAGGTCGAAGCAGACGAGGCCGGCGACGGCGTCGAGGGGCTCAAGAAACTCAAGGCCGGCGAGTATCACTTGCTGATCACCGACATCAACATGCCCATCATGGACGGGCTCAAGCTGGTCAGCCTCGTGCGCCAGGACGCTCGCCATTCCGGCATTCCCATCATGATCATCACCACGGAAGGCGGCGCTGAAGATCGCACCCGTGCCCTTGCCCTTGGGGCGAACGCGTACATCACCAAGCCCATTCAAGCGCAGACGGTGCAGGCCAAGGTGAAAGAGCTGCTTCAGCTCGTCTGATCGACTTCCCCCTACATCGGAGTTTTTGAAGTGGATGCGAAGGAGCTTTGGGGCAACCTCGACGGTTATCTCGAGAAGATGATCACGCAGCAGCGGGCGAAAGTGCTCCGAATCGCGCGCGAACTGAGACCCGGCCTGACACCGGAAGATATTCTCAACCCCCAGGACTATCCGCAACTGGTGGGCGATCATGTCTTCAACTACGAAGACGGACTGCTTGCCGGCTTGATCAGCGCGCAGATTGCCTTGCGTGCCGAACACAGGCGCGTCGTCGACGCCGACGAAGCCTAGGTTTCGCCGATCGGTGTGGTACACTGCTTGTCAGGCGCAAGCAGCCAGGAGATGAACATGGCCCCTCGCAGCAACTCGAAGAGCACCCCCGCCACCACGCCCCAGACAAGTCTCATGCCCGGTAGTGACGGTACTCGAATTTTCGTTCGTTACTGGCCGGTCGAAAAGCCGTCGGGGCAGGTGCTTCTGAGCCACGGCCACGGTGAGCACGGTGGGCGTTATGAGCATGTTGCCCGGCGGTTGAATGCCCAGGGGTGGGACGTGATTGCGCCCGACCACCGGGGGCACGGTCGCAGCGAGGGCATTCGCGGTCACACTCCGGCCTGGTCGGCCTACGTCGAAGACCTTCATGCCGCCGGGCAGAAGTTCGGCCGTCCCGAGCTTCCGCGGGTACTGCTCGGGCACTCGATGGGTGGCCTGATTGCCATTTCGTATGCGTTGCGTTACGGCGAGTCTTTGCGGGCGCTTCTGCTTTCCGGGCCTCTTCTTCAGCTGGGCATGCCGGTGCCGCCGCTCAAAGCCATTGTCGGACGCGTTTTCTCGCGCGTGGTACCCTGGCTGTCTCTGTCGACGGGGCTTGATGCCAAGGGCGTATCGCGTGACCCAGAAGTCGTTGCGGCTTATCTGGCCGACCGGCTGGTGCACGACAAGGCAAGCACGCGCTGGTTCACGGAAATGCTCGACGCCATGGAAAATGCCCACGGCGAAGCATCGCGCCTGCAGATGCCTGTTCTTCTTTTTCACGGCGAAGCCGACCCCATCGTCGCCATCGAGGGGGCGCGCCGGTTCTTCTCGCGATTGGAGACTGCCGACCGCCATTTCAAGGCGTGGCCCGGACTTTTCCACGAAATCTTCAACGAGCCCGAAAAAGACCAGGTGCTCGACGAGCTCATCGCCTGGACCCGCCCCTACCTGGCCGCAAAGGTATGATGCGCTCCGGTTATCGTTGACTCTTTCGTATGCAGCGCCTCTTCCCCGTAAATTCGTGGTCGAGGCGTTTTCTTTTTCGCGACAGGAGGTGACATGCCTGCATTTACGGCCGACGACGGCGTTCGACTTCACTACGCGGTGAAAGGGCAGCCGCCAGGCGATGAACGGTCGCCGCTCATGCTGGTGCATGGTTTTCCCCTTACCGGTTCGCTGTGGTCGGAGCTGGCCGAAGTTCTGCGTACGCGAGGTCTTGTCGTGGTTCCCGACTTGCGAGGTTTCGGGCGTTCTTCGGTACCTGCCGGTCCGTATACGATGGAACGAATGGCCGCCGATCTGGTAAACCTGCTCGATAGCCTGGCACTGTCATCGGTCTATGTGGCGGGGCACTCGATGGGCGGCTACGTGGCCCTTGCCATGGCCGAGCTGTATCCCGAGCGGCTGGCCGGACTTGCGCTCGTGCACAGTCATCCCTTTGCCGACAACGAGTCGCAACGTGAGCAACGCTACCAGGTGGCCGAAGTGGTCGCCTCGCCCCGGCGGGAAACCTGGAATCGGGAACAGGCAGAGCGGCTGAGTGGCGAGCCTGCGGTGGCCGCCGGCTTGCATGAAATGGTGGCGGCCGCCGACAGCCGGGCGATAGCCGGGGCATCGGTGGGCATGGCGCTTCGCCCGCATCGCGCGCATGTCTGGCGCATGTTTCGAGGCGATACGCTTCACGTGGTGGGAAGCCAGGACCGCATCATTCCTCCTGCCCGTGCCGAAGAGACGCAGAACGAACGCCCGGCCGGGCGTATGGTGAACCTGAAGGCCGGGCATGCGAGCATGATGGAAGCGCCCGTTGCGCTTGCCGCCGCCATCGAAGCTTGGTGGATGCCGGGCGCCTGAATCGCTTGGAATGCCCCTGGGGGCGGGCCATGCTTCCGCCGGGCGTAAGGTTGGCGTAAACGCATCGAACGAATGGCCGCTGCCCGAATCACCCGGTACCGCGCTTTTCGTTTTCGAACAACTCGGCTCGGGCTTCATGCCCGCCTCCTGAGGCACTCTCGGCACGCCTGTCGGCGTTTGTCTCAGAAACTACCTGTTGGTAGAATAAGGCTCACCAGCCGGGCGAAGTGGGCGTCAGGGCGCCTTTTCGGCTTCGACCGGTCGGTTCACGACCAGGGCCCTGCCGTCATGCATTCGAATCACCGGCTGATGGTTGACCATTTTTACAAGGCCGTGATACATTACTGTGTCCTTTCGGGCCAAGGGCTCGCTCAGCGGCCGTGAAAAGGCCGGAAGATCTGTTGTCCGGGGGCCTTGAATACTTGGGAGATTCCTCAATGCGAAGAAGCCTGATTCTGGTTTTTCTGCTGGTTGCCACGGCTTGCGCCGGCAGTCAGCGAGCCGTCATTCAACCCATGGCCTCTGCCGGAGAGGGCGCCGATTTCGAGACGCTCGTCGAGCATGCCGATGCGGTGTACGCGGCTGCGACTTCCGAGGCTTCGCTGCGTAAGGCCATTGAACTCTACGAAGCGGCCTATGCACTCGAGCAGCAGAGCCCGCACGTGCTCGATCGTTTGAGCCTTGCGTACTACCAGCTTGCGTCGGCGTACGCTCCGTCAAAGGCCAAGCGTATCGAAATGCATGAACGCGGCAAGAACTTCGGCATGAAGCGTCTCGAGATGCATCCGGGTTACCGTGAAGTCGTCGAGGAGGGGGGGGCCGTCAAGGAGGCCGTGGCCCGGATTTCCGAGCTCGAGTACATTCACGCCATGTTGTTCACGGCCAGTAACTGGGCCTGGTCGGGCGAGCTGCAGGGGCTGACCAAGGTGGCCTTCGACATTCCCAAGGTCAAGGCCATGTTCGAGCGCGCCATGGAAATCGACGCCGACTATTACTGTGCCGGACCCACCCTGCTTGCCGCTTCGTACTACGCCAAGGCCGGTGCCTTCGGCGGCGACATGGAAAAGTCTTACCGGCTCTTTTCCGAAGCCACCAGCGACCCGCAGTGCCTGTACAACAAGGTGCTGTTTGCCGAATTCTACGCGCTGCAACTTTATGAGCAGGAGCTGTATCATCGGCTGTTGACCGAGGTCGTCGAATACGACGGCGAGTCGCCGTATATTCTCGAAAACGACTTCGCCAAACAGCGCGCCGCCGAAATGCTCGCTGAAGAAGCCGAAATCTTTTAAGCCGGCCATCGCAGGGTAATTGATCATGATTCGCATATCGAAAGCAACGTTTTTTCTTCTCGCCTTCATTTTCACGCTGGGTATTGCCAGGGCCGAAGCCGCCTACCAGCTGAAGTTCGGAACCCTGGCCCCGGCCGGCACCCCGTGGGCCGACCTGCTTGAAGAATTCAAGGAGAAGGTCGAATCGCAGACCAAGGGCGAAGTGAAGGTTCGCGTTTTCCTGAACGGCATTCTGGGCGACGAGCGCGCCATGCTGCAGAAGATGAAGTTCGGCCAGCTTTCGGGCGGCGGCTTCTCGACGGGCGGTATTTCGACCGTCGTTCCCGAGCTGCAGGTACTCGAGCTGCCGTTCCTCTTCCGCAGCAGCGAAGAGGCCGACTACGTGCTTGACCACGTGGCCAAAGAAGAGCTTGAAACCGTCCTTGAAAAGCGCGGACTCAAGCTCATCATGTGGGCCGAGAACGGCTGGCTTGACTTCGGCAATCAGTCGAAGCCCATTCACTCGCCGGCCGACATGACGTCGACCAAGTGGTTCGCCCAGGAAAGCGATGTCATGCTCGCCTTCTTCAAGGAACTCGATGTCACCGCCGTTCCCCTGGCCGTGCCCGAGGTGCTGAGCGCCCTGCAGACGGGTATCGTGGGCGGTTATCACCAGACGCCGGTATTCGCCACGGGCGCCCAGTGGTACACGCAGACCAAGTACTGGACGATCAGCCACCACATTTACCAGCCGGCAGCCGTGGTCATCGACAAGCGCTTCTGGGACAAGACCCCCGAAAACCTGCGCAACATCGTCATGTCCATTGCCCAGGAACTTCAGCCGCGCGTGCGCACGGCCGTGCGCAGCCTTGACGAAGGGCTGCTCAAGGGCTTCCGCGAAGCGGGCGTCAAAATCGACGAACTGAAGCCCGCCGAGCGTGAAGCCTTCGAGAAGGCTACCGCCGGTGTCGCCGAGCGGCTGATCAAGCAGGGTGTCTTTCCGCAGAGCCTGCTCGACAAGATTCGCAAGGGCCTTGCCGACTACCGCGCCGGTAAGGTGGCCAAGTGACGGCTACCGTCGACCTGCCCGTGCAGGCCGTGAAAGAACCGCATGAACCGGAGCACCCTCCCTCGGGCCCGGTTCTGCGCGTTCTACGCGCCGTAGACAAGGTGCTGCTTCGAATCGAAGAAGGGCTCATCATTGCCATGACCGTGTTCATGGTTAGCATGGTCATGTTGCAGGTGATCGGCCGGCTGGCCGGGTGGACCATTCCGTGGGCCATGGAAGCCAGCGTCTTCGCCATGCTGGGCATGAGCCTGGTCGCCGGCAGCATCACCACGCATTATCGCCGTCATATCGCCATTGACGTGCTCTCACGCATCATGCCGGCGCCCGTGCGTACCTTCGCCGCCGTGGTCATCGACGCGGTCGCCATCGTACTGCTGGTATATCTCGTGCGCGTCAGCGTTTTCTTCGTGAGCGTCAATCGTGAATGGGCGGTTGAGTCGACGGCCATGAAGATTCCGTTCTGGTACATTCAGGCCCTCATTCCGGTCGCGCTTGCCATTATCGCGTTCCGCTTCTTCATCAGCCTGCTTGAAGACCTCAAGCGAATTCGCACACGCCAGTGGCTCAGCGCCGATGCGCACCACCACGGCGTAGACATGCGCACCTGAGCCGAATGAAACCATGCCAGTAATCGCCCTCAGCACTACAGCTTTTGCCGCGCTTCTTCTCGCGGGCGCTCCCCTGTTCGTCGCCATCGGCGTGTCAACGGCCCTGTCGTTGGCGCTTATCGACAGCGGCGGCAGCTTCGTCGAAATGTTCTCGCTTCTGTGGTCGAGCCAGGAAGTTGTCATGAACGACGACGCCATGCTCGGGGTCATGGGCCGCCTGGTAAACATTCCGCAGGAAATGTTCGACAAGACGGTTTCCATGCCCGTCATGATCGCGATTCCGCTCTTCACCCTGGCGGGAACGATTATTACCAAGGGCAGTATCTCGACGCGCCTGATCAACATCATCAAGACGATTTTCGGGTGGATGCCGGCCGGACTCGCCATTGCCGCGCTGGTCGGCTGCGCATTTTTCGCAGCCCTTTCGGGTTCGAGCGCCGTGACCATCATGGCCATCGGCGGCATTCTGTACCCGGCCATGAAGCGCGAAGGCTACAACGAGAAGTTCTCTCTGGGCCTGATTACCACGGCGGGGGCCATCGGCATTCTCGCGCCGCCCAGCCTGCCCCTTATCATCTTCGGCGCCGTCAGTCAGACCGATGTGAACCAGCTGTTCATCGCCGGTATCGTGCCCATTGCCGTGTGCATCGGCGTGCTCGGCATCTACGCGATGTTCTATTCGATTACCAACAAGGTCGAGCGTGAGCCCTTTTCGGGGGCCGAGGTTCTCAAGGCCCTGCGCGAAGGCATCTGGGCGCTGCTGTTTCCGATTCTGCTGCTCGTTGCCATTTACGGCGGTTACACCACGCCCACCGAGGCCAGCGCCTTTGCCGTGGTTTATGCGGTCATCGTCGAAGTGTTCGTTCACCGCGATATCAAGATACGCGAGCTGCCGCGCCTGACCATCGACACGATGGTGCTTGTGGGCGGCATTCTCATGATTCTGCTCATGGCCCTGGCCTTCACGTATTACGTGACCGACCAGCAACTGCCCATGAAGATGACGGCTTTCATCAGGCAGTATGTCGAGTCGCCGACGGGCTTTCTCATCGCGGTCAACATTCTTCTGTTGATTGTGGGCGCGTTCATGGACATCTTCAGCGCCACGCTGGTTTTTGCGCCGCTGATTACGCCCATTGCGCTCAGCTACGGTATCGACCCCGTACACCTCGGCATCATCTTCATCCTGAACCTCGAAATCGGCTTTCTCACGCCCCCGCTGGGCATCAGCCTCTTCGTGGCGAGCAACTTCTTTCGCAAGTCGTCGAGCAGCATCATCGTCTCGTCTCTGCCTTTTGTGATCATGCTGTTCATCGCCCTCATGCTCATTACCTTCGTACCATCGCTCAGCCTGTGGCTGGTTGAATTGGCGGCGAGATAGGGACAATAGGCGAATCTTCTCCAGGAAAGCGGGCTCTGCCCGCTTTTTCTTTTTTCCGGGGGGGAAGGGGAGTCTACCCCATCAACGGGAAACGTCGGAAACCCTGCGCGTGGCCGGAGTCGAGCGACAGTATGCGGATGGCGCACACCGCATATCCTGTTCGTTCTCGGCCGAGAACGCCGACTACGGGCGGATAGCTGTCCTGTACTTATTCGGACGACCGACGACGAACCACCATGCCTTCTTGTACTTGTTCGGACGACGGACGACCGACGACGAACGACTACCTGAGCCCCTTGCAACCGCTACCGGGCGTCGGCGAGTGCGCGCTCGAAATTGGCGGGTGCCGGGTCTTCGACCTCGATGGTGCGTCCGGTGGTGGGGTGGCGAAAGCGCAGCTTCCACGCATGGAGGGCCACTTTTCGGCGGTTGAATCCGAAGCCTTCGGCGCCGCCGAACCTGCGATCGCCGAGCAGGGCATGCCCGGCTTCAGACAGGTGAACGCGAATCTGATTCTTGCGTCCGGTTTCCAGGCGCACCTCGAGCAGGCTGACGCGCCCGTTGCTCTGCAGTGTTCGATAGTGGGTAACGGCGGGCGCCCCTTGACCGGGTGCGACCGAACGCACGCGCTCGCTCTTCGTGTCGAGGTGGGAGCGTATCGTGCCAGAGGGCTTTCGCATCGAGCCCCAGATGCAGGCAAGGTAGGTACGCTTGACGGCATCTTCAGCAAAGGCTTCTCGCAGGCGATCGCGCGCGGCGAGGGTTTTCGCGAAAAGGAGCAACCCGGTCACATCCTTGTCGAGGCGATGAACCGGATACACGCGGCCCTCGGGGCCGTCGCGTTCGGCGATGAAATCGGCCAGCTGACGCGAAACGGCGGGGCTGTCGGTGCGATCGGGCACGCTGAGCAGATCGGGCCCCTTGTGCACCACGATCACGTCGTCGTCTTCGTGCACGATGTTGAAGCGCAGGCGCGCTTGCTTCACTTTGTTCGCCTTTTTCGCATCGGCGGTGGGGCCACGGTATTCGATACGGTCGCCCGGCAGCAGGCGAAACGACGCATCGCGCACGCGTTTACCGTTTACCCGTACATCGCCGGCGCCCAAGGCTGCCCGCGCGACAGCCGGCTTCAGGGTCTTGTTGAGGAAATCGCCGAGGGTGCTGCCGCCTTCGTTCCGGACGACGATATGGGGAAAGGTTATGCGCTTCATCGAACGTGCGAGAGGAAAGTCACATGATCGCAGCCCGATAAGGGGTTGGCAAGGCTGAGTCGAAGCCCCATGCGAGCCGGCTCGCTTCGTCTGACCGTGCGGCACGTTCGAAGGGGATACACGGAGGCGCCGAGGCACAGAGGCGAATGTACTCGATGCCTGTAACGGTTGCAGTTCCACTGAAGTCTTCCTTCCTTTTCTTGGGGGATGAAGGGGTAAAGTTATACAAACGGTACCTCTGGTTTGACGAAACCGGCCACCGGCCACAGGTCACTACCGCGCAGCCGTGCAGCATGAAAAAAACGCAACCGCCACCTGTCACACTCCGAGCAACGCTGCTGCATGCCCCCCCGATCTCTTTTTTGACGCTCTGGGTTATACTTGTTAATATGAAGGAATTTCAGTAAGAGCGATCTCGAAGATGGCTTTTACAACCAAAACATGAAGGTGAGGTGAGAGTTTTGCTTCGAGATGGTGGTGAAGTTGAGGTCCGTGGCGACCTGGAGAAAGCGATTCGCATTCTGAAAAAGAAGCTTGCGCGCGAAGGTTTCTTCCGCGAGATGAAGAAGCGCCGGCATTACGAAAAGCCGAGCGTGAAGTCTCGTAAGAAATCGCAGGAAGCGCAGAAGCGCCGCAAGAAAGTCGAGCGCCGCGAAGCCGCGATGTAATTCCCCAAAACCCGCCCCCACGGCGGGTTTTCTTTTGCCTCGCATCTTCCACTGCCGTCCTTTCCCGCATTTTCTTCCAGTCTGGTTGTCCGATCGACCGATAACTGAACGGGCGCCCGACCCGGGGATTCCCCACGCGCACCGCTTCGAGCGGAATGACAGGGACACAGGCGAAGCCACGGCTCGCATCTGTGTTACTTGAAACAGGCTGCCCGTCACAGTCGCGCCGGCCCCCTGGTTACGAGTAGAGCCCCTCGCCGTCTCGGCGCCTCGGTGTATCCCTCTTCCCCGAACGCCCTCGCTACGCTGAAAATCCCCTTCCGAAAAGAACATGCGCCGTCATGCCGATACCTCGTGGGTCGACGAGCCGTCGAAGCTGGAAGCCGATGCCGGAGAGATCGGTGTCAGCGTTTCCCTTTCTCTTCAGCGCCGGCATCGAGCGGGTTTTCGGGCCACGCATGCCTGGGATATCTGCGACTCAGTTGCTTGTACAGCGAGGGGTAGGTGTTGGCCCAGAAACTTTTCAGGTCGGTCGTGACCTGCACGGCGCGCTGGTTCGGGGCAAGCAGGTGCAGCACGAGCTCGACCCGGCCGTCGCACAGCCTGGGCGTATCGGTCATGCCGAAGAAGTCCTGCAGGCGGCTGGCCGCCCAGGGGGCACGGTCGCTTTCGTAGTGAATGGGCAGCCGCTTTCGGCGCGGCAGCGAAAGCCAGGCAGGCAACTGGCGGTCGAGCAGGGTCTGCTGGGCCTGGGTCAGCTGATTCCGAGAAAAATCGAGCGGCGACAGCGCGCGTATGTCGCTGAAGGTGCTCGCCGCTTCGGCCATGGCTTCGAGCAGCCCGCGTTCCCAATTATCGTCTACCGGTAAAAATCCGGCATCGGGGTACAGCTCGGCGGCCAGCTTCAGCCGGGCCCGCCACGAGCTCCAAGCCTCGACATCGACAAATACCGCCATGCCTTCCGACAGCGCCCGGTCGGCCAGCAGGCGGCTTGCTTCCGCGCGTTTTTCTCGGGGAACGGCGTCGCCACGCAGCCGCTGCTCTTCAATGACGACCTTTCCCCACGTCCACCGCGAGAAGACTTCGGCCCGCTTTGCCTGCTGATTCCACACGACTTCGATACGGTCTTCGAGCATCGATGGTTCGAGTTCGAGCAGCCAGTCGGCTTCGATGGGAGCGTAAAGGCGAAGGCGCAGTGACGTCCGGGCGCCCTGGGCGCGTTCTTCGGCATCGATGGCGACCACCAGCGCATCGCCGGGAAGGGCGGGGTCGGTGACTTCGGCCGTGCCCCCGCCGCAGAGCAGCACCTCACGCGTATCGGCGCGTCCGCGGTTCAGCGTGGGGTCGACGGGTCTGACGCGGCCGACCCGGTCGGGAAAGGCGGCCAGCACGGCTTGGCCCAGGTCGCCCGGTTTTTCAGACCTGCCCAGGACAGTCTTTTCGATAACTGCGGTTAATTGGCGCTCGGTTCTTTTCAGGTTGTTCGGCAGGTTGTTGGAACGGCCCTCGCGCAAGTGGTCGACCAATGTCACCGCATTGGCGTGAGGGGCCGGAGCCGTCGATTCCGACAACCATGCGCTCAATGCTGCGGTTTCCCGTGCCAGTCCCAACCTGGCCCCTTCAAGCATCAGACGACCGATACGCGGGTGGGCGGGTATGCGCGCCAGTTTCAGTCCCAGATAGGTCAGGCGGTTTTCACCAGTGAGTGCTCCGAGCATCCGCAGTAGCGACTCGGCCGACGTTAATGCCTCGGGGGGTGGGGGTGTGAACCATGGCAGCTCATTGGGGTCGTCAACGCCCAGCGCCTTCAATTCAAGCAGGGTGCCGGTAAGCTCAAGGCGTTCGATTTCCGGCGACTGAAAGGGGGCCCGTGCCGCAAAATCGCCCTGTGAGTATAGCCGTATGCAGAGGCCGGGGCCGGTACGCCCCGCGCGTCCGGCCCGTTGGGTGGCCGACGCCTGGCTGATGCGCGTGAGCTTCAGCTGGGGAAGGCCGGTCCAATGGTTGTATTCGGGCACCCGGGCAAGCCCGCTGTCGATGACCACGGTTATGCCGGGAATGGTAACCGACGTTTCGGCTACGTTGGTAGCCAGCACGATGCGCCTCCGCCCCTGGGTGCCTCGTACGGCCCGTTCCTGTTCGTCACGGGAAAGGTCGGCATACAGAGGGGCGATATCGACTCGGTTGCCCACCTTACGCTCGAGCAGTTCGGCACAAAGCCTGATCTCGCCCACGCCGGGCAGAAATACGAGCACGTGGCCCTCTTCGCGGCGGCCAAGCGCATGCCGTGCGGCCTCGGCCACCCTTTCTTCCAGGCCTTTATCACCGTAGTCTTCGACATGCTCGATGTCGACCGGAAAACGGGGCACGTCTTTTTTTATCACCGGGCAATCGTCTAGAAATCGGGCCACGGCCTCGCCGTCGAGGGTGGCCGACATGACGACAAGGCGCAGGTCGGGCCGGCTGGTCTGCTGTAGCCGCCGTAAGAGCGCCAGGGCCAGGTCGCCCTGCAGGTGGCGCTCGTGAAATTCGTCGATGATGACCGCCCCCGCGCTGCGAAGATTGGGGTCCGACAGCAGGCGGCGCAGGAAAATACCCTCGGTCAGAAAGCGAATGCGCGTCTGGGGGCCACCCACCGATTCGAAGCGGAATTGATAGCCCACCGTCTGGCTGGTACGCTCGCCCAGTTCCTCGGCTACCCGTTCGGCCGCGAGCCGTGCTGCAAGGCGTCTCGGTTCCAGCACCAGAATCTCTTTGCCGCCGAGCCAGCCGGCCTGCAGAAATGCGGGGGGAATGCGCGTTGTCTTGCCCGCGCCCGGCGCCGCCTCGACCACCATGGCGTTGGTGGCGGCTAAGGTGTCGACGATGCCGGCCAGCTGGTCGTCAATGGGTAATGCAGGTATCTGGGCCATCGGAAGGGAAGATCATCCTGGAGGAAGGGACATACGGTCGGCGGCCGTCCCGACTCTATCGTAGATGCGGAGCAGACAGGGCAGGGGGCCGATACCGGCGCGGGTTACGTCATGCCACCCGGTTGCACGGTGCGGCGTGAATAAACCAGCGTAGCATGCCCGACCCGCTTCCGGCGAGATTGCGATGGGTCACACCGGTATTCCCTTTCGCGAAGGGGGCCCATCCTGCAGGGCCTTACGAAACAGGCCGGCTACCTGGACCTTGAGTCGGGGGGCGTCGGCCAGCCGATAACCATCGACCGGAACCGGCGGAAGAATCTCGACTTCAATCAGCGTTTTCGACACGCTTGCCCGGCCGCGCGGCAGGGCCTGGTGTGCCCCGTGCAGCACCACCGGCACGATGGGGCGACCGCCGACGATGGCGGTGCGAAAGGCGCCTTCCTTCATGGGAAGGACGCGGCCGTCCCAGCTGCGGGCCGTTTCCGGCGACACCAGCAAGTAGTTGCCGCTGTGCACCCAGTCGGCGGCCTCACGCAGGGCCCTATCGCCGCGGTGTTCGTGAAAGCGATCGATGCCCAGATGACCGAAACGTTCTACCAGCGTCGAAAGCACAGGCAGATGGGTAAGGTCGAAGTGGTGCAGCAGACGGAAGCGTACCGGCAGCGCGGCGGCCAGTACCGGCAAATCGAGCAGGCTGGTTTGATTCCACATGAGCACCGCGCCGTGCTCGGGCAAACGTTCGGAATACCATGGGCGTACCCCGACGCCGAGTTCGCCCAGACAGATGCCGAGGGCACGCCGGTAGCCCGGCGAACCCTGGCCCGATACCAGGTCGGGCAGCCGTACGACCGCCGAGCGCAGGGCCCTGGCCAGGCGCAACGGGGTCAAGAGGCGATCGCGAAAAGAAGCCCGCGGCACGTCGTGGCTCGGCGGGGGCAGAACCGCGGTCAACCTGGCCTCTTCTTCGGATAGCCCCAGCGACTTGATGTATCGTTTCAGCTTCGGCATGATCGAAAATCCGCAATCGAAAGCGAGATACCCTTCAACCTCGTATTCTACCCCTTCGCGATCTTCGGCGGCACCCGGTACGCTTTCTTTTCCGGCCTTCGTCGGGTCGAGCCCCGGCGCACCGCCGACGGGAAAGAGCGCGGTTGTGCGGTACTTGCCAGCCCGACGTACAGGCCGTAGACTGATTGATTCGACCGGCAGCCGTTCAGAGGCCGTTCATTCACAAAGTGCACATCGGGTAGAGACAACCGTGATCATCCTTGTAACCAACGACGACGGCATTCAATCAGAGGGCATACGTATTCTGGCCGAGACCCTCGAATCGGTGGGCGAAGTTTACGTCATGGCCCCCGACCGCGAGCGCAGCGCCACTGCCCATGCGCTTACGCTGCATCACCCGCTTCGCGTCGAAGAGGTACAGGAGCGCTGGTTCCAGGTCGACGGAACCCCGACCGATTGCGTGAACCTTGGGGTGAACGGACGCATGCTGCTGCCGCGGCGCCCCGACATCATCGTTTCGGGCATCAACAAAGGCGCCAACCTGGCCGACGACATCACCTACAGCGGCACCGTTGCCGGCGCGATGGAAGGCACCCTGCTCGGTATTCCCTCGGTAGCCATGTCGTTGGTGGGACGGTCGCACTACAACTTCGTTCCCGCCGCCAACTTCGCAGCGCGCGTGGCCGAGAAAATCGCGCAGCACGGCATGCCCGCCGATACTCTTCTGAACGTAAACGTGCCCAACATTCCGGCCGAAGACATCAAGGGCGTTGAAATCACCAAGATGGGCAAGCGCGTCTACGGCGACTCCATTGTCGAAAAGGTCGACCCGCGGGGGCGAAAATACTACTGGATCGGCGGCGACGAACTCCGCCACGAGCACGTCGAAGGGTCCGACATCAGCGCCGTCATGAACGGGCATATCTCGGTCACGCCCCTGCATCTCGATCTTACGAACTATGCCGGTCTGGCCGAAATGGGTACGTGGTCGTTCGACGGCTGGTGGTTCTGAGGCCGACATGGATGGAGGGCGTTACGCCGTTGCGCGCCGCTATCTGGTGGCCGATCTCGAGAAGCGAGGCCTGCTGACCGACCCGGCGGTTCGCCAGGCCTTTCTGACGGTACCGCGCCATGCGTTCGTCGTGCCCGCTCTCGAGGGGCAGGCCTACTCCGACGATGCCCTGCCTATCGGTGAAGGACAGACCATCAGCAAACCTTCGACCGTTGCCCAGATGCTCGATGCGTTGGCTCCGGCCGGGGAACGGGTTCTCGAAATCGGTACCGGCTCGGGATACGCCACCGCGCTGCTTGCCTGCACGGCGGCCGAGGTCTACAGCATCGAGCGCCACCGCCCCTTGTCGCTGCGGGCACGGCGAATTCTTCAGGAACTCGGCCTGCGCAACGTGCAGTGCCGCACGGGCGACGGTGCCGCCGGCTGGCCCGAGGTGGCGCCTTATACGCGCATTCTGGTAACCGCCGAAGCGCCCGAAGTGCCCGCCACCCTGCTCGAACAGCTTGAGCCGGGCGGAATCATGGTGCTGCCCATGCGGGGAAGACTCTGTCGCATTCTGCGTACCATCGAGGGCCATGAGCTGGAAAAACTGGGAACGGCTCGTTTCGTTCCCTTTGTCAGCCCTCGCTTCCGCGGCCGGAGCGGCTAGTCGGCTGGTGAAATACCGTGCTCCGAGCCGAGAGGCTTTCTTACTGAAGCGCCTTGACAGGCAAGCCTCGAGGGGGGAGAATTTAGCTGACGTGTCTATCAGTTATGTAAAGTTATATATCAGTTTGGTGATCCTTTTCCTCGCTGGGGGATGCGGAACCACCTATGGTATTTATCACCAGGTTTCCAAGGGCGAAACGCTGTACGCCATCGGGCGTGCCTATGGCGTATCTCATACGGAAATCATGGAGATCAACGGGTTCGAACACGACATCATTTTTCCGGGCCAGCATGTCTTCATTCCCGACGCCGAGCGCCGGCGTTATGTGGCCGGAAGCGTAGAAGAGACCCCGGCCACCGGCGAAGTCAAGGTTGTTGCCGCGCCGAAGCCGAAGAAGAAGGTCGCCCCTGCCGAGCGCGTGGTAACCGCCCCGCAGCCCCCGCCCCGGGAAGCCCGGGTACGCACCGAAGACCTGGAGGCGGCAACCCCCGCGAAACCCGCACCCGGTAGTTTTCTCTGGCCTGTCAAGGGCGTGCTCTATTCCAAATACGGCATGCGCGACGGGCTGAAGCATGACGGTATCGACATCAGCGCACCTGAGGGAACGCCCGTCGTTGCCGCAGCCGATGGCCGTGTCATTTACAGCGGCGACGGCGTTTCGGGGTACGGCAACCTGATCATCGTCAAGCACGAAGGTCATTTCGCCACGGTTTACGCCCATAACAAGGAAAACCTGGTGGCGAAGGGCGATTTCGTTTCGGCCGGTCAACTCATTGCCCGTGTCGGCCAGACCGGACGCGCTTCGGGACCGCACCTGCATTTCGAACTTCGCAAGAACAGCAAACCCATCGATCCGGGCTCGCACCTGAAGTAAGCACGGCAAATGACCTTTGTGGCCGTTGCGCGTTTCAGGGGCCTACCGGTACAATGAAGCCTCCCGGTTCGGGTTCCCCGTAAGCGGGGCTCTACGAGACAGCGCGCCGTTCTTCCGGCGCCGGTTTCCAGATTTTCCGCCCTCGTAGCTCAGTAGGATAGAGCAGCCGCCTCCTAAGCGGCAGGTCACACGTTCGAATCGTGTCGAGGGCACCATTTTACTCCGGCCGGCAGGCGCCTGCTTACTATCGCCGCCGGTCGTTTTTTCTTCTCTTCTGTGAGGAATGCGCGTATGTACCGGAGCGCCTATTGTGTAGATATTGCCGATGTCGCGGTCGGCGAGCGGGTAACTCTTGCGGGTTGGGTACACCGGCGTCGTGATCACGGCGGCCTGGTTTTCATCGACCTGCGTGACCGCAGCGGCTTGGCCCAGGTCGTTTTCTCGCCCGACGTTGAAAAAGCGGTGCACGAAAAGGCGCACGAGCTGCGCTCCGAGTTCGTCATCAGCATCAGCGGCCTGTTGCGCAAGCGCCCCGAAGGTACGGCCAACGCCAACCTGCCCACCGGACAGGTCGAAGTTTACGCCGATCGCCTCGAAGTGCTGAACGCTGCCAAGACGCCGCCGTTTCTCATTGAAGACGACGAGCCGGTCAGTGAGATGCAGCGCCTCAAGTACCGCTATCTCGATCTGCGGCGCCCGTTCATGCAGCGCAATCTCATGCTGCGGCACAAGGTCACCAGTGCCACCCGCCGTTATCTTGACGACAACGGCTTTCTCGAGGTCGAAACGCCGGTGCTGACCAAGAGCACGCCCGAGGGTGCCCGCGACTATCTGGTACCGAGCCGTGTGAACCCGGGGCAGTTCTTTGCGTTACCGCAGAGTCCGCAGCTGTTCAAGCAGCTGCTCATGGTGTCGGGATTCGACCGCTACTATCAGATCACCAAATGTTTCCGCGACGAGGATCTGCGGGCCGATCGGCAACCCGAGTTCACCCAGATCGATATTGAAACCTCGTTCCTCGACCGAGACGAGCTGCTGCCGCTCATGGAAGGGCTGGTAGCCCGGGTGTTCAAGGAAAGCCTCGGGGTCGAGCTTGAGACTCCCTTTCCCCGCATGGGCTACGCCGAAGCCATGCGCCGCTTCGGCGTCGACAAGCCCGACACGCGCTTCGGCCTCGAATTCATTGAACTGAGTGATCTCTGTCGCGAAGTCGACTTCAAGGTTTTCCGCGAAGCGGTAGAGAAGGGTGGCCTCGTCAACGCACTCTGCGTCGAAGACGGTGCTTCGATGAGCCGCAGCGAGCTAGATGCGCTTACCGAGTTCGTCAAGGTTTACGGTGCGAAGGGCCTGGCCTGGGTGAAGCTGAACGAAGACGGCTGGCAGAGCCCCATCGCCAAGTTCTTTACCGACGAACAGAAGGCGGCCATTGAGCAGCGCGCCGGCGCGAAGAAGGGCGATTTGCTGCTCTTCGGCGCCGACAAGGCCCGTATCGTTCATGCCTCGCTCGGAAATCTTCGTAATCACCTGGCCGAAAAGCTCGGGCTCATTCCTGAAGGAAAATACAATTTTCTCTGGGTTACCGATTTTCCGCTTCTCGAGTATGACGACGACGCCGGCCGTTGGATTGCCATGCACCACCCCTTCACCTCGCCCCTCGATGAAGACCTCGACAAGCTTTCCGACGAGGCCTCGGCCGCGCAGGTGCGCGCCAAGGCTTACGATCTGGTGCTCAACGGCATTGAGCTTGGCGGCGGCAGCATCCGTATTCACAGGCAGGACGTGCAGAGCCGCATGTTCGCACTGTTGGGCATCGGCGAAGAAGAGGCCAGGCAGAAGTTCGGCTTCCTGCTCGACGCCCTGCAGTTCGGTGCGCCGCCTCACGGAGGTATCGCCTTCGGTCTTGACCGCATGATCATGCTCATGACCGGCAGCGACTCCATTCGCGACGTGATTGCTTTTCCGAAGACGCAGAGGGCGCAGGATCTCATGTGCGATGCACCCGGAGAGGTCTCCGAACGCCAGCTTCAGGAATTGCATGTCAAGGTGGTCGGCGTCAAGAAGCCTGACTGAATATTTCCTGGCAAAGAGGAATACTACAAAGTAGTACAAAATATAGCGCATCCACAACGGGCAAACCACAATATCTTGTGGTTTGCCCGTCTTTTTATACTTCCTGTAGCTTAATTAAGCATAATTATAGGTCTTTGAGGTCACTTTTGCCTTCATTTTCTTGACAGTAGAGTCCCAAAGATGAATAAATGACTCTACGCTTGAAAAATCAGAGGTCCAATCGGGGACCGGTAACTTGACAACTAGGGACCCGGGGAGCAGTATCCTTGGCAAAGAATTTTGTAAAAGGCCTTCGCGAAGAGCGATTGATGAGCAAGGCCGAGCTTGCGCGAAAGGCCGGCGTCAGTACGCTGACCATCGATCGCATTGAGCGCGGCGAGAATTGCCGCATGGACACTAAGCGAAAGATCATTCTGGCCCTCGGCTTCAAGCTCTCGGAAAAGAACAAGGTCTTTCTGGACAACGAAGAGTAACCTATGCTGTTGGGCAAGCGTAAAGATTTACTCGGCCTCGACATCGGCTCGAACGCCATCAAACTGGTCGAG
>JAWLBW010000006.1:0-38468 GCA_041687475.1 bacterium
GTCATCGACGAAGAATCGCTGGGCGCGGTTATGTATTTTCTGCAGCTGGTTACCGTGTACGGCGGCGCGCTGTACGGCGTGAACCCGTTCGATCAGCCCGGTGTCGAAGCAGGAAAGCGACTTACCTACGGCTACTTCGGGCGAAGCGGGTTCGAGGCCGAGGGCGAGGCCCTTCGTGCCTACGAAAAGCGACCTCGAAAAATGATTCGGTTCGACTGAGTCGGGCTCACCGACCCGCCGCGCTTCCCGGCAGAAAGCGGTGGGCTTCTCTCACAGGCGCCTTGCAAAGCCGAGCGCTGCCTGCTTTACTTAGAGCAACCAGGCTTTGCTCTTCTCGGAACGGGCAGGCCGACTCTTTTCCGAGGGCTGAACGATGAAAGAAACTATCGCTGCGCGGGTCGCCCGCATTGTTGCGGGAAGCGCCAACGCCATCGTCGACAGTGTCGAGAACGCCGCTCCCGAAATCGTCATGGAGCAGGCCATTCGTGAGGTCGACGGTGTCATTGACGACGTACGTGCCGAACTCGGCCGCCAGGTTGCGCAGAAACACCTTGCCGGCAAGAGGCTCGAGAGCGAAAGGGCCAGACACGGCGAGCTTACCGCGCAGCTCGAGGTAGCCGTCAAGGAAGGGCGCGACGACCTGGCCGAGGCGGCTATTGCCCATCAGCTCGACATCGAGGCCCAGCTGCCTGTGCTCGAAGCCACGCTGGCCGAGACCGAAGCCCGCGAGGGTGAGCTCGAGGCCTGGGTAACGGCATTGCTCGGCAAGCGGCGTCAGATGCAGGATGAGCTGGCCGACTTCCGCAAGGCGCGCGAAATGGCCGCTTCTCCCGTTGCCGCGGGTACACCTGCCGCGGGTGGGGTCGATCACCGCGTCGATAAGGCCCAGTCGGCCTTCGATCGCGTCATGGAGCGCAGCGCCGGTGTCGTCGGCAGCCGCGCCGATGCGCAGACGGCCGCCCAGCTGGCCGAGCTTGAAGACATTACCCGCAAGAACCGCATTCAGGAGCGGTTGGCCGATATCAAATCGCGCGTGCGCAAATAGCCCATGCTCGACTTCCTTCTGGCCGATGCGAATGTTCCCTTCGCGGTGGCCCTGGTGCTCATGCTGTTCATCGGGCTGCTCGAAGGCACGGCTTCGCTGTTCGGCGCCGGCTTTTCCCACGTGCTCGATTCGTTGGTACCCGACGTCGATATCGGCGTCGATGTCGACGTTGCACCCGACGGGCTGGGTAGCCAGTCGGCGCTTTCGAAATTGCTGGGCTGGCTGCGGGTGGGCAAGGTACCGGTGCTGATTCTGCTCGTGGTGTTTCTGACCACTTTCGGACTCATCGGCTACATCGGCCAGTATCTCATTCGGGGTGTCGCCGGCTTTTATCTGCCCGCCACGCTGGCCTCGGTGGGGGCGCTGGCCGCCTCCATACCGGTGCTGCGGCTCTCGACGTCGGTGCTCGAGCGCATTCTTCCACGCGATGAAACCTCGGCCGTTTCTCACGACACCTTTATCGGTCGAACCGCCGTCATTACGTTGGGCACGGCTCGACGGGGCACGCCGGCCCAGGCCCGGTTGCGCGATCGGCACGGCCAGACGCACTACGTGATGGTCGAGCCCGACAGCGACGAAGACTTTCCGACCGGAACGGTTGTTCTGCTCGTGAAGCGCGATTCGGCGATTTTCCAGGCAATACGAAATACGAAGTCCGTGCTCGACGCCGAGCACCGGTAGGCCGGCGAGCCTGTCTACCCTATCTTTGACGAGGAACTCATGTTCGACACTCTGGTCACCATCGGCCTGCTGGCAGGCGTATTGCTCGCGAGTCTTGTTGCAATCGGTCTCGTTCTGTCACGGCTTTACCACCGGGCTTCGAAGGAAATTTCCTTCGTGCGAACCGGCTTCGGCGGGCAGAAGGTCGTCATGAACGGCGGCGCGCTGGTCTTTCCGGTGCTTCACGAAATCATTCCCGTCAACATGAACACGCTTCGTCTCGAAGTCAGGCGGGCCAACGAGGCCGCGCTCATTACCCGCGACCGCATGCGGGTCGATGTGCAGGCCGAGTTCTACGTAAGGGTCAAGCCGACGCTCGAAGCCATTGCCGATGCGGCCCAGACGCTCGGCCGGCGAACCATCGATCCGAAGGCGCTCAAGGAGCTGGTCGAAGGTAAGTTTGTCGATTCGCTGCGCGCCGTCGCTGCCGAAATGACGATGGAAGATCTGCACGAAAACCGTGTAAACTTCGTGCAGAAAGTACAGGTCGCCGTCACCGAAGATCTGTTGAAGAACGGTCTCGAGTTGGAGACGGTTTCGCTCACTTCGCTCGACCAGACCGACCAGAGCTTTTTCAATCCGCAGAACGCCTTCGACGCCCAGGGCCTGACCAAGCTCACCGAAGAAATTCAGGCGCGCCGCAAGCAGCGTAACGACATCGAGCAGGATACCGAAGTCGCCGTTCGCCAGAAAAATCTCGAAGCCGAACGGCTGAAGCTGAACCTGGCCCGCGAAGAAGAGTACGCGCGTCTCATGCAGCAGCGCGAAGTGGCCGTGCGCCGTGCCGACGAAAACGCATCGATCGCGTTGGAAGAAGCCGAGAAGGAAAGGGTTTCGCAGGAGGCGCGTATCGGAGCCCGACAGCGCGTCGACCAGGCCCAGATCGAAGCCGAACGGGCGGTCGAAGAACAGCGCATCGAGAAAGAGCGCCTGTTGCGCGAACGTGAGATTCAGAAGGCGCGCAGTCTCGAAACCGCCGAAATCGAGCGCAAGAAAACCGTCGAGCTGGCCGAGCAGGTGCGCGCCATTGCCGTCGCGGCCAAGTCGCAGGAGCAGTCGACCGCCGAAGCCGACGCCAACCGTGCTCTTTCGCTGGCCGTCAAGACCGAGGAAGAAGTCGTTACCGTTCGCGAACGCGAGAAGGCCGAGCGCCTCAAGGTCATCGATCTCGTCGAAGCCGCCAAGGTGGCCGAACGAGAGGCCATCGGCCTGAAGGTGGCCGCCGATGCGCAGAAGGCGGCGGCGCTCGACCGGGCCGAAGCCATTCGTATCGAGGCACAGGCCGCCGCCGACAAGGTGCGTCTCGAGGCCGAAGCCGCCGAGCGCAAATATGCCGTCGACGCCTCGGGTCGTCGCCAGCTCAATGAAGCCGACAACCTGCTGTCGAGCGAGCAGATTGCCATGCGCATTCGCCTCTCGCTCATTGAACGGCTCGACGAAATCATTCGTGAAAGCGTCAAACCCCTTGAGCGCATCGAGGGCATTCGTATCGTACAGGTCGAGGGGCTCAACGGTGGGGCGTCTGCGGCGGCGGGCGCCGGCGCGGGCGAGGCCGGGTCGGGAAACCTTGCCGATCAGGTCGTCAACAGCGCCCTGCGTTATCGCAGCCAGGCGCCGCTGCTCGATTCGCTGCTGCGTGAAATCGGGGTCGACGCGGGCAGTCTCAACGGCATGACCGAAGGGTTTCGGGCTGCGCCCATCGTGACGGCTCCTGCCGGTGACAACCTGCAAGCGTCTGCAGGCGACAAGGGCGACGATACCGCCGAAGTCGAAATCTGACCCGGAGTGTGCCCCGCCTCGGTTATCGGGTGCGGGGCAGGTTCACAGCGTTCAACACGTCATCGGCCGGCCAGGGCTTCGTCTGGCCACCGACAAACAACTCCGGTTCCGCGTCCCGGTTCTGCCTTCCGGTTTTTTGCAGATCCCAATCGCAGATCGCAAAGCCGGAAAGAAGTCCTTTCCTTTCCGCGCTCCCCGTTTCCGAGTTCCGCGTTCCGCGTTTGAGTGGTTCCGCGTTCGAGTGGTTCCGCGTTTCCTGCGCGTTACCCGAAGAACACGCTCCTGCGTTTCTTCAGCTGCTCGTATATCTGTTCTTGAATCTGCTGCCGCACTTCGTGGGTAATGCGGTTGATGAGCAGTTCGTCGTCGAGAGCGGCCTTGCCGTACTGGCGCAGATCAATCGGACGTCCGAACTGAATGAACCATTTGGTGGGGAAGGGAATGAGCCCCAACGGCCCCAGCAGGGGGAAGGTAGGCGTGAGCGGGAACACCGGTATCTTGAGCGGACGCGCCAGGAAGTCGGCGCGCGCCACGATCGGATGAATCTCTTCGGCGCCGACCACGGAAACAGGTATGATCGGGGCGCCGGTGCGCAGGCACAGTTTCACGAAGCCTCCGCGTCCGAAGCGCTGCAGCTGATAGCGGTAGCGATAAAGTTTGGCGATTCCCTTCACGCCTTCGGGAAACACCACCACGGCTTCGTCCTTCTGAAGAAGACGTTGGGCATTTTCCTGCGAAGCGCGAACGCCGCCGATACGCGCCATGAGCGCGCCCAGAAAGGGCTGGTGGTAAACAAAGTCTTCGACCAGGGGGCGCACGTCGCGATGAGCCGGGTGTTCCTTACGAATGGCGTATTTGATCATGCCGCCGTCCCACGGCAGCATGCCTGAGTGATTCGAAACCAGCAGAGCGCGTCCGTCGGCCGGTACGTTTTCAATTCCGCTGGTTTCGACCCGCCACCACTTCGAATACATGAAGTCGAAGAGGGGGTCGACCAGTTCCTCGAATTTGGGGTCGAGCCCGAAGTCGTCGACGCTGGTCGAGCGTCCGTACATGCGGAAGTACTGCCAGGCCTTTTCCAGGCGCGCCGCAAGACTACGCTCGAGCTGCGGCAGATCGGCGCGATCGAGCTGAGCCAGCAGATCGTCGATGCGGCGCATCTGCTCGGCGCTCAATTCCTTGGGGCGGTTCGTCTGCAGGCGCTGCGCAAGCTCGCCGGCCATGCGGTCGAAGCCCGGCGCCCGGGCCGGCGCCTGTTGCGCATGAGCGGTTGACCCTTCGAGGGTTTCTTTTGCAGAAGTTTCTTCTACGCGTGTTTTGGTAGGCCGTGTCTTGGGGGCCTTGACCGGGGCCGGCTTCGGGGCAGTTGCCGCCTTCCGGCTCGCGGTTTGCGAAGTGGCGGCCTTGGCGCGTGCCGCCGGTTTGCGCGGCTCTTCGGATACCTGTTCATCGGCGCCGGTCGGTCTGTCGAACGCACTGTCGGACCTGGAATGCGCGCTACCCTTCCTGGAACGCGAAACCGGCGACGGCGATGACTCGATGCTGAGCAATCGGACGCCGGACTTGGGCGCGGCAAACGGATCGAGACCCAAAGCTTTTTTGGCAGCGCTCTTTTTGGCCATAGCCTACATGCTATCAAAGCCACCCGAACCAGCCAAGAAAATCGACCACCTTCATGCAGGGCGAAAGAAGTGGAGTCGGCTCCATTCCGGCGGGTCCGGCGCCTCTTTCTATCCCGATGCCGTTCCCTTCTGCCGAAACTGGTAGGATAATGACCTCAGATGACGCCGGCAAATCACGTTTGCGGTTTTCCGGCCAATGGCAGGCACCATGTTTGTTCTTCCGCTCTCTTTGCAGGTAAGCCCCGGTCTCGTTCACGTTCGTGTTCTCATCTGCCGGAAGGAATGGTCGCCCGGAGAAATCGACGGGCGCCGATTTCGTCTTCGCAGCGGCGAAGCCGAATTTCCGGCGCTTCCCTTGCGTCTTCCGGTCGAGCCGTTTATTCCGGTAACCGTGCGTCTTGAGTTCAAAGCCGCCTCGCTCGGCAACCCGCTGCAGCTTCTTTACTCGAGGGGAATGCTCAGTCGTGCCGAAGCCATAGATCTGCGCCGTGAGCCCCTGTTTGAAGAGCGGGAGATCGAGATACTCGAGGGCGAGTGTCGCAGTGCATGGCTGGCCCGGGCTCTTGAGCTCGAAGCCGGCTTTCGCCCCAACCGCCTGCGCAGCGGCGCCTCGAATCTCAATGAGGCGCTGGGGCTGCTCGAACGCTACCTGTATGCCGTGCCTGCCGATGATGCGGCGTTGACCGCGCTCGAACGGGTGCGCTTGAAGAAGGAACTGCTCCGTTTTCTGACGCGGGGCGACTGGGCCGGCGTTGTGCGGGTGAACGCAGAGATTGGCGCCTTGCAGGCCGATTGGAAGGGGCCCGATCCCGATGCCGAATCGCCGTGGGAGCTTGCGATGGAGGCGCTTCGGGGGGCGCAGCTCGAAGTGGCGTGCGAACGTCTTGCGCTGGCCTTCGAGCGGGGCGACCGTCGCAGTGCGGCGGCCCTTCTGCTGGCACGCCTTCATGCCGCCTGGAATCGGGCGCCCTCGGTGGCGGCCGAGTGGTTTGCGCGGTATTTCGAATCCGATGGGCGCGATGAAGACGTGGCGCACGAAGCCATGACAATCATCGACCGACTGGGGGCCGAAGGCGTTCCATTCCGCGGCCGCATGCTCGAAACCCTCGCCGAATGGCTGGTCGGCAACCCGGAAGACCGCGAGCTGGCCGAGTTGGTTTACAGCCTGGCCGAAAAGCAGGCCGACGCCGGACTTGACGTGGCCGAAGACTTCGCGCTTCTGTGGATCTGCTACGAAAAGGCTTTCGAGCAGCAGGTTGCGGTCGACCGGCATGCCGAGCGATTCGTACTCACGCGGCTCGAAGAGCTTTATCGCCGCCTCGGCAATCATGCAGACTGGGTGCGGGTGCTGCGGGCGCTGGCCGACCTCGAGCCGGCCAATGCAGCTCACCGTGAGCGCCTGGCCAACGTGCTTACATCCATCGGCCGGCATGAAGAAGCCCTGTGCGCGCGTATGGCCCTCTGGCTTGCCGAACCGGCCAACCCGGCCCGCACGCAGACGTTGCTCGATGCAGCCGTGCTTGCCGGCGCCGAGTCGCTGGCTGCGCGCCTCAGGTGCTACCTTGAATCGATGAACGGGGCCGCCTGCCATAAGGATGCTTGGCAGCCCGCGATCGCGACCGCCCGTGCCCTTCTTCACCCCGATATTCGACCGCTGGCCGCGCTGCTGCTTGCATGGGGCACGCCCGGAGAAGAGTCCTGCGGAAACGGTGCTGCAGGTTCAACGACCGACCAGGCGCTTGCGCACGCGCCGCTGACCCTGGCCGAAGAGGCCGATGCCCTTGAAAATGGATTGGCCCGCCTGCTTGAGCCCCTGACGCCCGAGCAGGTTCGCGAGCTGGAAGCCGCGGCCCGCGCCTATACCCTCACGCCGTGGATGGAAGCGGCCCTCGTCATTCGAGATGCCGACTCTGCCCTGGCGACGCCGCCGGTCAGAACAGCCGCGTTGTTGAGCCTCGACCGCATGAGGTTGTTCCGCCTGCGAAGCTGGACGAAGACGGTGTCTTTGCTCACCGAGGTGCCGGGCCCCTCGCCTGCGCCGTCCGACACGCTTGCCGCCGGACTGCCGGGTGACGTGACCGACCTTGCGAACTACCGGTT
Source organism: bacterium (assembly GCA_041687475.1). Taxonomy (GTDB): domain Bacteria; phylum J088; class JAWLBW01; order JAWLBW01; family JAWLBW01; genus JAWLBW01. The sequence continues at coordinate 7,267 of JAWLBW010000006.1, forward strand.
GCGCGAACTCGCCAAATTCTTTCTCAGCCGCGCATGGGATGCCGGTGGCCCGGCGGCACCGGTTCCCGAAGGCACCGTACCCGAGTTGATCGAAGCGGTGTACTGCCGCGGTTTTCCGGGGTGGAGCCTGCGTACCTGGCTCGAAGACGTGCAGGGAAAGACCGGCGTTTCGAGAAACGAATGGTTGACCGCCTTGGTCGAGGTACTCCAGTTTCTGAGACTCGAGCCACTGCAGGCACCCGAAGCCGTTTTGTGAATTGCGTGCATCCCGAATATGCCCTGGCGATCGCCCACCGCCACGGCCGGAATCGATCGAAACCCGCTTGGGCAAAGAGAGTGCGATTCGTGATCCTGGCAATGTTTATCGCTTTGAGATCGAACGCCGAGATGACTCGATACAGCTGGATGATCGAGGGCTAAGGTCTTGATTTGACTAAGTGATCGTTGTGTGACAATATGGTCGCCATATGGCCGACTCAGCTGTACGCAAAATCAACGATCTCGACACGCCTGCCGCCCCCATCGTCAAGTGGGCCGGCGGTAAGACCCAGCTTCTCTCTACGCTGCTTGAGCGGCTTCCTGCACACAGGAACCGCTACTTCGAGCCGTTCTGCGGCGGCGCCGCTCTTTTCTTTGCGCTTCGCCCCGACGGCGGGGTGCTCTGCGACACCAACGCCGAACTCATCGACACCTATACGGTCGTGCGAGACAGGCTGCCGCAGTTGATTCGCGTTCTGGGTACCTATCAGTACGACCGCGACCGGTATTACGAAGTGCGGGCACAGTCGCCGACCGAGCTTACGCAGGTGCAGCGCGCCGCCCGCTTTCTTTATCTGAATCGCACCTGTTTCAACGGGCTTTACCGCGTTAACCGCAAGGGACAGTTCAACGTTCCTTTCGGCCGCTATTCCAATCCGCGTATCTGCGACGTTCCGAAGCTCAGTGCGGCATCAGGGGCCCTCTCGGGGGCAGAGATCAAGCTTACCGATTTCACGGCCGTGCTGGAGTTTGCCCGGCGGGGCGATTTCGTCTATTTCGATCCGCCGTACCTGCCGTTGCCGAACAGCAACAACTTCACCTCGTATTCGGCTTCGGACTTCAAGCTCGAAGATCACCAGCGACTGGCCGAAACCTTCCGGGCGCTCGACGCGCGGGGGTGCCGGGTCTTGCTCTCGAACAGCGACAACCCCCTGGTCGACGAGCTCTACGAAGGGTTCCACATCGAGCGTGTCAAGGCAACCCGCCAGATCAACAGCCGTGCGTCGGGCAGGGGCGCCATTCTCGAGACCCTCGTTCGAAACTACCGATAGTAAAGCAGTGTCGACTGTCGTGCCCACGCCTCGTTCCAGACGACACCGGCGGCGGCACCCATGGCGTTCTCCCGGTACCGATTACGATGCCGGGGGCCCTCAGCCCAATTGAGCGCGCAGCACGATGCGTTCGCCCTGCCTGATTACGAACGTGGTGTATAGCAGCAGGCCGTCGTCGGGCAGATTCACGTCTTCCTCGACTCGGCCCCGTCGGTCGACCGAAATGTCGTCTTCGATACGAACGGGACGAGCCTGTCGATAGCGATTGACCAGCCAGAACTCCATCGGTGTCTGGCGGTCGATGACGCCTTCCATCGACACCCGCAACCTCGGGTTCTCCTTGAGATCGGTAACCAGTAACTCGGCTTCGATGCCGGGGGCGGTTTGCGTTCGCAGCTGGCGATGGGTTGCGAACTCTTCCCAGGGGCGCAGGCTGCTCTGCGACGTCAGAATGCCCAGGACGATAATGGTCGCGAGCAATCCCGCTGCGACGAGAAAAAGAATCCAACCGATCCGTGAACCCCATCCGGCCATGGATTCATGGTCGCGCCTCGCCCCGTCTGCCCGCATCTGCCGCCTTTGGCCTCCAGGGCCCCTTCAAACCGACCGCCTGCCGCCTTTGGAACCGGTCGGCGGCCATCTGGTATGCTGTAGCATGTCTGTCGAGAGAAGCCATTTGCGCGTCATTCACGGAGGCCTTTACCGCGAAGTCACCTTCGGTTCGACCCGCCTCGTGCTTACCGAGCGCCCCTACCGCTCTCCCGACGCCGTACTGTTCGAAGAAAACACCCATCTTGCCATGTCGGGTTCGTTTCGCGCAGGCGACTACCCCGCACCCGCCGGAGGCGGACTACCCCGGTCGCAACCTCCGGTCATGGGCGGAAGCGTGCTCGTGAGACCCGGCCGGCCGACGGAAATGTTTCTGGTCGTGAATGACGGAGGCTCCCAGCCGGCCGTGCGTCGTGGTTGGCTCGAGCGAGCCTGGCTCGAAGTTTTTCGCGAAGCCGAACGGCTGAAACTGTCCTTTCTCGTCGCTCCCCTCATCGGGGGTATGGGCGGCGCCCCTCTCGAAGAGGTGCTTTCCTCGGTAGTTGGCGTCATGAGTCTCGGCAGCCATCGTTTTCCGCGTACAATAGAAATTGCCTGCGGTTCTCTGGCCGAACAGGCTTACGCGGCTCTCGCCCATTATGCGCATCCTGTACGCCACTGACATTCACGCGGCGAAGACCGAGCTCGAGACCCTTCTCGACCTGACCACGGCCGACGTCTACCTCATTGCCGGCGACCTCATTTATTCGACCTTCTACGCCCAGAAGAACCTGATTGCGTTCTATGAGCTGCAGGAAGAAGTGCGTGCCTGGCGACAAGGGGCCGGCCGGCTCGACCTGAATCTCAAGGAATTCGCCGAAGCCTTGCTGGTACGGGGACCGGTCGAACCGCAACGAACCAAATTGCAGGAATTCGTTCGTCTCTGTGAGCTGGCCGAAAAAAATGTCGTAACCAAGTACCAGGGGCTCGAAAACATACTCAAGCGGAAGCTGCGCTCGGCGGTCTACGTCATACCCGGCAACTACGACGTCGACCTCAACAACACGGCCCTGGCCCATCGCAATCTGCACCGGCGCGAGGTCGAGATTCAGGGCCTGCACATTGCCGGCTACGGCGGTGCCAATGTGTGGACGCCGGGCATTCCCGAGCACCTGAGCGTCAAGTTTCCCGAACATCGCGAAGGCCGCCGGCTGTACAGCGAACCGGCCGAGTTCTTCCGCGCGGTGCGTCCCCATATCATGCTGGTGCATAGCCCGGCCCAGGGCTTTCACGACCGGCTGCGGGGGTTCGGCAACGTCGGCAGTCCGGGCTTTCGCGATGTCGTCGACGAGGTACCCGAAATTCAGGTGGTGCTGAGTGGGCATGTGCATGAGGATTGGGGCATTCGGGCCTACGACGGCAAAATTCTCGTGAACCCGGCCAACTTCGGCGAGGTCGTCGACGCCAACGGCTACCTCGAGGGAGGCACCTTTTTCGAGTTCGACATGGAGGGGGCCCGTTTCGTGCGCGGCACCCTGCGTAAGATTGAACGATCGCGGGTGTACGACCTCATTGAGTATCACTGGGATGGAAAGAAGCTGCACGCCGACGTCGTCGACCCCCGGCGTGTCAACGCCCTGACGCACCGCAAGCCCTACGTCGACTCGGCAAGGGGAAAGAGCGAAGAACACATTCCCGAGATTCTGCTGTTCAACAAGCTCAAGTTTTACTTCCGCCGCTTCGAGACCGGCGAGGCCGAGCAGCGCGTCGAAGACCTGCGCAAGGTGGTCGATTATCTCTATGCCGAGGGATACCAGGCGGCCTTCGACATTCTCGGCAGCGTGAATTTCGGCATCAGTTACAGCGAGAGCGACCTTGACGTCGTGGCCTATACCTTCGTGGGCAAATCGGTCATGCGACCCCTTGCGGCCGAAGCGTTCCGCAATGTCATCGGCGATAAATACAAGGTCGAAATGACCGACATCATCGACCTGAATCGCGTGCAGGAGTCGATTCTTCACCGGAACGTCGACTGCTATGAACTGCAGCGCTTCGTGTTCTACCGTGCCATCGGCCGTCCGGTGAATCTGCGGCTGCTACGTCATTTCGACGACCTCATCGAACGTCACAAACTGGCTGTCGTGGTCGAAAAGCAGATGCGCGAATACGTACAGATACTGCAGACCACGACCAGCCAGAAAAATTCGTTCGACAAGTACGAAAGTCGCTTGCGCGACATCGGCGCCAAAATTCCATCGCACATCGAAAAGAAGATACGCCGCTACCTTCTTCAGGAAGAGATTCTGCCCCCGATGGGTTGAAGGCCGCGCCCCCTGCGCACGTGCTCGCCGGGCAAGCATGACGCCCTGGGCCACGATCGATGGGCGGTAAGGCATTTACCCCGTAGCCTTCCGTTCGTGTTATCCTTTCATGTCTGCCCGGCGGCGAGCCACCGTTCGCCCGCTACGTCACTGCAAGCGGAGTATTTCCATGAAAGCAATCTCGATTCTCGCCCTGGCTGCCGTTCTTGCCGGCGGCTGTGTCTCGCAATCGCGGTACGTCGAGCTCGAATCTCTCTATTTCGACGCCAACGACCAGCTGCGCACCGTGCGCCGGCAGGTTGCCGACGAGCAGCGTGAGAAAGAAGCGTTGCGTGTCGAGTTGGAAAACACGGCCAATCGCCTGTCGGCCTTGCAGGCCAGTCTCGACCAGTTGCGACAGGCTCGCGACAGCGAAATCGCCGAGCTTGAAGCGCGGGTGCGCGAGGTAAAGGACGCCGGCAGCACCCGTGCCAAGCTGTTGACGGCAGAACTCGAAGATGCCCGCCGACTTCGCGATCAGCAGGTGGCCGCGCTGGAGACCGAGCTTGAACGTGCCCGGGAAGAAGCCCGCAAGCGTGCCGAAGAGCTCGACCGCATCAACCGTACGTACGGCGAGTTGGTCGACAACCTGAAGAACGAAATTCAACAGGGCGAAGTTACCATTTCGCGTCTGCGCGGCCGTCTGACGGTGAACCTCATCGACCGCATTCTCTTCGAATCGGGTAGTGCCGAGCTGAACGCCGCCGGCCTTGCCGTTCTGGCCAAGGTGTCCGATGTGCTCAAGCAGGTCGACGATCGTGTCGTCAGTGTCGAAGGCCATACCGACAACGTGCCCATTGCCGCCTCGTCGCGAACCCGTTTTCCCACGAACTGGGAGCTCAGCACCGCCCGTGCCAGCACGGTCGTACGTTTTCTCACCGATAACGGTGTCGCCCCCGAGAAGCTCTCGGCCACCGGGTATGCCTACCATCGGCCGGTTGCCGCGAACGACACGCCCGAAAATCGTCGCTTGAACCGCCGCATCGAAATCGTGCTCCTTCCGCTGCTGGATGATTCGCAGGCGCCCGCTGCCGAAGGTACCTCGCTGTAAGGCAGGACGTGCGGGGCTGCCCGCAGGCGGCTCGCTCTCCATCCTTTTTGCCCCTGTCGGCCCGATGTGCCTGCAGGGGCTTTTTACTGTCGGACCTGAAGGGGAAATAAGAAGAAGCCGTCTACTTCGCCGGAAGCGAGGCAGACGGCTTGTATGGCCTGGTTGGAAGGTCTCGGATGTAGGCCGGCGCCAGAGAGGGAAGGCGCCAAACTCTCCGAGAAAGCCAACCGGCTTGCTGCTTACTGAAGGTGGCCGATGATGCGCTTTTGCAGTTCTGCGTCGGTCTGCATGGCCCGCGCGATGGCATTGTACGTCTCAGGCGCAAGATCGTTTTCCTGAATCGCGGTTACCATCTGCTGGTGAGCGGCCTGCTGCAGTTGGTTGGCCTTTTCGGCGTTGTCGGTCGACTGAAGTTGCGCGTCGAGCTGCTGGCCGATGACTGCAATCTGGCGGTAACTATGAGCGAAAGCCTTGACCTGTGAGTCGGAGAACTTCTGCGCCGTGGCCTCCTGCGCCTGGTCCGGGGCCTGCGGGGGCTTCTCCTGGGCATTGACGCTCGCGAACATCAGGGCAACGGCAAAAGGCGTAAGGACGAATACTTTCTTCAGCATGGCTTCTCCTCTGTGAGTCGATTTCATTTGGTTCGGCTTCTATGGTCGCAATGAACGTGCCAAGCCCTTGAGACCTTGGCTGCGGGGCATTGTGGCAGGAGAACCATTGGAGAAGGTCTGAGTCATGTGTTATTCTGGCGCATGTGTCAATGTTTAGTCGATGCCTTGGTCGAGAGTTGCGGCTGAGTATACGCGTAACGCTGCTGGTCTTCGTGGTGCTGCCGCTGCTCGTCTCGTGGATTGTTCTGGTCGGACTTGCGCTGACGGGGCTCGAGTACGAGGGCAGGAAGCGCTTGCAGGAAGAGGTCGAACTGGTCGCCCGCTCGATCCATGGTCCCCTCGGGCGCGCTGTGGCCATGCGGCGGGAAGGCACGGTCGAGAATATTCTTCAAAGCGTCAGCGATATCGGGCGAGTCTACGGTATTTACGTCTATGGAACCGATGGACAGCTGCTCGCGTCGTCGGGCGAGACGCAGCGTCTGCCTTCCAGCTCCTATGTGCGGGCCATTGCCGCAACCGGCGACCAGGCCGGCGAATTCAACCGCGTGGCCGGTACGCGGGTGTACAGCTATTTCATTCCGCTTTCGGCAAACAGCGCCGACGGTGAGATCATCAATGGATTGCTGCATGTGACCCGTCGTGCCCGCGACTTCGATCACTATCTGGCTTCGCTTCGTTGGAAGGCCTTGCTGCTTACGGCCTTGGGCATCGCGAGTGGTCTGCTTTTCGTGCTCTTCGGCCATTCGCGTGCTGTCGGCGAGCCTATTCGCCGACTGGCAGAGAGCATGGCCAAGGTTGAAGACGGCGACCGTGGCCATCGGGCATCGGTTACCGGCCCCCGTGAAATTGGCTCGCTCTCTCGCGCCATGAACCGCATGCTCGATGCCATTCATCGCAGCGAAGCCGAAGTGGCGTTGCGGCGTGAAGAGGAAACGCGGTTACACGATGAGCTACGGCGCCGTGTACGTATGGCGTCGATCGGTCGGGCGGCAGCGACGGTGGCGCACGAGTTGGGTTCGCCTCTCAGCGTGATCGACGGGCACGCGCAGCGGGCCATGCGCAAAGACGAGGGTAAGGCGTTGGCCCCGGTTTTTCATGATATTCGCAACGAAGTCGAGCGCATGACTCGGGTTATTCGCGAGCTGCTGTCGGTCAGCGGAAAAAACAATGCCGTGCGCTACCGTATTGACCTGGCCGACGTGGCTTTGGCAGCCGGAACATCGCTGCAGGCCGAAGAAAAGCGCCTTGGCTCGGAAATCATACTGCATGAGCCCGAGCGTCGGGTGACGATGATTGCCGATCCCGTTCGGCTCGAACTGTCGTTGCGTAACCTGCTGCATAACGCCATGCAGGCGGGCGGCCCACGGCCCGTCGAATTGCGGTGGCGCCGCAGGAATGGTGGTGTTTCCGTCGAGGTGCTCGACAAGGGGCCGGGCATGCCGACCGAAGTGCGTGAGCACCTTTTCGAACCCTTTTTCTCGACGAAACCGGTGGGCGAGGGGCACGGTCTGGGCCTGGCTATCGTCAAGGACGTCGTCGATGAGTACGAGGGCGAGGTCATGTTTGAGAATCGCCCCGAAGGCGGCCTGCGGGTCGTTCTCTTCTTTCCCGACTCGGGCGTTTCCGACGATGTTCCCGATAAGGGCCTGCCGGATGACGCGAGAACGCAATGAAAGGGAGACGCGTGAAGGATTACCCGGTACTACTTGTCGAAGACGATGCCGGCCTCTGTCGGTTGTTGGCAAGCGAACTTGATGACATGGGGCTTCCGGCCTGTTCCGTCTCGAGCGCCGAAGAAGCATTGCGGCTGCTTGAAAACGGGCAATGGGAACTGGTGGTTTCCGATCTGCGGCTGCCCGGCATGAGCGGTATGGAGTTGCTGCGCCGTATACGCGAGACCGAATCGCCTCCGGCCTTTCTTATGGTTACCGCGTTCGGCACGGTTGCCGAGGCGGTCGAGGCGCTGAAGGAAGGCGCCGACGACTTCCTGACCAAGCCCCTGAACCTTGAGCATTTCCAGCATGCGGTTCGTCGGTGTCTCGACTACCGCAGGCTGCAGCAGGAAGTGGGCTCTGCGCGTAACCTTCTTCGCACGCGCGATTTCCACGGACTTCACGGGAGAAGCCGCGTCATGCGTGAACTGTTCGAGCGCATCGCCATTATCGGTCGCGCCGAGGGGCCGGTCCTGGTATTCGGCGAAACGGGTACGGGCAAGGAACTGGTTGCCCGGGCCATTCATGCCGAAAGCGAGCGCCGTGCGGGGCCTTTTATCGCCATCAACTGCGCCGGTGTTCCCGCCGAACTGCTCGAATCGGAGTTCTTCGGACACAAGGCCGGCGCCTTTACCGGCGCCACCCGGTCCAGAAAGGGACTTTTTGCCGAAGCCGATGGCGGCACGTTGTTTCTCGACGAAATCGGAGAGATGCCGCCGGCTTTGCAGGCGAAGATGTTGCGGGTGCTTCAGGAAGGCACCATCAAGCCGGTCGGCCATGACCGCGAAGTGACTGTAAACGTACGTGTCGTGGCGGCCACCAATCGCAATCTGCTCGATGAGGTCGACGCCGGCCGGTTCCGGGCCGATTTGTACTATCGCCTCGAAACCTTCATGCTTACCGTGCCGCCCCTGTGCAAGCGCGAAGACGACGTCGAATTTCTCGCCGACTATTTTCTGCAGCAGGTGGGCCTGCGAACCGGTCGACGGATGCGGGGCATCGACCGTAAGGCAATCGAATTGTTGCGGGCGTATCCTTTTCCCGGGAATGTGCGTGAGCTGGGCAACGCCATCGAGCGTGCCGTTACGTTCGCTGCCGAGAGTGTTCTCCAACCCGTCGATCTGCCGGTTCGCATACGCGAGTACAAGCCGGCCAGGCCAAAGCCTCTCTTGACGGGCCCAGACGAAAGCACACCAGCGATACCCATGGAGCTTACCGCCGGCGACGGCGTTCTGCTGACGTTGGCCGAGTTGGAGTCACGCTATATTCGTCATGTTCTCGAGCGTACGGGTGGAAACAAACGTCGCGCCGCCGCGGTACTCGGCATCGGACGACGCACGCTCTACCGCAAGCTTGAAGAAGAGGAGCAGGGTCAGGGCGACGACCCTGACGCGGGGGAAGCGACCTCTCCTTCCGTTGGCGATGATACAGCGCCCGTTTGAAACGACCAGTCGACCTCGGGGGGGGCAGGTCCGCTGCTCGTTTCGAGGCTGTCGATTAACGAATGAATTTGCGCTGTGTGGCGACTTTCGACTTGCCGTGTGGGGAAATGATGGAGCTTCGGAGCGAATCTCCCGATCGAGCTGTTCTTGCAGAGCCGGTTCGGAAATTGAACAGCACCGAGCCTTCGCCCTCTAACGTTTTCCCAGGCTGCCTCCCAGGCCACAGGTGGACGCACGTTTCACCCGTATCCACGGGAACGGGTCACCGGCCACCGGCCATTACCCTGTGCAGCCGGCTTGCACGTCATTTCCGTCGGTCGGCCGACGTTCGACGGCCGGCACGCCCTTGCCCCCCGGTTTCCTTCCGGTGACCGGGGGGCTCGCCGGGGGCCTCGCGCAGATCGACCGATTCCTGGGCCTCGGCCTTGGCCACCAGGCGCCGGATGAGGCCGGGAAAGAGTATCTTGTGCAGGGGATAGAGGGCCCACCAGTACAGGTGCCCCGACAGCCCCCGGGGCGCGTACCAGGCGGTCTGGGTAATGCTCGTGGTTACCGCGTCGAGCGGATCGATTTCGAACTGGAGCCATGCCTCGCCGGGTACCTTCATTTCGGCATGCAGACGCAGCAGGCGGTTGGGTTTCAGGGCTTCGACCCGCCAGAAATCGAGGTGATCGCCGACGCGCAGTTCGCTGGGGCTGCGCCTTCCCCTTTGCAGGCCCACGCCGCCCGCCAGCCGGTCGAGCCGGCCGCGTAGACGCCAGAGCGAGTCGGCATAGAGCCAGCCGTTCGAACCGCCGAGTCCGCAGACGGCCTGAAAGGCGGCTTGGGGACGACAGCGCGCCGTGCGCCGTTGGCGCTCGAAAATCATGCCTTCGCGCTGGGTGCGCTGGAAGGGCTGGGGTTCGTAGCCGTGGTAGGCGTCGGCCCAGGTGGTCTCGACATCGCCTGTTTCAAGGGAACGCACGGCAAGGCGAATCGCTTCTTCGCAACCCATGGGTTCGAAGCCGAACAGCCTGATGGCCGTGTTGTCGCGGCAGACCACCTCGTTGCGCATACCGTCGATGAGTGGGCGCGCTGCTTTGGCGTCGAGTGGGGTCACGAATTGAATCCAGTAAGACGACAGGCGGGGCGTCAGCACGGGTACCTGTATGATGCGACGGCGTAACCCACGAATGCGGGCGTATATCTGCAGAATTTCGCCGTAGGTATGTGTGTCGCGGCCGCAGATTTCCAGAATTTTATCTGCCGAGCCTTCGACTTCGGGCGCGTCGGCCAGATAGTGCAACACGTCGTCGATGCCGATGGGTTGTGCTCTGGTCTTTACCCACGAGGGGGCAATCATGATGGGCAGGCGTTCGGTGAGGTAACGGATGAGCTCGAACGACAGGCCGCCCGAGCCCACGACGATGCCGGCGCGAAACTCGGTTACGGGCACCTCGCCCTGTCGCAGGCAGTCGCCGGTCTGATGGCGGCTTTCAAGGTGCTTCGAAAGCCGGCTCGAGTCTTCGCCCAGACCGCCCAGGTACACGATACGTTTGACGCCGACGTCTGCGGCCACCGTGGCGAAGTTGAGGGCCGCTTTCCGATCGCGTTCGGCGAACTGGCCGCTGCCTGCCGCCAGCGAGTGAATGAGGTAATAGGCAACGTCGACGCCGGAGAGGACATGGGCCAGGGTTTCGGGACGCAGCGCGTCGCCTTCGGCAACCTCGACGCCCTTCCACCGCCCGCGCAGCCGCTCGGCGTTTCGCGCCATGCAGCGTACCTGGTAGTCGCGCTCGAGCAGCAGGGGCACCAATCTTCCCCCAATGTAGCCGGTTGCACCGGTGACGAGAACCCGCATCTTCACCTCGGCTCTTTCCAGGACTTTCGCCGGTTCATGCGCCTGGCCTGCGGTATTCGTTTATCCTTACACGGATCGAGCACAGGCGTCACCTTCGAAAGATCGAGAGAAGGGCCGTTGCCCGTCAGGCGCTTGGCCGAAGTTCGGCCGTACACTGCGGACAGCGCGTTGCCAGCAGGGGAATGTTCGAAATGCAGTAGGGACAGGCCTTCATGTCGGGCGTGGCGGCGGCTGCCGCCTCCGGTCGCCGCAACCTGTTTACCTGCCTTATCAGAAGAAAGACGGTAAAAGCCACGATGAGAAACTGCAGAACGGCGGTCACGAACTGGCCCCACGAAATGACCGCCGCACCGGCTGCCTGGGCGTCGGCCAGCGACTCGAAATCCTGCGCCGTCAGGTTGATGTATAATTGGCTGAAATCGACCGGACCGAACAGCAGGGAAATTGGCGGCAAGACGATGTCGTTGACGAGCGACTGCACGATACGCCCGAAGGCGCCGCCGATGATGATACCCACGGCCATGTCGACGACATTGCCGCGTACCGCGAACTCCTTGAACTCTTTCCACATGCACGTAACGTATCAGGAGCCGGGCTCGGTTTCGAGCGGAACCAGCGTCGATTGGGTCGACCAGTCGGCGCCGGTTACCTGAAGTCGATACGAGCGCCCTTTCGGCACGTTGAAGTAAAGCTTTGCCTGTATGGGGCCGCCCGGCAGGAGTTCGTCGAGAACGATGGGCCCTTCAGGGGTGTCGAGAACCGGCGCCACCGCCTCGCGGGCTTCGCCGGTTTCGTCGATCAGCACGAAGGAAGGCACATCCTGTTTTTCGTCGCTCTGGTTGCGCAGCCGAAGTTCGACGATAAGGTTTTCCTTGAGCGGCATGCCGCCCAGCACCTGGCCCTCGGGCGCCATTCGCCAGGTGGCCGAAGAGACCTGGTAGGCGAATTCTGCCAGGTTTACCTCTTCGCCGATATTGAAGAGGGGCGGCTGTTGCGGCGCCTGTTCACCTTCGGGGGTGGCTTGTGCCAGGGGAACGGGCTCTTGCTGCGTGGGAGCGGTTTCCTGCGCCGAGGCCGTACCGGCCAGGGCAAACGTCATTCCCAGGGCGGCCGGAAATGCCGCTCGCAGGCAACGGGCGCCGACGGAGCGCAGATTTTCGAGGCTGCGGTTGAACAGGACGAAACGGTACATAGAAGTCTCCCTCGTGCGCTTTCTTCCATTGAAACCTTTCGAGCACGGGCCCGAAAAGGGCGACCGGTCGCCCATTGGTCGAAGAAGGATACACCCTTCGCCAACGCTCTTAGGGCAAGGTCCGACGGTGAGACGCAGAGGGAGGGAGCGTGCAAAGCGGCTGCGATCGGGCATACCTGGGATGCAGTACGTATCGGCAGGCAGTCCGAATCCGGCAGCTTATTGTATACGAGGTGACCGAGGCCGCGGGGAGGCGTACAGCAACCGGTCGTCGGGCTCAGAAGGTCCGAACGTCTGAAGGTCTGCCGGTCCGACACTCGGCCGTTACCCCTACCCGGGGGGAAGTCCGTGCAGCACGTGGCGCTGTACTGGTTCGGACGACGGACGACGGACGTCGGACGTCGGACGACCCGCCCCCGCGTGTTGCACGTCAACGCAACGACTTCAACTTGTTGCCCAGCCCCTTGCGGAAGAGCAGGCCCATGGCGCGGCGCACGACGCCGTACATGCGGGGGTGATAGGGAAACCAGGTGGGTTCGCGCTTGAGGCCGAAGCGGTCGACCACGACCGACTTGACCTTGCTGAACTCGCGCAAGCCTTCCTCGCCGTGGGTGCGGCCCATGCCGCTTTCCTTGACGCCGCCGAAGGGCAGGCCGGGTACGGCGTAGTTGACCAGGCATTCGTTCACCGCCACATTGCCTGAATAGAGGCGTTCCTCGGCAATGCGGCGGGCCTTTACGTCGTCACGGCTCCATACGCTGGCATTCAGGCCGTAAATCGAGTCGTTGGCCATGCGAATGGCTTCTTCTTCATCCTTGACCTTCATGATGGGAAGCACGGGGCCGAATGTCTCTTCCTGCATGATGAGCATGTCGTGGTCGACATCGACCAGCACGGTCGGTTCGTAGAAGAGACCCGGCAAATCGGGCCGGCGTTGCCCGCCGGTCAGCACGCGGGCTCCCCTGGCAACCGCATCGTCCATGTGGCGCTCGACGATTTCGACCTGTCGAGGAAAGGTCATGGAGCCGATATGGGCATCGGGGTCGGTGTAGGGGCCTTGTTTGATCTTGCGGGTTTCTTCGAGCACCCGAGTGACGAAAGTGTCGTAAATGCGCTCGGGCACGTACACGCGCTCGACGCTCATGCAGACCTGGCCGGCATTCGTGAAGGCGCCCCAGACGGCGCCGGCGGCTGCGCGGTCGAGATCGGCGTCTTCACAGACGATCATGGGGTCCTTGCCGCCCAGTTCGAGCACCACGGGCGTGAGGTTTTCGGCGGCGGCCGCCATGATTTTCTTGCCCGTGGCAACGCTGCCGGTAAAGGCAATCTTTTCGACGCCGCTGCGCACCAGATGCGCTCCGGTCGAGCCGTCGCCGGTAACCACCTGCAGAATGTCGGGGTAGTCGCCGACGCTGCGTACGATTTCGCCGAGCAGCATACCGCAAAGCGGCGTGACTTCACTGGGCTTGAGCACGACCGTGTTGCCGGCGAACAGCGCGGTCAGCACCGGCCCCGAGGCCAGGGTAAAGGGAAAGTTCCACGGTGAAATGACGCCCACCACACCGTACGGAGCATAAACCTTGTAGGCTTTCTTGTTCTTGAGAAGGCCCGTATCGGCGGCCTGCGGGGCGAGAACGCGCTGGGCGTTCCGGGCGTAGTACTCGGCCAGATCGCAGACCGTAACCACGTCGGCCGTCAGCGCTTCGATGCGGGTTTTGCCCGTCTCTCGGCAGACCACGTCGACGATTTCGTCGGCCCGGGCCACGATGGCGTCGACCACTTTCTGCAGATGATTGATACGGTCGGCCATCGGAAGACGGCCCCATTCGCCGAAGGCGGCACGTGCCCGACCGACGGCGGCGCGAACCTCGCGCTCGTCCATGACGTCGATCTGCTCGATCGTTTCCATCGTGGCCGGGTTGATGACGTCGATTCTTCGTCGGCTTTTTGTCGCGGTCTGTGCCATTGGTGCCTCCTGAGCGATCCGCCCTCAAGCCTAGCACGGCGTGTCTTGGCCGGTCAAGGCGCTTCGCGCAACCGTGTTTCCTACGAACGGGCGGGGCGGTTGTGACCCGGCGTCACGCGCCTTGAGCCTGTCAGTGTTCGCGGCCCGGTTGCGTGTGCGGGGGACGATGGTAGCCCGCGGTACGGCGCACGAGACGCATATCTTCCTCATGTTCGCGTTTGCGCAGTTCTTCTTCCTGCAGGCGTTCCTGGCGTCGAAACACGCCCACCAGATCGTCAATCGAGAAAAACGCCATGCGAATGAAGGCGGCGAGAATGACGACCAGAATGCTGTTGAAGAACCATTCGAGCACCGACGCGGCCAGGCCCCAGTTCCACGGAATCTCGAGCAGACGCAGGCCGAAGAGGGGCACCAGCACGAAGGCGACCCAGTGCGAAAAACAGTAGGGGCAACTGATGAGGTAGCCGCGCCAGGTTTCCTTGCCGCCCAGCTTGTCGCGCAGGGGCTTGAAAATGCGCTCCTGCGTAACCGTGTGCACGATGCACATGGTCACGAGCGATATCAGCAGGTACTTTTCCCACATAGGTGCTCTGCCATTGCCGTTCGCGCCCGGTAACGCGAATCATGCGTCAGCATAGCAGTGCCGTGGGAAAGGGTGTCACGGCCGGAAGCCGCGTGGTCGCGGCTCAGTCGCTGCGTTCGGCCAGCCAGTCGGCAATGGGTCCCCATACGTACTTGGGGGCGCCGCTTCCGGCGATGAGGCCGATATGCCCGAGGGGCGCGTCGATGCGCGCTTTATCGGCGACCGGAATTTCATCGACCGCGGCGGCCACGCTCTCGGGCGAGGCGATTTTGTCGGTAGTGCCCACGACCACGCAGACGTTGGCCGCGATACGGTTGAGGTCGACGTGCTTGCCGGCGATCTTCAGCCGACCGCGCCGAAGCCGGTCGTCCTTGACGAAATCGGTCACGAACTGGCGAAAGGCCGCGCCGGGGTAGGGAATGAACTCGTCTACCCAGTTACCGATGGTTTCGTAGCCCGAAACCCACTCGCGGTCCCAGTAATTCAGGTACAGATCCTTGTAGCGGGTAATCTGCGAGATGGGCGACACCAGCTTGAAGCCGGTGCGTGTGAGAATGGGCGGAATGTTTCCCATCTGCTCGAGCACGTACATGGTGCCCGGTACGTCGACGAGTCTGGCAAGCTGCGAGAAAGGCCACATGCGCGAGAAGTTCAGCGGGCTGCCGATGGTCACGATGTTGCGCGCGTGGGCTTCCTTCGCGTAGTAGGCCGCGTAGGTATAGCTCATGATGCCGCCCATGCTCCAGCCCACCAGGCTCACGTCCTTCGCGCCGGTTTTTTCGCGAATCTTCTGAACGGCGTTCGGAATGAAGTCGAGCACGTAATCGTCGACCCGAATGCCCTCTTCTTCCTTGCCCGGAATGCCGAAGTCGATCATGAAGACGTCGAAGCCGCGACTCAGGAAATAGCCGACCATCGAGTGCGCGGGGCGAAGGTCGAAGATCGTCGGTTTGACCATCAGTGGGGGCACGATGAGAATCGGGGTTGCGTGCCTGATTTCGCTGCTGGGCAGGCGGTAGTGCAACAGGGTGCTGCGCTCCCACATCCACGCCACTTCATTGGGGGTCTCGACCTGCGGCGTCAGCGGTCCGAGCAGCGCCCGCTCGAAAAGATTCATGGCGCGCCAGAAATTCTTGTGCCGGGCGTAGTCCTGACTCGTGCGTGCAGCCTCGATGGGGCTGTACCGCCGTCGACGCTTCTGAAGGGTCGTTCGCTCGAGCTCGGACGAAACGTCTTCCTTGATCTTTTCGTCGGGCATCTGCATCACAGTCTGCTCAGGGCCGTGGTGGCTTCAGCGGCGTAGGGGCTGTCGGGATACCTGCGCACCAGGTTTTCGTAAAGGGCGCGGGCTTCGTCGCGGTGTGCGCCGGCCCAGTCACGGTTCCACTGCGAATCGTACAGGCGAGCCTTGCCGAGCAGGGCCTGCGCACTGAAGAAGGGTTTCTGCTCGAGAACCCAGTCGTACAGTTCGACTGCCTTGGCCACCTCGGGAGCTTCAGCGGCGCCCGCTTCATACCCGTGCGTTCCCGCATAGGCATACCAGTCGCCCAGACGAAACATCTGGCGCATCCAGAAATTTTCGCCCTGTTTGGCGTGCTGCGGTTGCGACTTGAGAGCGAGCAGCTCGAAGATGCGCGTGCAGTCTTCGCTGTCGCGGTTTTCTTCGCAAGCCAGCGAGCGCGTAAGCAGCTGCCTGAAGTCGAGTTGTTCGAGCGGAACCGGCTTGGCGGCCTGCTGCGCCTGTTTGTCTGCGCCTCCGAGTACGAACCACAAGGCGCCGCCGGCGATTGCAATGAAGAGAAACGAGACGACGAAAATCTTTTTCATATACCCTTGACCTCACCCGGAATGCAGAGAAACGCCATTATAACAAGCCCATGCGAGGGAACCCAAACCTGGTGTCGGGAAAGATGGCCGGCTGGCGCTCATCGGAGCGCAGATGCTGCGAACACCGAATCTCGAGCGTGGAATGATGCCGATGCCGACGGTACTTGAAACCTTCACGGCGGGCGGTCACCCGTAGCGGGCCAGAAGAAGCGCGCCGGATACGACAAAGACGAAGCCTGCCCATTGCCAGCGGTTCAGGCGCTCGCCAAGAAACATCACGGCCAGCAGAACCGCTACCGGTGTGAGCATGCTGCCGAGCGGCGACACGAGATAGGCCGCACCCACCGACAAACCCGCCACCATGGACAGAAAGCCGGCGCTGTCGATGAAGGCGAACAGCGGCGGCCGGGTAAGATAGCGGCGAAAGTCTGTGCGGCGGGCGGCCAGTGCCAGACCGATCACGATGAGACCGACCATGCGCATGGTAACTGCCTGTGCGAAGACGTCGCCCTGGGCCTGGGGTCTCTTGAGCAGGAAAAAGCTGGTGCCGAAAAGCAGTGCCGACGTCGCGCCCTGTATGAAGCCGGGGGCGGTTATGCGCCACCCACCGCCCGAATAGGAAACCAGCATGACACCGGCAACGGTGAGAACGACGCCCGAGGCGGCGAGGGCCGTCGGCGATTCACCGAGAAAGACAATCGCGAGCAGAACGGTTATGGCCGCCCAGGCCGCGTTGGTGGTCGAGACCACGGAAAGCAGCCCCACCTGAAAGCCGCGGTACAGGGCAAAGTAACCCAGGGCGTTCATGGTTCCGGTGAGCACCCACCACGCGAAGGTGGCCGGTTCGACGAGCGGAAACCCGCGCACAACCCAGATCAGGGCGAAGAGGGGGGTGCCCACCAGATAGAGCCAGAGCAGCGTGACGAGCCCGCCTTCGGCTTCGGTACGCTTCTTGGCCAGGAAGTCGGCGGTGCCCCAACATACCGCGGCCCCGAGGCCGAGGGCAATCGGCAGAGACTCTACCGCTGTCATGCCGCTCAGCGCGGAATGTGCCAATCAGGCGTAAGGTGCTCGCCCGGCAGGGGCACTTCGCCCTTGTTCTTCAAGAGGAAGCGCGGATTGGCGTGCACCAGATCGTTGAAGGGCTGCAGATAGAGTTGCGAACCGGTAACGGTAACGGTGTTGAAGGCGGCACGAATGCGAAAGCTCTCGCCGGGGCGAATATGGGGAATGTAGGCTGCTTTTCCGCCTGCGAACCAGCGTTGCTCTCCATCGGTTACGACCAGGTTCGTCGGCTTGATTGAGTAGCTGTCGCCCCCGTCGTTGCGATATTCGAGTTCGACCATGACGCGCGCGGGATCGGCATGATACCAGGCGCGGTGCAGCGTGACGCTCCACTCGGTGTCGTTTTCGACGAAGCGTATTGCCTCCCCATAACCGGGTGTCTTCTCGCACGAGGCAAGCGGTAGTAGAAACAAGGCAAGAACGAGATAACGCAGAACGTTCACCATCGAGTATCCTCGGCTTCAATGGGGGGGAAGGCGCTGTCTTCGCGCGCGTTCCAGGAAAGCAGGACCAGGGCCGGCAGGCCGAGCAGGGCAAGGCCGATCAAAACTTCGGCCAGCCCATTGTCGAACGACAACAGCGGTGCCGTACCCGTATGGAAGTTATAGTAGTCGCCCGCATAGCGCAAGTCGTCGCCGAAAAGCGCGATGCAGGTAGCGGCGGCGAGAGCCGCCTGGGCCGCGGCCAACCAGGCCGTAAGCGGCCGACGGGCGCGAAGCAAGGCCTGGGTTGCCAGGTAGAAGAAGAAAAAGCCGCTGAACGAGGCACTTGCCAGCACCAGCCCGAAAAGCAGCGGCATGCGCACCGGTTCGATGAGATAGGCCAGGCTCCATGCCGGCAGGGCATGGTAGAAGTAGCCCAGCACCGGAATGTAGAAGGCGATGACGTAAAAGAGGCCGCGCAGAAACGGTCGGTCGAACGGATAGGGACCACTGGCGCCCGAGGCAATCTGCCGCCGCGCCGACAGGGCGAAAAGGGTGCCCAGAAAGGGTATGACCAGAAGTGCGAGAATGACCATGAAGCGGTTGCTGCTCTCTGCGTTCGTAAAGACCGGGCATCGGCCGGCCGAGGCCGGCTTTGTTCTAGAGGCGATGCGTGAATTCTGCTTTCTCAATCGGCGACGGTGTTCACACCGACACGGGCATGACCCGAGCGCCAGTCTTCCCAGACGATGGTTCGTCCGGCCGAGCGTGGGTTGAACTGCTGTCCGGGGCCGCCGGCCGCCTTGACGACGCTGGACCAGTTTACTCCATTCCAGGTGGCGGCGTAAACGTCATTGTCGCCGTTTCTTAGATCCTGCCATACGGCGACTACCGAATTCCCGTCGATAGCGAGATGCGGACGATAAGATGGCTCGGGCTCTTCGAACCCGGTCGCGGTCGTGCCCTCGCAATCGCTCAGGCAGAGCAGGGTGGTTTCGACACGACGCCAGGGCCCACGATCGTCAAGGCCTTCGTAGGCTATCAGGGCCCGCGTGCCGAGAATGGCGACGCTGTTGATGCCGTAAATGCGCTCGGTTTCTTTTTCATCGACGATGGCGGCGGGCGGGTTGATGCGTACATTCGGGCTGAAAGTGTCGCCGCCGTCGGTGCTGAAGGTTGCGTAAATGTCCCACGCATAGTCGCGAAAGTCGGCCCATGTCGCGACGATGGTGCTTCGGCTGACCGCAAGGGCCGAGAGTGCCTGGTTGTTGCGGGGGTTACGGGCATTGCCGGCGACTTTTTCGTTTTCGTGGGGTGTGTCGAGGCGTCGAGTTGTAAAGGTCTCGCCTGCGTCGTCGCTCGCGGCCAGGTAAATATCGCTGCTGCCGGAACGGCGGTCCGTCCACGTAACGTAGAAACGTCCGTCGGCAGCGGCCACGGCCGGGTTCCAGCGGGCCGAAGCGGGGCCGTCGTTCAGCGCGTCGCCGTCGACCGTCCACGTGGCGCCGCCGTCGGTGCTGCGGGCAAGCAAGAGGCGACTCGAGGCACCGTCGGCGGCATCGTCGACGGCCACGACGTAAACCCGTTCGCCGTCGGCCGTGATACGGGCGGCGTACGGCTTTTCGGCGGCGAAGGGTAGGTCCCGCACGCTGAAGGAATCCGTGCCCTTACGGCGGGCGTGGCGTACGGTGCGGTTTTCGGGTGTATCGTTCAGCCAGATGACGTGCAGAGTTCCCCCGGAAACTGCCGCGTCGGGACGTATCTGATTCACTTCGTCGTCGACGCTTTCGACGAGTTCAATTGTCTCGCCACCTTCGGCGGTCCGTCGTGAAAGCCCGCTCTCCGAGCGAAGAAGGGCGATGTCGCCGCGGGCCGACGACTGCGTGTAGGCATTTTCATACGGTTCGCCGGCGCCGGGCGTCATGGCCTGGCCGCGTTCACGCAGTAAGTTGCGGCGTTCCTCAAGGGAAAGGGTCGCGTCTTCTTCGACCGGATCGGGCATGACCCAGGGGCCGATATCGAGAAAGCCGGTAACCGGTTCCATGCCCACGAAGGCTTGGGCGGGCTGCCCGGGTGACGCTTCGAGCACCACGGCGCTCTGGCAATCGAACACCATGTCGAGCAGGTTGCCGGTCAGGCACGGAAAGAGGGAAAAGCGAAACGAGTCGTAGGCCTGTACGTGGTTCCACATGCTTTCCATGACCACTTCGGGCAGCCATTCGCCGCCGTCTCGCTCGGCGATGCCCCAGCCGCTGAAGGCTTCGTGCTGCAGGGTAATGTCGGCCCCCAGATCGTTGAAGCGCTCGAGCACGTCGGGCATCCACGCATCTTTACTGATGACGGGCGCCAGCCGGCCGATGGGAGTCGCGATGGGGCGTAGTTGCTCGAGAGGGCCGTAGCTCATCATGAGCATGTCTTCTTCGGCCGGCACGAGATACGCTTTGCGAACACGGCCAATTTCACGACCTTCGGGGTCGTAGGCAATGGCAACATTGTAGACCTCGGGTTCGGTCGCGACCCAGGCAGATTTTCCGTCGCCCGCGTCGGGGTCGCCGAGTCTGGCGACCAGCTCGGGGTCGTCGGTCGATTCGTAGGGGGCCACGTTGACGTTGGTCACCAGGTAAACGCCGTACTTTTTTGCCAGACGGGGAAAAGTCTGCTCGATGGCCCGTGCGAGGGTGTCGGTCATGGCCAGCAGCAGTTGCCGCACGCCGGGGGCCGATGGGTAGGCCTTGCGATACCAGGAGAGGGGGTCGGCGTACGTTGAAAACAGGGTGGCAAAGGCCGAGAGACTGTCGTCGTATGCGCGGGCTTCTTCGCCCCGCGCGCCGATGAAGGCAGCCATGAGGGCCGAATCTTCGGGCAGCACCACCAGGTTCGGAAGGGTCTTGGAAAAACAGGGGGCCTGCTCGGCCATGGCTTCTTCGAAGATGGCCGAATAGGCGTCATACGAGGTCATGCGACGCAGATCCTGCCGTATTCCGAGGGAGAAGACGCGGGCTGTGGGATTGCCCGAGGCGTCACTGGCCAGGGTGCCGGCGCAGGGGCGAGCTTGGGCGGTTTTCGTCTCGTTCTTACCGCAACCGAACGAGGCAAGAAGCAGACTGGCCCCTACGAGGGCCGACTTGGTCAGTCGCATGACGGTACTCCTTTCGTGCGCAACAGCATAGCATGTCGAGAGGGCAATCGCCCCGCACTCGTGAAGAGGCCGCTCGCCCTTTTTCTACCCAGAAATGCCCGGACGCGGTTTCTCGGATGAAGAGCTACCGCGTGGGTTGTCACCTGTGTTACATTGTAGGCTCAATCCCCGGGGGGCGGTGTGGTGCTCAGGTTATGGATCGGCGCGTTGTTCGCCGCATTTTGGGTCGGCTCGACCTCGCCGGTGCTGGCAGAAGGCCCGTTTCCTCATACAAGAGATGGGCTGGGTGGTTTTTCGCTGCTGCCGGAGGCGTTTCCCTCGCGTTCGCTTACCTTGCGTGCCGGCCTGGCCATCGATTACGGAACCACGCCGTCGTTCGTCTATGCGCAGGACGATGGCGCGCAGTTACGCCAGTCGTATTTTCTGAGCTTCGCGCCCCTCGACCAGGTCGAGCTCGCGGTAGGGTACCGGGCTCTCGATACATCGAGCCTTTACAACAGTCCACGTGAGATTCCGGTACGCGGCGATTCGCTTTTTTCGTTGCGGCTTGGCGAAAAATTCGGCGATTGGGCGGTGGGCGCTTTGCTGCAGGGGCGTCATTACGTGGGGTCGAGCGGTCTTGCGCCGACGTTCATGGCGCTGGCCGGCTACCGTCGTGAACATTGGGGCGTTCACGCCGGCCTCGGGTGGGTGGGCGAGCGTTGGGTCGACGTGGCGCCGGTGCAGACGCCGCTCGAGACGCTGGCCTGGCAGAAGCCGACGCATCACGCCGTGGCCGGCCGCATTGCTTTCGAATATCGCGACAGTTTCTACCGCCCCTTTCTCGAATACGGTACCGAGCAGTACCTGGGCGATGGGCTGGGGTTTGCGGGCAGCCCGCACCGGCTTACGCCGGGGGTTTCCTTCGTCGTTGAAAAGGTTGGCCTTGTCGTGACCCCGCAGGTCGATCTGGCGTTGACGCGCGAGCGCTCGGCCGCTTTTCCTACCGACGCACCTTGGCGGGCCGTCCTTGCCGTGGCCTATGAGCCGCCGTTGCGGGCCTGGTATCAGGCGCTGTTTCCGCCGCCCGGCGTGTTCGTGGGCGCCGTTACCGACGCAGCCACGGGCCGCCCGGTCGCTGGCCTGCAGGTCACGGCCGATCCGTCGATTCTGGTCGAGGCGGGGGGGCGTTTCCGGTTCGAGGCTTCGCAGGGCGAGTATGCGTTGCGGCTCGAAGCGCCCGATTATCTTGCCCGCGACGTGAGGGTTCGCCTGGGGGGTGGGCAACTGAACTCGGGCAACTTCAGCCTCGAGCGCAACCTGGGCACATTGAAGGGCGTGGTCTATCTGGGCGAGCGCAGAGGCGCCGCCTGGGTAAGCATCGAGGGACGCGAGGGGCCGCTTGCCAGCCATGCCCGCTCCGGGGCGTTCGAGGTCGAACTTGCGCCCGGTTCCTACGCCATGACGGTTACGGCGCCGGGTTTCATTGCCGAAAAACGCTCCTTCGCCCTGGCGCGGGCGAAGACGGTCAATTTCAACCGTATCGCACTGCAGAAGGAGCCGGTAGTACGGCCCTTCGTACCCGAGCCTGAAGTGCCGCCGGCCCCCGATCCGGTCAGCGAGCCGCCTCCGGCGCCGAAGGTCGTTGAAAAGCCGGTTCCGGCGCCCGCGCCTGTTCCCGAGCCCGAGCCGAAACCAGTGACGCCCCCCGCTCCGGTGCCCGTGGCTGCCGTGCCCGCGAAGCCACCGGCGCCTGTCGTGAAGCCGGCGGCAAAGCCGGTTGAGGCGACTCCCACGCCCGCGCCGCGGCCCAGGGCGAAATCGGCAGAGGCGACGTTGACGGCGGCGGCGCCGCCCGATGATTTCGACAGGGTTTACTTCGCGTTCGGCTCGTCGGAGTTCACGCCCGCATTCCGTGATCTGCTCGAACAGCTTGCCGATGAAATTGCCGCCGACCCGTCAATCGAGCGGGTCGTGATCGAAGGCCGGGCCGATTCGGTGGGTACGCGCACGTTTAACATCGGGCTTGCCGACGAGCGGGCCGAGGCGGTGTACCGTTTTCTGGTCGAAAAGGGTGTTTCGCCGCGGCAGCTTGCGACAACGATTACCGTATATTCACGCCCCGCCGAGGGGCAATCGGAAGACCGGCGTGCCGTAGACCGGCGTGTCGGTTTCCGAGTCGAACGTCGTCCCTGACCTCGTGGAGCCTGGCATGTTGCATAAGATGAATCGTTGGGTTTTGTTTCTGGTCGGGGTCTTCCTGCTCGGCGCCTGTTCACGGGCAGAGGTGGGAAAGGGCATCGGCGTCAAGGTCGTCGACCGGATCGAAGACGCTTCGCCGTTCGGCCCGGGGCGCGAAGCCACGGCCGCCGGTGCCGGGTGGGATGTGTTTCTGGTCGACGCCGACACGCCGCTGGGCGAACTGACCCGCACCTCGGCCGGGTGGAAGAAGGCACGTACCGACGAAGCCGGACGCACGGCCTTTCTCGATGTCGAAGGCCGGTATCATGTGTTGGTCGATGCCGACCGCGACGGACGTATCGACAAGCGGCGACTGAATGTTCCCTCGGGTTCCGAAATCGAGATCGAGGTTACCAGGCTTTCCGATCCGCAGACGGGCGACAACTGGTTCGAGTTGTATACCGATTCGTCGTTGTATCACCCGGGCGAGGTCATACGCGGTACCCTGATCGGATACCTGGAAGCCGAAAGCGACGTTTCCGTCGAGGTATGGCATGCCGGTGCCGACGATGTGAAGCTGCGCGACCTGGCGCTGGGGTCGTTTGCCGGCGAGGTCAGCGAGACGGTCGAGGTGCCGGTCAGCGACGATTTTCCGCTTACGCCGGCAGGTAAGACCGGCGATTTTCTGATAGTGCCGCGCACCATGGGCTATTACTTTTCGGGCGCGCGGTTTTCGGTGCGCGCGCTCGAGGTCAGCCCGACGATTCGTAATGTCTCGCTGCAGATAAACGGTGGGGCCACCGAAACCACCACGCGCACCGTCAGCCTCTCCTTCGCCGGCGAAAACGTGGCGACGCTCGCCTTCGGCGAAGACCCCCAGGCGCTCTTCGGCAAGGTGCGCTACCCGTTTGCGACGCAATATTCCTACGAGCTGTCGCCCGGAGCCGGCAGAAAGACGGTTCACGCGGTGTTCTTCGATATCAGGGGCAATTATGCCGGTCCGGTCAGCGCCGCCATCGAGCTGAACGAACCCGGAAGCACCGCGCCGTTGCCGGTGACCAACATGAGCGTCGTCATCAACGACGGCGCTCCGGCTACGTCGAGTACCAATGTGGTCTTGTCGCTTTCGGCCGATAATGCCGCGTCGGTCGCCTTTGGTGAAAGCGCGACGGCGGCGGCAGCCGCGCCGCGTTTCATGATGCGGCCTTCCTACGGTTACGCCTTGTCGCCGACACCGGGCCAGAAGACGATGTACGCGATGTTCTTCGACGGCGCCGGACAGGCGTATGGGCCGGTAACCGACTCGATTCGGCTTGACCTTGCTGAGCCGCCTCCGCCGCCGCCGAGTCTGCTGCACGTCATCGAGAACCCGCCCGGAACAAGCGACTTCGTGTACGGCGATCCGGGGGCCGTCAAGGCGGGGGCCGAAGTGCGCGTGTACGCCGATTACACCTTGACCGTGCTGCTGGGCAGCGGCATGGCGGCTTCCGACGGGGCGTTCGGGCCGCTCGACATCAAGGACGGTTCGGTGCCGGGAAATGTCGAGCAGCCCGGCGACTACGTTTACGTGGTTTCCATCGACGGGCTGGGACGCCGGAGCGCGGCCACCCGCATCGTGAACGACTCGACCCCGCCTACGCTGACGGCCGATGACATTCAGGGGTTGTGGATGCCCGATTCGCTCGGTATGAGCGTGGGCAACGTGGGCGATGTGCTGCGTGTTGCCTACCTGCCGATGGGTGGGGGCGGGGCAGCCGATGTCGCGGGTGGCGAGGTCGACTTTTCGTCCATGGGGGGGCCCGGCAATGCGGCGATGGGGCTTGCCTCGGGTGTTTACCGGGCCGCCTTTACCGTTCCTGCGACACCGCCCGTCGACCAGGACGATTTGACGGTGCGCATGCGGCTCTTCGACCAGGCGGGTAATCTGAGCGAATGGGTTTCGGGTACCGAGCTCTACGCCATCGACAACATCGTGCCGCCGGCCACAACCATTCACGTTTTCGAGGGCGGCAATCGGGCGGCCGACGCGCTGTGGGACATTCCCGCTTTCGATATCGAAGGCTATGCCTTGCTTATCAGCAACGCGGTAAGCGGCGATGCCATTCGCACCGAGTATGCGCTCGATTTCGCGCACCGGCTCGAGAACCTGACCAACTGCGTCTGGCACGAACTGCGCGTCCGTTCGACCGACGATGCGGGCAACGTCTCGCCTTACAGTGAGCCGGTCAGCGCCTACGTGGTGCTGCCGCCTCCTGTATTCGATGCCTGGGGTGGGCTGGCGACCGGGCCGACCGGCGATGTGGGCGTACTGCGCTACAGTTTTGAAAAGGTCGAGCACGCAAGCGGCTACGAAGTTCATTACGCTCTCGATGCAGGCGCTCCGTATGCCTTTACCTCGGCCAGCGGGGTAACATCGCCCGCGCTGCACGGACCCCTTCCCGACATTCTCGAGAAGCCCTTCGTGACCGAGTTGCAGGGCCTGCCGCTCGGCAGTCGGTTCTACCTGTCGGCGCGGGCGGCCGACGGCGCTTGTAGAAGCGAATATGCCGACGAGGTGTCGGCGGCGGCCGATGCGCGCATTCTCTCGCAGTCTGACGGACTGGCCGAAGGCGAAACCATGGGCGGCGCCCTGGCCGCGGCCGACTGGGACGGCGACGGCCTGAACGATATTCTGGTCGGCTCGCCCGGACTGCGAAGGGTGGCCGTCGTCGACCCGGTTACGGGCAATCGTGAAGACGATTTCGGAAGCGGCGGTTTCTATGCGCCTTCCAATTACGATATTCCGGGCACCCCGCTGGCCTCGTACCTGTATGCCGGAAATCCGGTTCACGTCGTCGGCGCGCCTTTGTTCAGCGCCGGTCACTTTCTCGGCGGGCGGGTAAACGTATACGATCATGCCGGCGGGCTGATTCGTTCGATCGACGGACTGGCTACGGGCATGCACTTCGGTCACTCAATCGCGGTCATTGGTGACATCGACGGCGACGGCGTGGCCGACGTGGCGGTGGGCGGCTTCGGCTGCGCCCATGGCAACTGCGGCGGCTCGCCCACGTCGCTGCCCGACGAGGGACCCGGCATCGTCAACATCTACAGCGGCAGCGACCTGGCTATGGGCTTGCCGGCACTCATTCGTACCCACATCGGCTACGCCTACGGCGACTACTTCGGAGTCGCTGTGGCCGGGGGTATAGACATCAGCGGCGACTCGGTTCCCGACTACGCCATCGGCGCACCGGGGGCGGGCCTGTACCCCTCGCCCGCGAACGTGACATTCTACGACGGGGCGACCGGACAGGTGCTCGGCTCATGGCGTCGTGAGGAACTCGGCACACAGGCGGGCGCCGCCATTGTTCCCATCGCCGATCTTGACGGCGACGGACTCGACGACTGGATTGTCGGTGTGCCCTACCGGGTTTCGCTGTTACCCCTCGACGGCGGTATCGTGGCCGTTTCGTCGGGTAGTTTCGATACGCTGTGGCATCTATCGGGGCGTATGCCCAATGCGGGGCCGGGGTTCGGGGCGGTGCTCGCATCGGGCGGCGACGTCAACGGCGATGGATTGGCCGACGTCATCGTCGGTGCCCCGAGCACGCTTCAGGATTACTTCTACGGTGCGGGCAGTGCCTATGCGGTCTCGGCCACGGCAGCCGGAGGCAAGTTCCTTTACGAAATGTACGGGCGTGATCTCGATGGCGCACTGGGATACAGCGTGTTGCTGCCCGGCGACCTGAATTCGGGGGGAAGCGACGAATGGGTGGTGGGCGCGCCCGGAAGCGGACACGGCGACCGGGGCGCCGGGCGCGTTTACGTGATTACCCGCGACTGACGAGTGGGCACGGCGTCTAAATCGTCGTTATCGCGCCCTGCTTCTCTGGCTTGAAATGGACCGGGCCTGAAAATCGTCCGAAATACAAAAGCCCGCCGGAAGGCGGGCTTTTGCTTTGGTCTTCGAGGAGAAGCGGTACAAGGCTGCACCCGCTTCCCCATGCGTGATGAGCTGCGTCGGAGCCGGCGGGTATCAGAATCTTCCGCCTACCAGAATGTAGAGCGAATCCTGGTGAAAGTTTTCCATCTCGGCGCTGAAGAAGACTTCGGGGGTCACGTCGTAGTCGATGCCGATGACGATGCCGAAGGGGTTGTACGGTCGCACAAGCTCATCGCGCGTATCGTAGTAGGTCCAGTCATAGTCGAAACGGGGACCGCCGTAGAAGGACACGCGGCCTTCCTTGCGCGAGAACAGGAGGGTCGCGTCGAGGTGCCAGGTCTGCGCCAGGTCGGCCTGCTTGAGTACGCCCGATTCGCGAAAGCGGTTGTCGTCTTCGTCAAAAATACGATAACGCCCGGTTCCCGAGCTGCGTTCGTATGAGCCCTGCACGACAACGGCCACGCCGAAGCCGGTGTTTCTGCGCTGAATAACCGGGTCTATGCGCAGGCCGGCGCCGGCAATGACGCCCAGTTCGCCGGAAAAATCGGTCAACTTACGGCTGCGGTCGCCCATGCCCACGGTCAACATGGGGGTAAGCCAGGGCTGAACGGCATATTGGCCGCGAACGACGAAGCGAATCGTACTCTGGGTGTCGTAGGCGGTGTCGGCGAAGTGCGCGCCGCGCACCTGTCGGTGGGCATAGCCCAGCCCGCCGGTGATGGAAAAGTCCTGTTCGCGGTTGTGAAGGGCGAAACCCGGCGCACCGGCGGGCAGGGCCCAGGCGGGTGCGGCGATGAATACGGATAGCAGGGTAAGGAGAAAACGCTTCATCATGACTCCGAATGGTGAACGCTGCTTCGGGATTCACGGCCCCGGCTGCAACACGATGAACAACGCTATATGCTAGCGGGTTGGCGCCGATGCGGCAATCGATAAGACCTCTTATGGGTCGGTTGCGATGGCATGGGGCCGACAGGAGATGGCCTGTCGGCGCGGCTCAGGAAAGGGAAGGACCGAATCTGCATTCGCATGGGCGCTTCTGCCGCTCGCGGCACTGCGGCCGAAAGAGGCGCCGTTCGACGGATATTTGAATGAGCCGTCATTCATCCTGTCTGCGAAAGCTCAATGTGTTCAATGGGTTAGGGTTGTGTCTGTTGACCACGATTTCGCCCTCTGCTAGCATTTATCCGGGACGACGCTACGCCTCGGTTCGGTGACCGGAACGCCTGGAATGTCGCCCGCCGGTAGATCATCACACGGAGAGATTTCATGGCTGAAGCATTTATCATTGATGCGGTTCGCACCCCGATGGGCAAGCGCAAGGGCAGCCTGAGCGGCATGCACCCCGTCGACCTGGCCAGCCTGCCCCTGAAAGACCTGGTTGCGCGCAACAACCTCGACCCCGCCCTTGTCGACGACGTGCTCATGGGTTGCGTGACACAGACCGGCGAGCAAGGCATGAACATCGGCCGTGCGGCCGTGCTGGCCGCCGATCTGCCGATTGAAATTCCCGGCGTGGTATTGAACCGGTTTTGCGGATCGGGCCAGCAGGCTGTGAATTTCGCAGCCCAGGCCGTCGGTTCGGGCGCGCAGGACATCGTCATTGCCGCCGGCGTCGAGCACATGACCCGCGTGCCCATGGGCGCCGACATGCCCGGAGCCGTCGGCTCGCGCATGACCGATCGTTTTCCCGACCTCGTTCCCCAGGGCATTTCGGCCGACATGATTGCCGACAAGTGGGGCTTCTCGCGTGAAGACCTCGACCGTTTTGCCCATGAAAGTCAGGTCAAGGCGAAAAAGGCGTGGGATGAAAACCGCTTCGAGAAGGAAATCATGTCCGTCGAGGTACCCACCGAAGACGGCGGCAAGCGCACGTTCGAACGCGACGAGCACATGCGTCCTTCGACGACGCTCGAAATTCTGGGCGCCCTGCAGCCCGCCTTCTCGCCCGAGGGCCGCATTACGGCCGGAAACAGCTCGGGAATCGTCGACGGCGCCGCCGCCGTGCTCATCGCCGGCGAAGCCAAGGCAAAAGAATTGGGACTGAAGCCCCGCGCCCGTATCGTGGCCCAGAGCATTGTCGGCAGTGAGCCGGTCATCATGCTGACCGGCCCGATTCCGGCCACGCAGAAGGTGCTCAAAAAGGCGGGCCTGAAGGCCGAGGATATCGACCTCTGGGAAATCAACGAAGCTTTCGCTTCGGTTCCCCTGGCCACCATGCACGATATCGGCATTGACCCGTCGAAGGTGAATATCTGGGGCGGAGCCATTGCTCTCGGCCATCCGCTGGGAGCGTCGGGGGCACGCCTCATCGGCACCCTGGTGAACCAGCTCGAGCAGAACAACCTGCGATACGGCCTGGCCACCATGTGCATCGGCTACGGCATGGGCATCGCCACTATCGTCGAGCGAATCTGATACAAAGGGGGAAGCTACGGTGCGGCTTCCCCCTTTTTCTTTCTCCTTCCGTTCACTTCCGGGGCCGCCACCATGCGAAATCCTGCCGACATTTCCCTTACCGCCCGGTATACCGCCGCGGCCTGGGAAGCGATGGGGCTTCCGTTTTCCGAGCGCTTTGCCGACTGGCGGGGCAGGCTGCTTTTCCGGTCGTCGATGGCGGCGGGAAGCCTGCTTCCGGGGGGCGTCGGGCGCGCACTGTTCGACGGCGCCCTGCGTCCGCGGCACCTCTTTCTCGACGAGTACATTCGCTCACATGCAGTAGAGCAGGTGGTCGAAGTCGCCGCCGGGTACAGTCGGCGGGGCTGTACCTTCGCCGGCCAAGCCCTTCGCTACGTCGAGGTCGATCGCCCGGCCGTCATGGACGAAAAGCGCCGTCGTTGCAGCGACCTTTCGCCGGCAAGGAGGCCGCTCTTTCTCGGCATCGACGCCACGCGCGCCGATTTCGTCGAGCGGGTGCTTGCCGCCTGTGACCCGGGTTTGCGAACCGTTGTCATTACCGAAGGGCTGTCGCCCTACTTCGACCGCGCCAGCTACGTGCAACTGCTCGGCCGCCTGGCCGACATCGCCCGGCCGCTTTCGGCCCCCCTGCTTGCCGACGTATACCTGCGCGGCACATCAGGCCGGCTGCTCGCTTGGTGGATGAAAGTCGGGTCGACCGCCATTGCTGTCGTGGCCGACCGGCCCCACCTTTACCTGCGCAACGACAAAGACATCGGTAAGGTTTTTGATGAAGGCGGCTTTCACGTAAAGGCCGTTTACCGGCCTGCCGCCGAAGCTCGCTATACCGGTCGCAGGCGGGTTCGCCACTCCGGGTGGATGCGCATCGTCGAAGCCGAGCCCCGTTGACGGGGCGCGAGCACGCAGGGCATCCGGCTTGCCCCTTTAAGGGCAAAGACATCTTCGTGCCGGCCGCTTCACGCTCGAGCATGGGGGTGGGCCTGCCTTCCCCCGAATCACGTTTTCTGCATCGGCTACCCGGTGTGCCGTATGCGGGTCATCTGCTCACACTCTGCCGCCGGCCACCCTCACGGCTTGCGACGGTGGCTGAAAACCAATACCATCAATAGTATCTATGAGTCTCGAGCAGAAACTACTCGACAGCCGGGATCTCCCGGAAATCTTTCGTGAAATTCACTTCCAGCGTCTGACCGGCATGCTCATTGCCGAGCGCTTGAAGTACAAGCGTTGCGTTTACTTCAAGGACGGCGTGCCCATTTTCGCCACCTCGAACCTGAGTGAAGACAAGATCGGCAAGATTCTCTTTACGCAGGGCAAGGTCACGATGGACCAGCTGCTCGAGGCGCTTGATAAGGCGAAAGCCGAACGCAAGCGCCTGGGCGCCGTACTGGTGCAGTTGGGTTATATCTCGGCCAAAGACCTGTTCGATGCCGTCGTGGCACAGGTCGAGCAGATCATTACCTCGTTGTTTTCGGGCGACTGGCGTAACGCCCGCCTGGGGTTCGACCCCGAGGCCGCGTTCGGCGACGAAGTCATCAGCCTGTCGATGCACCCTATCGACATCGCGGTTACCGGTGTGCGCGAATTTTACGGTCCGGAAATGATTCGCGCACACGTGGGGGGGCCGTCGGGCGTGCTGCGCGTCGGGCCC